>NZ_CP108006.1:7095218-7417432 GCF_036127095.1 Streptomyces sp. NBC_00335
ACCGCCCTTCCTGCCCGCCCTCGTCGGGGCCCGGCTGCACAGCTGCTCGGAGCGCGCCGGACTCGGCCGCACCCTGCGCGAAGCCGACGCCCGCGCCGAACTGATGGGCTACGAGAAGGAGTTGGAGATCGGCCGCGAGATCCAGGCCGGTTTCCTGCCGGAATCGCTGCCGGTCCCCGAAGGCTGGGAGATCGACGTGTGCTTCCGGCCCGCCCGGCAGGTCGCCGGGGACTTCTACGACGTCTTCGAGCTCTCCCGCGGCCGGCGCCTGGCCTTCGTCGTCGCCGACGTCTGCGACAAGGGGGTCGGAGCCGCGCTCTTCATGGCGCTCATCCGCTCCCTGCTGCGGCACACCGCCGAGAACAGCGGCCTCCAGCACCTGGTGGCCGCCGGCCGCACCGGCAACAGCCGGCGCATCCCCGTGGTGGGTGCCACGCCGCTGCTCAACGCGGTCACCGCCACCAACGGCTACCTGACCCGCAACCACCTGCGGCAGGGCTACTTCGCCACCCTCTTCTTCGGGGTGCTCGACCCGCTCACCGGATCCCTCGTCTACATCAACGGCGGCCACAACCCGCCGCTGCTGCTGGACGCGGAGGGCGGCGAGCCGCGCACGCTGGAGGTCACGGGCCCCGCCGTCGGGGTGCTCCCGGACTGTGTGTACACGCTCGGCTACGCCCAGTTGAACCCGGGTGACACGCTCTTCGTGTTCACCGACGGAGTACCCGAGGCGCGCTGCCCCAGCGGCAGCTTCCTCGGCGACGAGCGGATGCTGCAGCTGCTCTCCGGTCCTCCGGTGAGCGGCAGGGAGGTGGTCCAGCGCATGGACACGGCCGTACGCGAACACACCGGAACAGCCGAACAGCACGACGACGTCACCATGCTGGCCCTGCACCGGCCACGCGCGGCGCGGGGGCCGCACGCGGGCGGGGCCGATCGCCAGGTCGTGGCCTGATGACCCGGACCATCGTGGTGCACTCGTACCGCGGCGGTACCGGAAAGTCCTCGGTACTGGCGAACCTGGCCCTGCTCCTCGCGGGCGAGGGGCGCCGGGTGGGGGTGATCGACACGGACATCCAGTCGCCCACCCTGGACCTGCTCTTCCGGCTCGGCCCCGGCCCCTCGCTCGCCGACTACCTGCTCGGCCGGTGCGAGATCGAGGCCGCCGCCCAGGAGGTCGTCACGGGCTGCGGCCGCGGGGTCCTGTACGTCGTCCCGGCGCGCACGGGGACGGCGGCCCTGCGGGAACTCATGACCACCGGATACGACGTGGGGCTGCTGCCCGAGGGCTTCGACCGGCTGGCCCTGCACCACGCCCTGGACGTCCTGCTCCTCGACACCCACGCCGGGCTCAACAACGAGTCGGTCACCGCGATGGCGAGCGCGGACGTGCTCCTGATCATGGCCCGGGCCGACCGCATCGACCTCCTCGGAGTCGAGGAGACCATCGCCCTGACCGGCCGGCTCGCCTGCCGGCGGACCCTGGTGATGAGCATGGCGCCCGAGGGCATCGACCGGGCGGCCGCCCGGCGTCGGGCCGAGGAGGTCTACCGCACCCCCCTGGCCGGAATCCTGCCCTACGTTCCTGAAATGGCCGCGCTCTACGGGGAACGCATTTTCTCCGAGGCCCATCCCGACCACCCCCTGGTCGGTGAATTCCGCACCATCATCTCGGCGTTGGACGCACGTGACGAAGTATCACGTGCCTGACGTCTCCCCCTTACGCCCCTAGCGGGGGGCGTGTTGAATCGGCAGCGAATCCAGCGCAGCCAGATAGAGGAGAAGAGTCATGAAGATTCTCGTCGTCATGACGGCCAAGGCCACGCTTCATCTGCTGGACGGGGAACAACACCCCTCGGGTTTCTGGGCCGAGGAATTCGCCGTTCCCTACACCCTCTTCAAGAACGCGGGCCACACCGTGGACGTGGCGACGATCGCGGGCGAGGCCCCGACGGTCGACCAGACCAGCGTCGACCCCCAGTTCCTCCAGTGGGTCCGCCCCCAGGGCTCCGCGGACACGGACACGGCCAGTGCCCGGGAGTACAGCCGCGTCATAGAGACCACCCCGCAGCTGAGAAACCCGATCGCCCTGGAGACCCTGGGCGAGAAGGACATCGCCGACTACGACGGCATCTACATCAGCGGCGGCCACGGGGCCATCGGCGACCTGCCCAAGTCCGACGAGCTCGCGCAGATCCTGCGCTGGGCCATCGCCCAGGACAAGCCGCTGGCCACCGTCTGCCACGGGCACACCGCCCTGCTGGCCCTGCGCGACGGCGAGGGCCAGTGGCCCTTCGCGGGCTACCGGATGACCGCCTTCTCCCACAGCGAGGAGCTCGTCACCAACATGGCGGGCCGCCTCCCGCTGATCCTGGAGGCCGAACTCACCCGGCTCGGCGCCCGCTACGAGAAGGCCGAAGCGATCTGGGACTCGCACGTGGTGGTGGACCGCAAGCTCACCACCGGCCAGAACCCCTACTCCTCCAAAGCCCTCGCGGAGACGTTCTTACGTCAGCTCGCGCAGGGCTAGCCGTAGGGGGCGTCTTGCCGATCAGACCCCGCTCCCTGATCCGGCCCGATCGACAAGACGCCCCCAAGCGCTCAGCCCCTCGCACCCGAAACCGGAAGGCAGCCACAGCCATGACCAAGCGCGCGCTCAGCGACCAGCCCTTGGCCAACCCCGGGAAACTGTTCATCGGAGGCAGGTGGGTTCCGGCCCAGGACCACCGCACCGAACCGGACATCAGCCCCGTGGACGGCCAGGAGATCGTGCCGGTGGCCCAGGCGGCCGCCGCCGACGCGGACGCGGCCGTGGCCGCCGCCCGCACGGCGTACGAGGAAGGTCCCTGGAGCAGACTGTCCGCCCAGGAACGCGCGCTGCGGCTGAACCGGGTCGGGGAGCTCATCGAGCGCGACCTGGAGGAGATCGCCCTGCTGGAGACGGTGGACATGGGCAAGCCGTTCGCCTTCTCCTCCACGGTCGACGCCCCCATGGCCGCCCAGCTCATGCACTACTACGCCGGCGCCGTGACCCGGGTCGACGGCTCCTCCCGGGCCCCGGCCGGCGGGCAGCTCGCGTACACCCTGCGCGAACCGCTGGGCGTGGTCTGCGCCATCACCCCCTTCAACTTCCCGCTGCTCCTGTCGATGACGAAGATCGCCCCGGCCCTCGCGGCCGGGAACACGGTGGTCCACAAGCCCTCGCCCGCCACCCCGCTCACCGCCCTGAAGATCGCCGAGCTGTTCCAGGAGGCGGAGATTCCGGACGGAGTGCTGAACGTCATCACCGGTCCGGGCGTGGAACTGGGCGAGACCCTCACCGGCCACCCCGGCATCGACAAGATCGCCTTCACCGGCTCCACGGTCGTGGGCCAGTCGATCATCCGCAAGGCGGCCGGCACCCTGAAGAAGGTGACGATGGAGCTCGGCGGCAAGTCCGCCAACATCGTCTTCGCCGACGCCGACCTCGACGCCGCCGAGGAACTCGCCTTCTTCGGCATCTACTACAACAAGGGTGAGATCTGCACCGCCGGCTCCCGGCTGCTGCTCCACCGCCCCATCCACGACGAGATGGTCGAACGGCTCGTGGCCCGCGCGGCCGCCCTGCTGCCCGGAGACCCGCGCGACCCGGCCACCCTCTTCGGACCGCTCGCCCACCGCGGCCAGTTCGACAAGGTCAGCTCGTACATCGAGGTCGGCGAGAAGGAAGGCGCCGTGCTGCGCGTCGGCGGCACCGGCTGGACCCCCGACGGGGCATCGTCCGAAGGCCTGTACTTCCTGCCGACCATCTTCACCGGCGTCGACAACTCCATGCGGATCGCCCAGGAGGAGATCTTCGGGCCCGTCCTGTCGATCATCCCCTTCGACACCGAGGAGGACGCCGTGCGCATCGCCAACGACAGCGCGTACGGCCTCGCCGCCGGCGTCCACACCAAGGACCTGCGGCGCGCCCACCGGGTCGCCTCGCAGATCAAGGCCGGGACCGTCTGGGTCAATTGCTACAACCAGTACGACCCCGCCGTGCCCTACGGCGGCTACAAGGCCTCCGGCTACGGGCGCGAGTGCGGCCCCGAGTCCCTGGAGAGCTACACCCAGACCAAGTCGGTCTGGATCGGAATGGACTGACACCCCTCGCCCGTACTGAGACCACCTGGAGGAGCCCCATGCGGATCGGCATCATCGGCGCGGGCCGGATCGGATCGACCCTGGCCAGGATCCTCGTGGCGGCGGACCACCAGGTCGTGCTGGCCAACGCCCGGGGCCCGCAGAGCCTCGGGGCCCTGCTGGCCGAGCTGGGCCCCGCGGCCTCGGCGGCGCACCCCACCGAGGCCGCGGCCCGGGCCGAAGTCCTCGTACTGATGGTGCCGTTCGACAGCGTCCGGGGGCTGCTGGCGCAGGAAGCCGTACGGGACACCGTGCTGGTGGACGCCACCAACGCGTTCGACGGCCCCGGCGCTCCCCGGGATCTCGGCGGCCGGGGGTCCAGCGAACTCGTCGCCGAATGGTATCCGGGGACCCGGATCGTGAAATCCCTGAACACCATGCATTTCGAAACGCTCGCCGTCGCCGGCACCGCTTCGGGGCCGCGCCTGGCCCATTTCACGGCGGGCGACGACGGGAAAGCCAAGGAAATAGTCGCGGGAATCATCACGGATCTCGGATTCGCTCCCGTGGACACCGGTCCGCTGCACTCCGGAGGAATTCTCCAGCAGCCCGGCGGGCCCCTCTTCAACCGGCCGCTCACGGAAGCGCAGGCGCTGGCATGGACCTCTCACTGAACGTCAACGGAAGACCCGAGCAGTTCTCGGCGCAGCCGAACGAACTGCTCGTGGAACGGCTCCGCGACGGACTCGGGCTGACCGGGACCAAGGTCGGCTGCGACACCGGCCAGTGCGGAACCTGCGTCGTCCGGCTCGACGGCCGCTCCGTCAAGAGCTGCCTGATCCTCACCGCGGCGGCCGCCGGCTCCGCGGTGACCACCATCGAGGGGGTCACCACCCCCGGCGGTGAACTCAGCGGCCTCCAGGAGGCCCTGCGCCAGGAGCACGGCACCCAGTGCGGCTTCTGCACCCCGGGGATGGTCATGGCCCTGGGCGAACTGGTCGACAACACGGCGGACCGCGAGGCACCCACCGAGCCCGAGATCCGCGAGTGGCTCACCGGCAACCTGTGCCGCTGCACGGGCTACCACAGCGTCGTACGAGGAGTGCAGCGCGCCTGCTCCGCGGCCCGCGAGGACGCGCCGGCGCAGCCGGCCACCGCCACCGCCGCCGCCGCGTCCGGACAGGAGGGGTGACGGGGATGACCACAGTGACGGGGGAGACCTCGCCCCAGGGCGGCGGCGTGCTCGGACGGCCGCTGGACATCCGCGAGGATCCGCAGCTGCTGCGCGGCGAGGCCACGTACGTGGGTGACATCGACCTGCCGGGCACCGCCCACATGGCGATCCTCGGCAGCCCGGTGGCCCACGCGAAGATCCTCTCCATCGACACCAAGGCCGCCGAGCAGCTGCCCGGCGTACTGAAGGTGGCCACCGCGGCCGACTTCACCGACGTCATGCCGCTGCCCTGCATCTGGATACCCGGCGGGGTCGAGAGCCACTTCCCGCCCCACCCCTACGGACTCCCCGGCTCCCGCCCGGTGCTGTCCGGCGACACCGTGCGCCACGTCGGAGACCCCCTTGCCGTGGTCGTCGCCGAGACCCCGCGCCAGGCCGCCGCCGCGCTCGCCGCCATCTCCGTCGAGTACGAGCCGCTGACCGCGGTGACCCGCGCCGACGAGGCCCTCGCCGAAGGCGCTCCCCAGCTCCACGAAGCCGTCCCCGGCAACCTGAACGCGTACTGGACCTGCGGGGACAAGGACCGCACCGACGCGGCCATCGCCGCGGCCGAGGTCACCGTCGAGCTCGATCTCGTCAACCAGCGCACCATCAACAGCCCCATCGAGCCGCGCGGCGCGGTCGGCGACTACAACGCCGCCACCGGCGAGTACACGCTCTACGCCTCCACCCAGGGCCCGCACAACCACCGCTTCCTGCTCTCCGCCCTGGTCCTCGGCATCCCCTTCAACAAGCTCCGGGTCGTCGCCCCGACCGTCGGCGGCAGCTTCGGCACCAAGGGATACCTGTACCCGGACATGCCGCTGGTCCTGCTGCTCTCCAAGGCGCTCGGCCGGCCCGTGAAATGGGTCGACACCCGCACCGGCCTGATGAACTCCACCGTCCAGGGCCGCGACCACCGCCAGCACGTGACCCTGGCCGGCACCCGCGACGGCCGGATCACCGCCGTGCGCTGCACGAGCTACGCGAACCTCGGCGCCTACCCCTCCACCATCGGCCCCGGCGTCGCCACCGCCCTGATGGGCCGCTCCATCAGTGGCATGTACGACATCGACGCGGCCTTCTGCGAGGTCTACGCGGCCTTCACCAACACCGTCTCGCTCGGCGCCCAGCGCGGCAGCGGGCGCGCCGAGGCCGCGTTCCTGATGGAACGGCTCGTGGACCGCTACGCCTCCGAGATCGGCATGGACCCGGCGGCGGTGCGCCGCAAGAACCTGGTGCCGAAGGAGAAGTTCCCGTACGACAACGGCCTGGGCTGGACCTACGACTCGGGCGACTACCAGCTCAACTTCGACCGGGCCATCGAGCTCTCGGGCTACGCCGACATGCCCGCCCGCAAGACCGAGGCACGCGCCCGCGGCAAACGGCTCGGTGTCGGCATCGCCTCCTACGTGGCGATCTGCGGTGTCGGCCCCTCCACCCGGATGTCCAAGGAGGGCATGCTCGGCGGCACTTGGGAGAGCGCGAACATCCGCGTCCACCCGACCGGCGAGGTCACCGTCACCGTCGGCTCCGCCTCCACCGGCCAGAGCCACGGCACCGTCTTCGCGCAGGTCGCCGCCGACGAGCTCGGCATCGACCCGGCTCAGGTCCAGGTGTACGAGGGGGACACGCTCAAAGCCCCGTACGGCCAGGGCACTTACGGCTCGCGCTCCTACAGCATGGCCGCGCCGGCCATCGCCCTCACCGCCCGGAAGATCAAGAGCAAGCTGGTCAAGGCCGGGGCCGTCTTCCTGGGCGTCCCCGAGGACAAGGTCGTCTACGCGGACGGCAAGGTCTTCGTGGAGGGTCACGAAGACGACACCGAGAACACCAAGACCTTCGCCGAGCTGGCGATGGCCCTGTGGTACGGCTGGGGGCTGCCGCCCGAGATCGAGCCCGCCCTCGACGAGACCACCCACTTCGACCCGCCGGACTTCAACTACCCCTTCGGAACGCACGTCGCCGTCGTCGAGATCGACGAACTGACCGGCGAGACCGAGGTGGTGGCCTACACCGCCGTCGACGACGCGGGCAACATCGGCAACCCGAAGATCGTCCTCGGGCAGATCGAGGGCAGCATCGTGCACGGCCTCGGCCAGGCCCTCATGGAGCACGCCGAGTACGCCCCGGACGGGCAGCTCGTCAGCCGCGACCTGGGCCACTACGCGCTGCCCCGCGCCATCGACGCGCCCTTCTTCACCCTCGACAAGACGGTCACCCCCTCCCCGCACAACCCGCTGGGAGCCAAGGGCGCGGGCGAGATCGCCACCGTGCCGCCCGCCGCCGCAGTCGTTAACGCCGTCGTCGACGCCCTGTCCGACCTGGGCGTCCGGCACATCGACATGCCCGTCACCCCCGAGAAGGTCTGGCGCCGTCTGAGAGGGGAAGCCCAGTGATCCTCACCGAGTTCGACTACGTACGCCCCGTCGGCCTCGACGAGGCCCTGACCCTGCTGGCCGGCCGACCCGGCGCCCGGGTGCTGGCCGGCGGGCAGAGCCTGCTGCCCGGCCTGCGCACCGGGGAGGAGCGGGCCTCCCTGCTCGTCGACGTCCGCCGGCTGGAAGAGCTCCGGGGCATCGAGCGGACCCCCGCGGGGATCCGGATCGGGTCGATGACCACCCTGGCCGAACTGGCCGCGCACCCCCTGGTGCTGGCCGGGGCGCCGGAGATCGCCGCCGCCGCCCGCGCCAACGGCGACCCCCAGGTCCGCAACCTCGGCACGGCCGGCGGCAACCTCGCCGCCACCGGCCGGGCCACCGACCTTCCCGTCGCGGCCATCGCCGCCGGAGCCACGGCCGAACTGGCCGGTCCCGGCGGGTCGTCCACGATCACCGCCGAGGAACTGGCCGCCTCCGGCGTCCCGGCGGGCACGGTCATCACCGCCCTGCTCGTCCCGGCCGCCGCGGGCGGCGCCGCCTTCGAGAAGACCGCCGACCGGGCCACCCGCTACCCGGTCTGCGCGGCCGCCGTGCGGATCACCCCCGACGGGCCGCGCATCGCGGTCACCGGGGCCACCGCCCGCGCCCTGCGACTGCGCGGGGTCGAAGAACGGATCGGCGGGGGCCCGTACACGACGGAGAACGTGCTCGCGGCCTTCCGCGCCGAACCCAGGGAGCTGTTCGTCCCGGGGCGCGGCACCTCGGCCGAGTACCTCGGCCACCTCGCGGGCGTACTCACCGCCCGCGCGCTCACGAGGGCCGTGCAGGCACCCGCCTGACCGCCCACGACGGGGGAGTTGAAGCAGTGGAACCGTTGCCCACGACAGCACGGACCGCGCCGTCCGCGACCACCACGGGGGACCCCTTGCGTCCAGCCCCCGGCTCCGCAGGCGCACCGGGAGGCTCCGGCTTCTGGGTGGTGGGCGCGGTCCTCGTCCTGCTGATGCTCTCCTCCTCCGTCCCCTCCGCCCTCTACGTGCTCTACCAGCAGGAATGGGGCCTGTCCTCCGGCGTGATCACGGTGGTCTTCGCCCTGTACGCCGTCACCGTGCTCGCCGGACTCCTGCTGTTCGGCTCGCTGTCCGACACCCTCGGCCGCAGGCCCGTACTCGCCGCGGGGCTGGTCCTCGCGATCGTCTCCATGGGGCTGTTCGCCTCGGCGCAGGGGCTCGGTCTGCTGCTCGCCGCCCGCGCCGTCCAGGGGCTGGCGGTCGGCCTGGCCACCGGGGCCATGGGCGCCGCCCTGCTGGAACTCAGCCCCGGCTCCCGGCCGGCGCTCGGCGCCCAGGTCAACAGCGCCGGCCCGACCGTCGGCATCGGCCTCGGCGGCATCGGGGCCGGGCTGCTCGTGCAGTACGCACCCGCTCCGACCGTCCTGACCTACCTGCTTCTCGTGGGGGCCTTCGCGGTCTCGCTGATCGGCGTGGCCCGGATGGCGGAGAGCGCGCCGGGTCGGGCGGCGGGTCCGGCGGCGGGTCGGGCGGCGGAGGGCGCGCCGGGTCCGGCGGCCGGGGGCCGCTTCAAGCTGGCCCCGCACCGGATCCACATCCCCGCCGCCGCGCGAGGCCGCTTCGCCGTGCTGATCCTGACCATCGTGGCCGTCTGGTCGGTCGGCGGCTTCTACCTCTCGCTCGGCCCGCACCTGGCCCTCTCCCTGCTCCGGAGCACCAACTACCTCGTCGGCGGAGCCACCGTGGCCCTCCTCGCGGGCGCCGCCACCGCCGCCCAGCTCCTGCTGGGCCGCACCGAGGCCCTGCGCACGGCCGTCCTCGGCCTGGCCGGCCTGCTCGGCGGGCTGGCCCTGGTGCTCCTCGCGCTCGGGCTCGGCTCGGCCCCCGTGTTCCTCGCGGCCACCGCCGTGCTCGGAGCCGGCTGGGGCGCCGCCTTCCTCGGCTCCTTCCGCGCGCTCAGCGCGCTGGCCGAGCCGGCGCACCGGGGCGAACTGACCGCCGCCGTCTACGTGTTCGCGTACCTCGCGATGAGCGTGCCGGCGGTGCTCGCCGGACTGCTCACCAATGTCCACGGGCTGCACCGCACCTCGGTGGGCTTCATGGCCACCGTCGCCGCGGTGTGCACGCTCGCCCTGGTGGCCACCCTGCGGCTGGCCGCCCGGAACAGGACGGAAGGGAGCACCGCATGACGGGGGACCCGGGTACGGCCGCGCTGCGCACCGCCCTGCGCGCGCTGGAGATCTTCGAGGGCCTCACCGAGGAGCAGCTGGACTGGCTGGTCTCGGTCTCCGAACCGAGGGTGCTCACCGACGGGGAGGTCCTCTTCCGCGACGGGGAGGAGGCCACGGGCTTCCACGTGCTGCTCTCCGGGGGGCTCGTGGTCACCAAGGTCGTCGACGGCCGCGAGGAGGTCCTGACCCGGCACTCCACCGAGGAGGAGAGCGCGGCCGCCGAGGACCACGACGGCAAGCCCTCGGCCGCGCACCGGTTCACCGGCGAGCTGCCGCTGCTGACGGACGGGTCGTACGTGGCCACGGCCGCGGCGAGCGGTCCGGCCACCACCGTGGTGGCGTACGCGAAGCCGGTCTTCTTCGAAATGCTGACCCGCTGCCACGGGGTGGCCGCCGTACTGATCCCCGTGCTGGCCTGGCGCATCAAGTCCTCCGAGGTCCAGGCCCGCAAACGGGCCACCGTCGAAGCCCTGGGCACCCTGGCGGCCGGTCTCGCCCACGAGCTGAACAACCCCGCCGCCGCGGTGGCCCGAGCCGCGCAGGAACTGGCGCCCGCCCTGGACCAGCTCACGCGGACCGCCCAGGTCTGGGGCGCGGCCGCCACGGACGCGGAGCGCTCCGTGTTCGACCGGCTCGCCGAGGAACTGGACAAGGCGGCCCCGCCGTTGGTCACCGACCCGCTGGACCAGGCGGACGCGGAGGAGCAGATCGCCGACTGGGCCGAGGAGGCCGGCGCGGAGCGGGCGGGGCTGCTCGGCTCGGGGGTCTCCGACCTCGGACTGGACCTGGGCGGGCTGCTGGAGCGGCTGGAGGGGGTCGGCGAGCCGGCCCTGCCGGCGGCCCTGGACCACCTGGCGGCCCTCCTGGAGATCCGCTCGCTCGCAGCCGAGCTGCGGGCGGCCGGTCCGCGGATCTCCCAACTGGTGTCGGCCACCCGGGATTACGCCAATCTCGACCGGGCCCCCGAGCAGCGCTTCGCCGTCACCGACGGACTGGAGAACACGCTGGTCGTGCTGCGTGCCAAGCTCTCCGGGATCGGGATCGTGCGCGCGTACGAACCGGACCTGCCCGAACTGACGGGCTATCCGAGCGAGCTGAACCAGGTGTGGACCAACCTGGTCGACAACGCGGCGGCCGCCATGGAAGGCGCCGGCACCCTCACCCTGCGTGCCCGGGTCGAAGGGGTCTGCATGGTGGTGGAGATCGCCGACACCGGCTCGGGGATCCCCGAGCAATCGCTGCCGAGGATCTTCGAACCCTTCTACACGACCAAGGACGTGGGGAAGGGGACCGGTCTCGGTCTGCACCTCAGCTACCGCATCGTCACCCAGCGCCACCACGGTTCGATCACGGCCCGCTCGCGCCCGGGGGAGACCCGGATGACCGTCCGGCTGCCGCTGTCCGGGACCGATCCGTCCTGCGCCGTACCGGCCGGGCCCATGGTTCCCACCGTTCCCACCCCATCGAAGAGTTGAAAGGGAGTCGACATGTCCAAGTACGACATCTCCACGCTGCACCCCGTGTTCGTCCGGCAGATGGACGCGCTCGCCGCGCTGGACATCGAGGCGGTCATGAAGAACTACACCGACGACGCCGTGCTGTTGCGCTTCGAGGGCGTCTCCGTCGGCATCGAGGCGGTGCGCGAGACCTTCACCGGATACCTCACGGTGAAGCCCACCCTCGTGGAGCTGCAGGAATACGTGGAGACCGACGACACCATCTTCTACCGGGCGATCATGAACCTGAACGGCGAGCCGGAGCACGCGTTCGGAACGCTCGTCGTCCGTGATGGCCGGATCTGGCGGCAGACCGCCGGATTCGGCGGCTGATTGCCGAAATCTGGGTAGCGTGTGCGGGGAGGGCGGGATGTGCGCCCTCCCCGTATGTGCGAGAGCCGTAGATATATGCAAGAAGCGTGAAGGGGAGGTCATGGAAACGGAAACCGGCCGGGTCGAGGCATTCAGTGACGGTGTATTCGCGGTCATCATCACGATCCTCGTCCTGGAACTGAAAGTTCCGGAAGAAACCGGATCCGACTTCTGGCACGGAGTGCGGGAACAGTGGCCGCACTACGCCGCCTATGTGGTGAGTTTCCTCATCATCGGAGTGATGTGGGTGAACCACCACACCATCTTCAGTCACATCAAGCGGGTCGACCGTCCTTTGCTGTTCCTGAACCTCCTGGTGCTGATGGTGGTGTCGGTGGTCCCGTACACCACCAATGTGCTCGCCGAACACCTCATGGAAGAAGGGGGATCGGCCAACGCCGCGGCCGTCCTCTACAGCCTCGTCACCGTGGCCTACGCCTTGGCGTTCATGGCCTTCTGGTGGTACGTCACCCGCGTCGGGCACCTTTTCCACGAACAGGTGGACAAGGACGGCGCCCGGGCCACCAGGGTCCGTTTCGGACTGGGTGCCATCGCCTACCCCTGCACCGTAGTCCTGGCCTTCTTCTCCGCCCCGCTCACTCTCGTCGCCCACTTCCTGATCGCGCTCTACTATGCGGCGAACCAGATCCCCATCCCCCTCGTGGTAGAAGAAGAGCGGCTCGAATCTGCCAGCGACCTCAGGAAGTAGCCGTCGGGACCTACGGCCGTTCTCCGCGGTCAAGTAGGGTAATGGATCTAGCTGGTCGCGGGGGAGGCCCAGATGGCTCGCGTAGTTCTGCCGGAGGAATCCACCAAGGAAATCTCCGAATTGATCGACGTACTGATCTCGCTCTTCTTCGAGTCGTTACCCCGGCGGGACCAGCGAAACTGGGCCCGCGTATATCTGAACGGCCTGGTGCGGACCAACGGCAAGAAAACAATTCGTAACATCGCCGGAACCGGGGCCAGTTCCGTCGAGCAGAGCCTGCAGCAGTTCATCAGCAAATCCCCCTGGGACTGGACCCCCGTCCGGCGCTCCCTCGCCCAGCACCTGGAACGCACCGCGCAGCGCCCGCTGGCCTGGGTGGTGCAGCCCATGGTCATCGAGAAGGCCGGCGACCGGTCGGTCGGCGTGGGACGGCAGTTCGTCCCGCAGCTCGGCCGCACCGCCAACTGTCAGCAGGCCAGCGGGATCTGGCTCACCTCCAGCGATGCCGGTTTCCCCGTCGAATGGACCCTCACCCTCCCCGGGCCCTGGACGGCGGAACTCCTGCGGCGCCGGCGGGCCGGGATCCCCGACACGGCACGCTCGCTCACCCCCGCCCAGGACGCGGTACACGCGGTCCAGCGGATGGCCGCCACCTGGCAACTCCAGCGCAGGCCCGTGGTGATGGAAGTCTCCAACAGCGAACTGCCGCAGTGCATCGAGTCGTTCGCGATGCAGGACATCCCCTTCGTATTCAAAGTGGACGGCACCCTGCCCGTCTCCTTCGGCGGGGCCGGCCGGCACAAGCCCGGCCCGCACACCGCGCCGGCCCGCGAGCTCATCGACTCCCTGCGCTCCCAGCGGCGCGTCGTCGAATGGACCCGGCACGGCCGCGCCGAGGGAGCGGTCACCCTGCTCACCTCGGCCGCCATCTTCGCCGGCCCCGGTGAGGACCGCCTCGTGCCGGCCCCGCCCACCCCGCTGCTGCTCGTCGGGGCCTGGACCGAGACGGCCCTGCTGCCCTCGGAGTTCTGGATCACCAACATCGGCGACCGGCCGCTCGCGCAGCTGTTCCTCCTCGCCAAGCTCACCGACCGGGTCGCGCTCGACTTCACCGAGGTCTGCGAGCCCGCCGGAATCCGGGACTTCGAGGGCCGCTCCTTCCGCGGCTGGCACCACCACGCCACCCTCGCCAGCGTCGCCCACGCCGCGATGCTGCTCGGCGCGCGCGGACGGGGCCCCCACCCGGCACAGCCCGAGCCGTACCCCGGCCCGGCCCGCAGCGCCCCCACCCGTCCGGTCGCCGCCGCGCACACCGCCGGACCCCCCGTCCTGCCGCCGAGACCGGTCATCCCCGGGCAGAGCCCGCGCCGCGAGTACATCCGCTGATGCTCGACATCGCCGAAGAGCTACGCGCGTGGTGCGCCGCCGGACGGGACTTCGCCGTGGCCACGGTGGTCTCCGTCAGCGGCAGCGCGCCGCGCGGCCCCGGCGCCTCCCTGGCCGTCGACTCCGGCGGCACCGCGCTCGGCTCCCTCTCCGGGGGCTGCGTGGAATCCGCCGTGCACGAGCTGTGCCTGGAGGCGATCGCCTCGGGGCGCAGCGGCGTGCACCGCTTCGGCTACAGCGACGACGACGCCTTCGCGGTCGGGCTGACCTGCGGGGGAGTCCTCGACGTGCTGATCACCCCGGTGCGCCGGCACGACCCGGTGCGACCCGTCATCAGTGCCGTGCTCGACGCGGCCTGCGCCGGTGCCCGCTCCGCGCTGGGCCGGGTGGTCTGCGGGCCGCCGGAGCAGCTGGGCCGGGCCATCGCCGTGCACGCCGACGGCTCCTACGAGGGCCGCCTGGGCGGGGGCGCCGCGCTGGACCGGGCCGCCGCCGAGCGGCTCCGGGGCTGGCTCGCGGCCGGCCGCACCGGCACCGCCGAGCTGGGCACCGCGGGCGGGCTCTGCGGGCAGCCCCTGACCCTGCTGGTCGAATCGGCCGCCGAGCGGCCCCGGCTGCTGGTCTACGGGGCCATCGACTTCGCCGCCGCCCTCACCCGGATCGGCGCCTTCCTGGGCTACCGGGTCACGGTCTGCGACGCCCGGCCCGTCTTCGTCACGGCCGCCCGCTTCCCCGACGCCGACGAGGTGGTCGTGGACTGGCCGCACCGGCACCTGGCCGGGGAATGGGAGGCGGGTCGCCTGGATTCCCGTACGACCGTGTGCGTCCTGACCCACGACGCCAAGTTCGACGTACCGCTGCTGACGCTCGCGCTGCGGCTGCCCCTCGGGTACGTGGGTGCCATGGGCTCGCGCCGCACCCACGAGGACCGCGCGCGGCGGCTGCGGGCGCAGGGGGTGGAGGCGGCCGCGCTGGCCCGGCTGCGCTCACCGATCGGCCTGGACCTCGGCGGGGGAACCCCCGAGGAGACCGCGCTCGCCATCGCCGCCGAGTTCACGGCCGTCCGGTACGGGGGAACGATTCTCCCGCTGGCCCGGAGCCACGGCCCCGTCCACCGGCCGGGCCGCCCCGCCGGCGCCCGGCCGCAGGACCAAGGTCCCGTAGGAAGCGACCATCCGGCCCCAAATGTCCTGGACGATCGGCCGGGGCGGTGTGAACTCCCGGTCGTGTGAGAATGAAGTACGTGCGTTCCTCGACTGCCCTGTCGGGGTCACCTCCGAACGACTGGGATGTTCAGCACGTGCGTTTTCTCAATGACCTGAAGCCGCCGTACGACCTGACGTACGACGATGTGTTCATGGTGCCGAGCCGCTCCGCGGTCGGTTCCCGGCAGGGCGTCGACCTTTCCGCGCCTGACGGCACCGGCACCACCATTCCGCTGGTCGTGGCCAACATGACCGCCATCGCCGGCCGCCGGATGGCCGAGACGGTCGCCCGCCGCGGCGGCATCGTCGTCATCCCGCAGGACATCCCGATCGACGTCGTCACCGACGTGATCTCCTGGGTGAAGACCCGCCACCTCGTGCTCGACACCCCGATCACGCTGGCGCCCACCCAGACCGTCGCCGACGCGCTGTCGCTGCTGCCCAAGCGCGCACACGGCGCCGGCGTGGTCGTCGACGCGGACGGCCGCCCGGTGGGCGTCGTCACCGACCACGACCTGACCGGCGTGGACCGCTTCACCCAGCTCTCCGAGGTCATGTCGAAGGAGCTCCTGCTCATCGACGCCGACATCGACCCCCGCGAGGCCTTCACCAAGCTCGACGCCGGCCACCGCAAGCTGGCCCCCGCCGTCGACAAGGACGGCAAGCTCGTCGGCATCCTCACCCGCAAGGCCGCGCTGCGCGCGACCCTGTACACCCCGGCCACCGACGCCAACGGCAAGCTGCGCATCGCCGCCGCCGTCGGCATCAACGGCGACTTCGTGGCCAAGGCCAAGCAGCTGCTCGACGCGGGCGTGGACACGCTCGTCATCGACACCGCGCACGGCCACCAGGAATCGATGATCAGCGCGATCAAGGCCGTCCGCGCCCTCGACCCGCAGGTCCCGATCGTGGCCGGCAACATCGTCGCCGCCGAGGGCGTCAAGGACCTGATCGACGCCGGCGCCGACATCATCAAGGTCGGTGTGGGCCCGGGCGCCATGTGCACCACCCGCATGATGACCGGCGTGGGCCGCCCGCAGTTCTCCGCGGTGCTGGAGTGCGCGGCCGAGGCGAAGAAGCACGGCAAGCACGTCTGGGCCGACGGCGGCGTCCGTCACCCGCGCGACGTGGCGATGGCGCTGGCCGCCGGTGCGTCCAACGTCATGATCGGCTCCTGGTTCGCCGGTACGTACGAGTCCCCGGGCGACCTTCAGCAGTCGGCCGACGGCCGCCTGTACAAGGAGTCCTTCGGCATGGCCTCCGCGCGCGCGGTCCAGAACCGCACCTCGGAGGAGTCCTCCTACGACCGCGCCCGCAAGGGTCTGTTCGAAGAGGGCATCTCCACCTCGCGGATGTTCCTGGACCCGGCCCGTCCGGGCGTCGAGGACCTGATCGACTCGATCATCGCGGGCGTCCGCTCCTCCTGCACCTACGCCGGTGCGGCCTCCCTCGCGGAGTTCGAGGAGAAGGCCGTCGTCGGCATCCAGTCCGCCGCGGGCTACGCCGAGGGCAAGCCGCTGCACGCCAGCTGGAGCTAGTCGCACCTCACCACTGCGCCGGGGCCCCCGTCGGGGGCCCCGGCGCAGTGCTGTCCGGACCGGGACCGCGGCCGCGGGACCGACGGGCGGGGGCAGGTGTCCGGTGCCACGCTGGTCGTACTCGATCCGCGAAAGGCAGTCGTCATGATCACCACTGACTTCGTCCCCGGCTCCCCCTGCTGGCTCGACCTCGGCACACCCGACGTCCCCGCCGCCTCGGCCTTCTACGGAGGCGTCCTCGGGTGGGACTACGAGTCCATGGGCGCGGGAGAGGACATGGAAGGCGGCATGTTCCGGAAGGACGGCAAGATCGTCGCGGGGCTCGGCAAGCTCACCGAGGAGGGCGCCCGCCCCGCCTGGATGATCTACTACAGCGTCCCCGACGCCGAGGCCACGACCCGGGCCGTCCGCAGCGCCGGCGGCGCCGTACGGGTGGAGCCGCGCAAGCTCGACGAGTGGGGCACGATGGCGCAGTACAGCGACCCGCTCGGGGGCCAGTTCGCCGTCTGGCAGCCCGGGGACAACAAGGGCGTCGACCTCGTGGACCAGCCGGGTTCGCTGTCCTGGACCGAGCTGTACACGAGCGACGCCGCGGCCGCCCGGGAGTTCTACGGGGGCGTCTTCGGCTGGCAGTTCAACGACATGCCGATGCCGGGCGGCGAGGGCACGTACACCCTGATCACCCCGGCCGGGCAGCCCGAGGGGCGCATGCAGGGCGGCCTCATGGAGCTCTCGGCCGAGGACCTCGCCGTGGCGGGCGGACGGCCGTACTGGCACCCGGTCTTCCGCGTCACCGACTGTGACGCGACGGTCGCCGAGGTCACCGCGCGCGGCGGCAGCGTGCAGATGGGTCCCGCGGACGCCCAGGACGTCGGCCGGCTGGCCGTCTGCCTCGACCCGTCGAACGCCGACTTCGTGGTGCTGGACCCGTCCCAGGACTGAGCCCCCGGCTCGGATCCCCTTCTCGCGGCCCCGCCGCCGTCCGACCCGGACGGCGGCGGGGCCGTTCGCGTACCGCCGCGCCCGCCGCCGCGCGGCGGTCGCGACCGTTCACCGACGGGGGACGACCGGTCGGCGCAGGGTGCGGCGGGATACGTCAGGCGGCGGATAACTCCGCGCGCGCGGTCCGGCACGCTCGGTGCATCCCGAGCCGCGTACCGAGCCGCGTACCGAGCCGCATCCCGACCCATCCCGACCCGGAAGGGGCAGCCCATGTCGCCCATGTCCTCGACCGCCGGCGCCGTCACGGTCAGCCGCCGCCGCACCGACGCGTACGCCCTCGCCCGGCTGGAGAGGGAACACGGCAAGGCGCTCCACGGATTCCTCCTCGGCCTCACCTTCGGTGACCGCCACCGGGCCGAGGACCTCGTCCAGGAGACCCTGTTCCGGGCCTGGAAACATCCCGAGGCCCTGGAGAGCAGCGCCCACGCCTCCATGCGGCCCTGGCTGTACACCGTCGCCCGGCGCGTTGCCATCGACGCCCGCCGGGCCCGGCTGTCGCGCCCGGCCGAGGTCGGGCCCGACGGGCTGGAACAGTCCCCGGCCGACGAGGACCGCACCGAGCGGTCCGTCGCCGTCCTCGACGTCCGCGAAGCCCTGCGATTACTCAGCCCCGATCACCGGGCCGTGCTCCTGCTCATCTACTTCCGCGGGGCCAGCGTCTGCGAGGCCGCCGAAGCGCTCGGCGTACCCGCCGGCACGGTCAAGTCCCGTACGTACTACGCCCTGCGGGCCCTGCGCGCCCTCCTGCCCGGCTACGATGACGGCCACCTCCGCCCGTGAACGCACCTCCAGCTTCGCCAGGATGTGCGACACGTGGGTCTGCACGGTCCGGCGGGACAGGAACAGCGCCGAGGCGATCTCGGGATTCGTCCGGCCCCGCGCGACCAGCAGCGCCACCTTCAGCTCCGCCGGAGTCAGCGCCTCCCACCCCCGCGCGGGCCTGCGCCGCGCCACCCGGCTGCCCCGCCGCACACCCAGGCTCCGCAGCCGGGCGTCCGCCCGGGCGATGTCCCACCGGGCGCCGAGGAGCTCGTACGCGGCCACCGCGCCGGTCAGCGCCGACCGCGCGCCCGGCAGGTCCCCGTGCCAGGCCCGGGCCACCGCCAGGTCCTCCAGCGTCTGGCCCGCCACCAGCCCGCCCCGCGCCAGCGCCGCCGTCTCCGCCAGCAGCTGCGGGTCCTGCGCGAACAGCCCGCGGCAGCGCAGCAGAGCCAGCGCCGGACCCGGCTGCTCCGGCAGGGCCGCCGCCGTGCGGGCGCAGGCGGCCACCGCCGACCGGGCCGCCTCGGTGTCCCGGTCCTCCAGTGCGAGCCGGACGGCCTCCGACAGCGCCCAGGGACGGTCGTAGGCCACCGCCTCGTCCACACCGTCCTCCAGCGCGGGCAGCAGCGCCTCCAGCGCCTCGCGGGGACGCCCGTCGCGCTCCGCCAGCAGGGCGCGGGCCAGCAGGACGTGCGCGGTGTGCCGACGGGCCGCCGGCGGCTCGTACGCGTCCGGGCCCAGCGTGGCCAACTCCGCCCGGGCCGCGTCCTGTTCGCCCCGGTGGCCCAGGATCAGGGCGCGCAGCCCGCGGGTCAGCACCGGCAGCCAGCCGTCCGAGACGGGCATGCCCCGCGCCCGGGCCAGACCGGCCAGCGCGGCGTCCCAGTCGCCGAGCCGGTAGCGCAGATCGGCCAGCAGGGCCTCCGTCACCACGAGCCGGCCCGTCGAGCCGGTACGGGCCGCCAGCTGCCGGGCCTCGCGCAGCGCCGCGGCGGCGGCGTGCGGCTCGTCGAACCGCAGGTGGCCCTCGGCCTGGTTGGCGAGCAGCAGCAGCCGCATGTCGTTGGCGGCCGGGCTGCGGCGGGCGTGCGCGATCCCGGCCGCCACGTGACGCAGCGATTCCCGGCCCCGGTTGAGGTGGAACAGCGCGAAGGACATGGCGTGTTCGGCCTCCGCGCCGCAGAGCGGATCGCCGAGCAGCCGCGCCCGGGCGACCAGCGGCCCGGCGAGCGCGTACGCCTCCTCCGGCCGGTGCAGATCGGCCAGCGCCAGGACCCGGCACGCCTCCAGGCGCAGCCGCAGTCCCGCGCGGGGCGCCTCCTCGGTCGGCGCTTCCCCGGCTGGTGGCTCCTCGGCGGGCGCCTCCTCGGCGGGCGCCTCCCCTGCTGGTGCCCCGTCGGTGGGCGCCTCCCCGGTCGGTGCCTCCTCGGCCAGTGCCTCCTCGGTGACCTCCAGGGACCGGGCCATGTCCCCCTGGATCATCAGCGCCGACACCAGCTTGAAGGCGAGTGCCGTCCTGCGCCCCGGATCCTGCGCCCGCTCCCGCAGCGTCCGGAGCAGCTCCACCGACTCGGGCCGCCGCAGCATCAGCGCGGCATCGGCGAGGCCGTCCTCCAGGGCCTCCCGGTACGGACTCCCGGTCTCGTCGGGGGGCTCGTTCGCGCCCTGCTCGACGGCCCGGCGCAGCAGGGCGGCCGCCGTTTCGGGTGCCACCGCGATCAGGGCCTGCGCCGACTCGGCCGTCCACCGCACCGCCCACGGGTCCAGCGCCCCGCCGGCCAGCAGCTGTCCCGCGGTCCGGGCGGGATCGAGCCCGGCCTCGGCGAAGGCCCGCGCGGCGTCCTGGTGGAGGACGCCGCGGGCGGCCCGCGGCAGCTCCGCGTACAGGGCCAGCCGCACGGCCGGCTGCCGGAACCGCAAGCCGTCACCGTCGCCCGGGTGGTGCCGGGGCGGACCCGCCGGGAGCCCGGCGGGCAGGGGGCCCGGTTCCAGTATTCCGGTCAGGAGGGGCGTCTCCAGTTCGGCGAGCAGGTCCCGGACCGGGAGCGTCCGTACGAGGGCCAGCTCGCGCGCCGTGAAGGCCGGTCCGAGCAGGGCTGCGTGCCGGAGCGTGGCCAGGGCCGCCGGGGGGAGCGGGCTCAGCTCGCGGGTGGCCGCCTCCGGGGGCGGCGGCAAGTCCCCTACAGGGAGGGTCAGTTCGGCGGCGGACCCGCGGACTTCGATGAGGCCGGACCAGTGCGCGAGCAGCTCCCGCAGCAGCCGGGGGTTGCCGCCCGCGTGCCCGGCGGCCTCCCGCAGCCGGGGTCCGGGCGCCGCGCCCAGCACCTCCCGGACCAGCGCGGCCGATTCCGCGCCCGTCAGCGGCTCCAGCCGGAGCGTGCGCCCGTCCGGCCCGCCGCCCAGGGAGGCGCACAGCTCCTCCACCTCGGCCCGCCGGGGCAGCCGCCGCCGGGCCGCCAGCATCAGCAGCGGCAGTCGCCGGGTGGCCCGAGCGAGGTGGCGCCACAGCAGCAGGGAGGCCGGATCCGCCCACTGGAGGTCGTCCAGGGCCAGGAGCAGCGGCCGCCGCGCGCACCACTCCTCCACATCGGCGGCCAGCAGGTCCACGGCCGCCAGCAGCGCCCCGCCGGGCTCGGCCGACCGGGAGGCCTCCCGGAGCAGGGCCAGCGCCCGCGCCCGCCCGGGGCCGGCCGGATGCAGGCAGTCCAGCGCCGCGCGCAGCGGAAGCCCGGTGCCCAGCGCCTCGGCGGCCCCGTACCGCACCCGGCAGCCGAGCGCGGCCGCCTCGGTCAGTGCCTCGCGCAGGAAGACCGTACGGCCCGCGCCCGGCTCACCTTCCACGATCAGGCAGGCTCCGCCGCCCTCCGCACCAGCCCGTACCCATGTCCGCAACGCGTCACGGCACTCGTCGCGGTGCTGTTCTCGCCCGACCCGCACGTCGGCGATCCCTCCGGTCGTTCGCGCCCCCTCAAGGATGGCAGCTCACGGGCCGCTCAGCGCCGGGGAATTCGGCCAGGTGGTGTCGAACTGTGCACCCCCGCACGGTATTTGGGAATCCGCACCGTTATCTTCATGCCCGCGCCCACGCCCGTTTCGATGACGAGCCCGTGGCCGTCCCCGTAGACCTGGCGCAGCCGCTCGTCCACATTGGTCAGCCCGATGCCCGAGGAGGAGCCCGCGTGCTCCCCGGCCAGGATCCGGCGCAGCAGGGCCGGATCCATCCCGACGCCGTTGTCCTCGATGGTGATCAGCGCCTCCGCGCCGGCGTCCCGGGCCGCGATGGTGATCTTGCACTCCTCGGTGGAGTCCTCCAGCCCGTGCTTGACCGCGTTCTCCACCAGCGGCTGCAGGCACAGGAACGGCAGCGCCACCGGCAGCACCTCGGGTGCCACCTGCAAGGTCAGCTTGAGCCGTTCCCCGAACCGGGCCCCGGCCAGCGCCAGGTACTGCTCGATGGACCGCAACTCCTCGGCCAGCGTGGTGAACTCCCCGTGCCGCCGGAAGGAGTAACGGGTGAAGTCGGCGAACTCCAGCAGCAGATCCCGTGCCCGTTCCGGATCGGTGCGCACGAACGAGGCGATCGCGGCCAGGGAGTTGAAGATGAAGTGCGGGGAGATCTGTGCGCGCAGCGCCTTGATCTCGGCTTCCATCAGCCGGGTCCGCGAACGGTCCAGCTCGGACAGCTCCAGCTGTACGGACACCCAGCGCGCGACCTCGGTGGCGGCCCGCACCAGCACCGCCGACTCCCGCGAGCCGTAGGCCACCAGCGCGCCCAGCATCCCGTCCTCGCCGGTCAGCGGGGCCACCACGGCCCACTTGAGGGGGCAGTCGGGCCGCTCGCACTCGGTGCGCACGCTCTGGCTGCGTCCCGAGTCCAGCATCACCGCGACCCGGGCCATCACCCGGCGCTCGTGGTGGTCGGCGCCCGGGCCGTCCCAGGCGAGGACGTGTTCGCGGTCCGTCAGGCACAGGGCCTCGGTGCCGAGGAGGGAGCGCAGGCGCCGGGCGGCCTTGCGGGCGGCGTCCTCGGTGAGGCCGGCGCGCAGCGGGGGAGCGGCGAGGGAGGCGGTGTGCAGGGTGTGGAAGGTGGCCCGTTCGACGGGGGTGCCGAGGTCGAGGCCGAGGGCGCGCTCGCCCCGCCGGGCCTGCCGCCGTCCGCCGAACCAGCCGAGCCCCAGCAAGAGCGCCCCGCCGGCCGCGCCGAGCATCGAGAGCAGTGCTCCGGTCATGGTGTGCCGCCCTCCTCCGAGAGCAGTGCTCCGGTCATGGTGTGCTGCTTCGGGCCGTGAGCAGTGCTCCGGTCCGTGTGCGTCGCCTCCGCCACGTCCTCCGGCAGGTGCAGCCGCGCCAGCGTCGCCGCCGTGCCCGGCGGGATCCGCCCGCGCGTACCCAGCGACACCAGCACCATCGTCAGGAACCCCAGCGGAACCGACCACACCGCCGGCCATGCCAGCAGCGTGTTCGCCCACCCCGCCGGCGCCAGCCCGGCCCGCGTCGCCAGCACCGCGCTCAAGGCCGCCCCGCCCCCCGTCACCAGCCCGGCCACCGCCCCCGGCGGCGTCAGTCCGCGCCACCAGATCCCCAGCACCAGCAGCGGGCAGAACGAGGACGCCGACACCGCGAAGGCCAGCCCCACCGCGTCCGCCACCGGCACCTCCGTCACCAGTGCGCTCCCGGCCAGCGGCACCAGGATCGCCACCAGCACCGCGACCCGGAAACTGCGCACCCCGCGCGCGGGCAGCACGTCCTGGTGCAGCACCCCCGCCACCGCCATCGTCAGTCCCGAAGCCGTGGACAGGAACGCCGCGAACGCGCCGCCCGCCAGCAACGCCCCCAGCAGGTCCCCGGCGAGCCCGCCGACCACCCGGGCCGGCAGCACCAGCACCACCGCGTCCGCCTCCCCGGTCAGGGCCAGCTCCGGGGTGTAGATCCGGCCCAGCGTCCCGTACACCGGCGGCAGCAGGTAGAAGGCGCCGACCAGGCCGAGCACCACCAGCGTGGTGCGGCGCGCCGCCCGGCCGTTCGGGCTCGTGTAGAAGCGCACCGCCACGTGCGGCAGCCCCATGGTCCCGAGGAAGGTGGCCAGGATCAGCCCGTACGTGGCGTACAGCCGCAGCTCCGGCCGGTCCCCGGACAGCGGCTCCGACCAGCTCGACACCCCCGGTCCGGCCTCCGCCCGGCCCTGCGGCACCGGGGAGTGCGGGGCGAACTCCAGCCGCGCGTGCGCCCGTACGGAATGCTGCCCGGCGCCGAGGGTCACGGACTGCCCCGCGTACGCGCGCCCGTCCACCTGCCCGGTCACCGTCACCGTCAGCGGTGCGTCCAGGGACAGCCGTACGTCCTCGGCCAGCGTGACCGCGGTGTGCTCGCGGAACACCGCCGGGGCGTCGAAGGAGGCGCGCGGGGCGCCGTCCCCCGCCCAGGCCGCCAGCAGGAAGAACGCGGGCACCAGCAGCGCGGTGAGCTTCAGCCAGTACTGGAAGGCCTGCACGAAGGTGATGGACCGCATCCCGCCGGCCGCCACCGCCGCCGTCACCACACAGGCGACGACCACCCCGCCCACCCAGTGCGGTGCCCCCGTCAGGATCTCCAGCGTCAGGCCCGCGCCCTGGAGCTGCGGCAGCAGGTACAGCCAGCCGACGCCGAGCACGAACAGCACCGCGATCCGGCGCACCGCCTGCGATTCGAGCCGGGCCTCGGCGAAGTCGGGCAGCGTGTACGCGCCCGAGCGCCGCAGCGGGGCCGCGATCAGCACCAGCAGCACCAGGTACCCGGCGGTGTAGCCCACCGGGTACCAGAGCATCTGCGGCCCCTGGAGCAGCACCAGCCCGGCCACGCCGAGGAAGGAGGCCGCCGAGAGGTACTCGCCGCCGATGGCCGCCGCGTTGAGGCGCGGGCCGACCGTGCGCGAAGCCACGTAGAAGTCCGAGGTGGTACGGGATATGCGCAGGCCCAGCGCGCCGACCAGCACCGTGACCAGGACGACGACGGCGACCGCGGTCAGCGCGTACGTCTGGTTCACCGGCGGGTCCTTCGGCTGGGGCGCGGGGCGCGCGGCGCGGCCCGGCGGGGTGTCGGGTCCCGGCCGTCTGCCGGGGCTCCGGGAGTCTACGCACGCCCCCGGAGCGGGCGACAGGCCCTCTGGGGCTGTCGGGCCGGATATGGCTCAGCGGGCCGGATCGCGATGTTCCGCGCAGTCCCGCAGGGCAATCTCCAGCTCCACGTACGATTCCTCGGCGCGACGGAAGGCCAGCGTCAGGGCCGCCTCGGCCCGCGGCGGCAGGTGTCCGTACGCGCCCTCGTGGGCCTCGTACAGTACGTCGGCCCAGCGTGCGGCCGCGCTCCGCAGGCGGGCCAGCAGCACCTCGGCCTCGGCGGGACCGGCCGGGCGGGTACGGGGCAATCCGGTCAATGCGTCGAGCAGCGCCTGGATTTCGGACATCTGACACCTCCCAGGGCCGAAGATCCACGATACCCGCGGGGGTCCGCGCGGGTGGCCGATCCGGCCGCCGCTGCGGCCGACGGCCCGGGCGGATCGCCGTACGTTCCTGCCCGCACGGTGAACGGTCCGCCGCCGCGCCGGACGGTCGGCGCGCGCGCCCTGCGGGGCTGTCCCCTACCCACCCTCGCCCGTTCCCCGGGGCTGTGCCCCGGACCCCTTTCGCGGCCGTGCCCCGAGCCCACTTCGGGGCTGTGCCCCGGACGGGGGCGGCTCAGCCCATCGCCTGGCGCATCAGCAGGTCCCGCAGCTCCCTCGTGTGCCTGCGGCTCACCTGGAGTTCGGCCGCGCCGACGCGGACCGTGGTGGTGCCCGCGTCCAGGCGCAGTTCGTCGATGCGGGCCAGCGCGACCAGGTGGCGGCGGTGGATGCGGACGAAACCGCGTGCCGCCCACCGCTCCTCCAGCGTGGACAGCGGGATCCGTACCAGGTGGCTGCCCTCGTCGGTGTGCAGCCGGGCGTAGTCGCCCTGGGCCTCCACGTACGCGATGTCCGAGATCGCCACGAAGCGGGTGACGCCGCCCAGTTCGACGGCGATCTGGTCGGGCGCGCGGTCCGCGCCGCGCGCGGCGGCGGACGCGGCCGAGGCGGCGACCGCGGCGAGGGGGGCCCCGGGGGTCTCGGGCGCGGCCGCGCGGGCCGCCGGTACGGCGGGCACGGCCTCGGCGGCGGCCGCCGGCGGCTGCTCGCCGGACCGGCCGGACTGCGCGCAGGCCCGCCGCACGGCCTCGGCCAGCCGCTCCGGCCGTACGGGCTTGAGCACGTAGTCCACGGCCTTGAGGTCGAAGGCCTGTACGGCGAACCCCTCGTGCGCGGTGACGAACACGATCAGCGGCGGCCGCGCGAACCCGGCCAGCAGCCGGGCGATGTCCAGCCCGGTCAGCCCGGCCATGTGGATGTCGAGGAAGACCACGTCGATGACGTCGGCCCCGTCCGGACCGCTCTCCAGCGCCCTGGTGATCCGGCGCAGCGCCTCGGTGGCGTCCGAGGCGCCTTCGGCGCTGAGCACCCGGGGGTCCGAGCGCAGCAGGTAGAGGAGCTCTTCGAGCAGGGGCTTCTCGTCGTCGACGGCCAGTACGCGCAGCATGATGCGGAGTCTAGGTTCCGCCCGGCCGGGGCGAAACGGTGCGCGGCCCCCGCCCCGGGGGGAGGGGAGGCGGGGGCCGCGCGGTCCTTTGGCCCGGAGGGCCGGTCTTTGGGAGGGCGGGTCTCGGGGAGGGCCGGTCTCGGAGAGGGCCGGTCTACTGGACGGTGATGAGCTTGCCGTCGGGGGCGACCGCGTACCAGGTGCCGCCGACGCCCTGACCGTTGATGTCGCCGGCCTTCTTGTCACCGGTGAAGGTGTAGACGGGCCAGCAGTTCACCGTCTGCTGCTTCTTGCCGTCGGGGCGGTCGAGCACCAGGTAGTTCTTCTGGATGATCCCCTTGGCGTTCGCCTGGTCCACCGGCGGTACGACCGGCCACTTGGCCACGCAGGCGCCCTCGCACTTGGAGACCATGGGCCACGCGGTGTCCGGCTTGAACCGGTAGACCGTCATCCCGTTGCCGTCGACGATGTGGTCGCCGAGCTTCGGGTCCTTGGCCACGGTCAGCGCACCGGAGGCCTGGCCCGCGCCGCCGGGTGCGGGGGCGGCGGCCGCCTTCGCGGCCTTCTTGCCGTCGGGGGCCGCCGCGAACCAGGTGCCGCCCACGCCCTGCCCGTTGGTGTCGCCCGCCTTGGCGTCCTTGCTGTACCGGTACACGGGCCAGCCCGCCACCGTCAGCTGCTTGCTGCCGTCGGTACGGACCACCTCGCCCAGCAGCGCCGGGTCCATGCCCGCCGCGGCGGTGGCGTCGCCGGCCGCGACCACCGGCCAGACCTTCGCGCAGTCCCCGTCGCAGGAGGACTTGGACGGCTTCGCGGTGTCCTTGTCGAAGCGGTAGAGGGTGAAGCCCGCGCTGTCGGCGAGGACGGAGCCGAGCTTCTCGTCCTGGGCGATGGCCAGTTGACCGGCGGGCTCGGCTGCGCCGTCCGCGCCGGCGTCGGAGCCCGCACCGGATCCGTAACCGTCGCCCGAGGAGGGGGCCTGGGAGGGAGCTGCGACCGCTCCGGCCGGCTTGACGGTGTCGCCCGCCGAATCGCTCCCGCCGCACGCGGTCGCGGTGAGTGCGACGACGACCGCCACGGCCGCCAGGGTGGTTCCGCGCTTGATGCCCATGTTGATGTCTCCCACTGTGTGTCCTTGCCTGCGCCGCCGCGTCCATCCGTCCGTGCGGAGTGGAGCGGCGGCAACTGTGTGCAGGACACGCCCAGTCGGAGCCGATCTGTTCAATCCCGTCGATGTGGGCTGTTTCACTCACCCCGGGTCGAACCCGGCCCGCTTCATGGCCGTGGCCACAGCGAGGCCGAGCGTGCGGTGTCCGGCGTCGTTGGGGTGCAGTCCGTCCGCCAAGTGCTCGGGGCCCAGCACCTCCCGCCCCGGCAGCAGCACCAGCCGCTCGTCCCCGGCGGCGATCCGCTCCCGGGTGGCGCGCTCCATCGCGTCGCGCAGCGCGCCCAGGGTGGCGCCCAGCTTGTTCGGGGTGCGTTCCGCGTCCGGGCGCAGCAGCGGGGAGAGGAGGAGCAGCGGGGTGCGGGGGTGGCCCTGGCGGACCAGTTCGAGGAACGCGCGGGTGGTCTCGTACAGGAGCGGGGCCGAAAAGGGCACGCGGGACCAGCAGTTGGTGCCGAAGGCGAGGGTGAGGACGTCGGCGGGGAGTCCGGCGAGCTGCTCGGCGCAGGCCAGTTCCCCGCGCGCCGCGCCCGCGTAGCCGAGGTTGACGGTGTCCCAGCCGAGCGCCCGCCCGGCCACCGCGGGCCAGCCGTGCGCGGGCCGGGTCGACCACCAGCCCTCGGTGATGGAGTCTCCGTGCACCACCCAGCGGGTGGCGGGCGGCGCGGGGGCGAGCGGGCCGCCGATCCCGCGCAGGCCGAGGATCAGCGGGGACTGGGTCTCGGGCGGGTGGATGGTGAACGGTCCGGAGCCGCCGGGCAGTTCGAGCCGTACGACGGCCTCGGCAGCCGGCTCGGTGTACAGCTCGCCGACCACCCCGTGCCGGTCCCACAGGGCGAACCCGTGCGCGAGGTCGCGGAGCGCGTCGGTGGGGCCGGGCACGGTCGCCCGGTAGTGGATCTCCACCGCCCGGGCGGCGGCCGCGGTGAACTCCAGGCGCACCCCGATGGGCAGGGTGGCCCGCTCGCCGGTGTCCCAGGGCAGCCGCATGGTGTCGGCCGGGTCGGCCCGCACGGGGCGGCCCCCGTCCAGCCAGGCCACACCGCGCAGGAAGGGGCCGGGGTCCAGCCACGGCCCGGCGGCGGCGGTGCCGTCGTCTTCGTTCGTGCGCGGGGCCGTGACCGCGTCGGGTCCTGCTTCCCGTGTGCTCATCGTGCGCCTCCGACCGTCGGGTACGGGAACTTCACGGCGACGCCGCCGTCCACGACCAGCGTCTGCCCCGTCATGTACGAGGACTGCGGCGAAGCCAGGAAGTACAGCGCCGCCGCGATGTCCCGGGGCTCCGCGACCCGGCCCAGCGGGGCGTTCTCCGCGTTGACCCGGCGCCCCTCGGGCCCCAGCAGGGCGGCGACCCGCGGGGTCCACACCACCCCCGGTGCCACCGCGTTGACCCGTACCCCGCGCGGGCCCAGCTCTACCGCCGCCGAGCGCACCAAGGAGATCAGGCCGGCCTTCGCGGCGCCGTAGGCGGCGTGCAGCGGGGCCGCGGTGAGCCCGGAGACGGAGGCGACGAAGACCAGCGGTCCGCCGCCGGCCGCGGCGACGGCCTCGCCGCCGTACTGGACCGTCAGCCAGGCGTGCCGCAGCACCAGGTCGAAGTGCCAGTCCCAGCCCTCGTCGTCCAGCTCGGGCAGAGCGGCGTACCGGGCCATGCCGACGATGTCGACGACCCCGCCGACCGGGCGGCCGCCGAGCAGCTCCGGCGCCGCGGCGAAGAGCTCCCGTACGGCCTCTCGCCGCGTGACGTCGGCGGCGTACGGGACGCCCCCGGTCTCCGCGGCGACCGCGCGGGCCCGCTCCTCGTCCACGTCCACGCACAGCACGCGGGCGCCGCCCGCGGCCAGCGCGTGCGCGGTCTGGCGGCCGATGCCGTTGCCCGCGCCGAGCAGGACGAGGGCGCGGCCGTCGAGACGGTGCAGGGCGGCGTAGTCGGGGACGGGGGAGGTGTCGGGGCCGGTGTCGGGGGCGGAGGGGATGCCGGGGCCGCCGGGGCCCTCGCTCACGCGGAGGCCTTCCGGGGCGTGTACCGGGCCAGCTCCGGTATGACTTCCTTGCCCAGGATCTCCAGGGTCCGCAGGATCTCCCGGTGCTCCAGGTACCCCCACTGGACGTAGCAGATGAGCTGGTCGACGCCGAGGTCCGCGTACCGCTTGGCCTTGGTGACGATGGTCTCCGCGTCCCCGATGAGGATCATGTCCCCGTCGCTGAACTCCCTTACGGGTACGTTCCCTTCGAGGATCGGCGTGAGCAGCGGGAAGGTCCGCTCCCGCTCCTCGGGGCTCAGGTGCGGCAGCTCCCACTCCAGGGTGAACCGCGCCAGGTTGGAGTACCACCAGGCGACCGACTCCCAGACCCGGGGTCCCGGGCCGGTGCGCGGCGGGGTGGCGTGGACCAGGGTGTAGGCGGCGACCCGGTCCGTGGTGACGTCGGTGAGGGGGCTCGGGGCGGCGGCCGCGGCCCGGTAGGCGGCCACCTGGGCGGCCATCGCCTCCAGCGGCTGCATGATCGAGAAGGAGAGCAGCCCGAGGCCGTGCGCGCCCGCGACCTCCGCGGAGCCGGGGGAGGTGGCCGCCATCCAGGCGGGCGGGTGCGGGTCCTGCACCGGCTTGGGGGTGACCATGCGGCGCGGGAAGGTGAAACGCTCCGATGCGTAGGCGAAGTACTCCTCGCGCCACATTCCGGTCACGATTTCGATGGCCTCGCGCCAGTCGTCGCGGGACTTCGCCCGGTCCACCCCGAAGGCCGCCTGCTCCATGGGAGTGGACCGGCCGGTGCCCCATTCCACCCGGCCGCCGGAGAGCACGTCGACGGTGGCGACCTTCTCCGCGATGCGCTGCGGCGGGGTGAAGGCGAAGGGGGTCAGGGTCACGCCGAAGCCCAGCCGGATCCGCTCGGTGAGTCCGGCCAGGTGCCCGAGGAGGACCTCGGGGGCCGGGCAGTGCGAGCGGCCCTCGCGGAAGTGGTGTTCGACCGCCCAGACGGTACGGAAGCCCATCCGGTCGGCGAGCCGGATCTGCTCCACCGCCTCCCGGTAAGCGCGCTGCTCAGCGGCCCGCTGGCCGTGCGGGTGGGCTCCCCGCCAGGGCCGCGGCACGTCGATCTCGTAGAGCACGTCCAGGTCCATGGCGGCACGCTGCGGCAGATCTGACGAAGTGTCAAGAATGCGGGTCGGGATCGGCTGCGCAGCGATCGATCATCCCCGCGCAACAAAGGACCATCCAGGACAGATCCGCGCAACGAACAATCGCCTATGTGCAAGGATGGTGCATTACGGGCGGTATCACTCAGCTCGTAGGCTCACTCGCTGTACGTGGAGTGGCGTGGACCGCCTGCTCGCGGTCCCCCCATGCCCAGGCCCTTCGCGGCCTGCTCCTGCTCCGGACCGCTGCGGTCGACGCCTGAAACCCCACCCGCAGTGACAAAGGAGTCCCCTCGTGCTCGACCACGGCCAGGCGCCACCGCTCGCCCCCGCCCCCCAGGCGCCGCGCAAGCCCGCCCACCCGCTCCTGCGCCGCAAGCCGGTGGAGCAGCTGGTCGCCGAGGGCGGTCAGGGCGAGGGCGGCTCGCTGCGCCGCTCGCTCACCATGTGGCAGCTGACCATGATCAGCATCGGTGCGACGCTCGGCACGGGCATCTTCGTCGTCCTCGGCACCGCGGCCCCCAAGGCCGGCCCCGCCGTGACGATCTCCTTCATCATCGCGGGCCTGACCGCTCTCTTCTCGGCCCTCTCCTACGCGGAGCTGGCCGGATCGGTGCCGGTCTCCGGGTCCTCGTACTCGTACGCGTACGCCACCATGGGCGAGCTCGTCGCCTGGGTCTGCGGCTGGTGCCTGATCCTGGAGTACGGGGTTTCCGTCGCGGCGGTCGCCGTCGGCTGGGGCGAGTACCTCAACGAATTCCTCGACGGCACGATAGGGATCACCATCCCCGAGAGCGTCTCCGCCCCGCTGGGCGAGGGCGGCTTCATCAACCTGCCGGCGCTCGTCGTCGTCCTGCTCGCCATGGTCTTCCTCATGCGTGGAGCCAAGGAGAGCGCCCGGATCAACTCGATCATGGTCGGCGTGAAGATCGTCACCCTGCTGCTCTTCATCGGCATCGGCGCCATGGGCATCAAGTCCGGCAACTACTCGAACTTCAACCCGCTCGGCCGGGAGGGCATCACCGCCGCGGCCGGCACCCTCTTCTTCTCCTACATCGGCTTCGACGCCGCCTCCACCGCCGGTGAAGAAGCCAAGAACCCCAAGCGCGACCTGCCCCGCGCGATCATGCTCTCGCTGCTGATCGTCACCGTCCTCTACGTCCTCGTCGCCTTCGTCGCCGTCGGTGCCATGCCGTGGCAGGACTTCGAGGGCACCGAGGCCGCGCTCGCCCAGATCATGACCGACGTCACCGGCCACAGCTTCTGGGGCGTCGTCCTCGCCGCGGGCGCCGTCGTCGCCATCGCCTCGGTCGTCTTCGCCGTGCTCTACGGCCAGACCCGCATCCTCTTCGCGATGTCCCGCGACGGCCTCGTGCCCAAGGCCTTCGGCAAGGTCAACGCGCGCACCGGCGTCCCCCGCGCGAACGTCGTGATCGTCGGCCTCTTCTGCGGACTCCTCGCCGCGACCATCCCGCTCGGCAAGCTGGCCGACGCCACCAGCATCGGCACGCTCTTCGCCTTCGGCCTGGTCAACGTCGCCGTCATCATCCTGCGCTTCACCCGCCCGGACATGCCGCGCACCTTCAAGGTGGCCCTGTTCCCCCTCACGCCGATCCTCGGCTTCCTCGCCTGCGGCTGGGTGATGTGGAGCCTCGACGCCGTCACCTGGCAGGTCTTCGGTGGCTGGATGGCCGTCGGGCTCGTGATCTACTTCCTGTACGGCATCCGCCGCTCCCGCCTGGCCGCAGCAGAACCGGCCGCAGTAGAGAAGTGATCCACCCGTAGTGCGACTGAACGATCTCGACGAACGCATCGTGCACGCCCTGGCCAAGGACGCCCGCCGCTCCTTCGCGGACATCGGCTCCGAGGTCGGACTCTCGGCCCCCGCCGTCAAGCGGCGGGTGGACCGGCTGCGCGCCGAAGGAGCCATCACGGGCTTCACCGTCCGCGTGGACCCCGCCTCGATGGGCTGGGAGACCGAGGGCTTCATCGAGATGTACTGCCGCCACAACACCTCGCCGGACGACATCCGGCGGGGCCTGGAGCGCTACCCCGAGGTGGTGTCCGCGTCGACCGTCACCGGCGACGCGGACGCCCTCGTGCAGATCTTCGCCTCCGACATGCGGCACTTCGAGCGGGTCCTGGAGCGGATCGCGGGCGAGCCCTTCGTGGAGCGCACCAAGTCCGTCCTCGTCCTCTCCCCGCTGCTGCGCCGCTTCACCTCGGGCGCACCGGCGTAGCACCCCTGGTGCCACGCCGGGCGCCGTACGGGCCGGGCCTCAGGCGTGCTGCGGGACCTCGTCCTTCATCAGGCCGCGCAGCTGCTCGCGGAACTCCGGGGTGTCCGTGTGACTGTGCACGTCGACGGCGTGCTGCACGGAGGCCCGCAGCAGTTCCTCCTCGTCACCGGCGATGGTGAGGGTGCAGTTCATTTCGCTGGGGTACTCCCTGCAGTCCAGAACCTTGCGCATGATCTACCTCCCGGGGTGGACGGACGCCGGCGGACTCACCTCCCACGATCCTCCTCCCGGGCCCCCGGCGAAAGCCGGGGCCTCACCCCCGCCGGGCCCACTCCCCGGCCAGCAGCCGGTACGAGCGCACGCGGTCGGCGTGCGCGTGCGTGATCGTGGTGATCAGCAGTTCGTCGGCGCCCGTGGCGTCCCGCAGCCGCTCCAGCTGGTCGGCGACGGTGGCCGGAGAACCGGCGAACTGCGTCTCCACCCGGTCCGCGACCAGCTCGTGGTCCGCCGCCGACCAGTCCCGGGTCAGCGCACGGGCCTCCTCGGGCGCGGGGAAGGGGATCGCCCCCTCGCCGGACCGGATGCTGTGCACCCACGGCGCGTACCCGGCGGCCAGCTCCCGGGCCTCGGCGTCGTCCGGGGCCACCACGACATCGGCGGACACGGTCAGGTGCGGCCGGTCCAGCCCGCCCGGTCCGGCCGAGGGCTTGAAGGCCGCCCGGTAGGCCTCGGCGGCTTCCAGCACGCTCGCCGGGCTGACGTGGTAGTTCGCCGCGAACCGCAGCCCGTTCGCGCCGGCCGTCTCCGCGCTCACCCCGGCGCTGCTCCCCAGCACCCACACCTGGACCTCGGCGCCCTCCCCGGGCACGGCGTGCGCCTCCACGCCCTCCGGCGAGCGGTACTCCCCGCGCAACAGGGCCAGTACGTCGCCCACTTGCTCGGAGTACTCCTGCGCCGTGGCCCCCGGCAGCTGCAACAGCCGCTGCTGGAGCGCGATCCGCGGGTGATCGCGCAGGTGGGCGAAGGAGAAGGGCTTCGGTATGCGCAGCCCGTTCGCGGTGGTGTACGCCACCGGCGGCTCGGCCCCGGCACGGCCGGCCGGCGGGCCGCCCCCCGAACGCCCCAGCCCCAGGTCGATCCGCCCCGGGTGCACCGCGTCCAGCAGGCCGAACTCCTCGACCGTCGACAAGGCCGTGCGGTGCCCGAGCTGGACCGCCCCCGAGCCGATCCGGATCGTGGAGGTGGCCGAGGCGGTCAGCGCCAGTACGACGGCGGGCGAGGTCCCCGCCACACCCGGATTCAGGTGGTGCTCGGCGAACCAGTAGCGGGCGTAGCCGAACCGCTCGCTCTGCCGGGCGAGGTCGACGCTGTTGCGGAGTGCCTCGGCGGCCGTGGAGCCGGAGGCTACCGGGACGAGGTCGAGGACTCCGAGCGGGATACCGGGCATGGTGTTCCCCCTTCTTCGGTGACGGGCTTGGATGCGGTCCTGCGGAGGTCAGCCGTGCGCCGGGGCGAGCGCGCGCGGCGCCGCCAGCCCGAGGTGGTCGCGCAGCGTCGGGCCTTCGTACTCCCGGCGGAACACCCCGCGCTCCTGGAGCAGCGGGACGACGGTGTCCGCGAAGGCGTCGAGCCCGCCGGGGGTCAGGTGGGGGACCAGGATGAAGCCGTCGGCCGCGTCCGCCTGGACCAGGGCGTCGATGCCCTGGGCGACGGTGAGGGGCGAGCCGACGAAGGACTGCCGCTCGGTCGTCTCCATCACCAGCTCGCGGATCGACAGCCCCCCGGCGGCGGCCCGCTCCCGCCACTCACGGGCCACGGCCAGCGGATCCCGGTGCATGCGCACGCTCGCCCGGCCCAGCGCGATGGTGTTCTCCCCGGGCACCGGATCCACGTCCGGCAGCGGCCCGTCCGGGTCGTAGCCCGACAGGTCCCGGTTCCACACGTGCTCCAGGCGCTTGATCGCGGTCGCCCCGCTGACCTGCTGGAGCCGCACCTCGCGGGCCAGCTCCTGCGCCTCGGCGTCGGTGTCGCCGAGCACGAAGGTCGCCGCCGGAAGGATCTTCAGCTCGTCGGGGGTGCGCCCGTAGCGGGCCAGGCGCCCCTTGACGTCCGCGTAGAAGGCGCGGCCCGCCTCCAGCGTGCCGTACCGCCCGAAGATGGCGTCCGCGGCGGCCGCCGCGAACTCCCGCCCCTCGTCCGAATCGCCCGCCTGGAAGACGACCGGCCGCCCCTGGGGGCTGCGCGGCACGTTGAAGTGCCCGGAGATGTCGAACTGCTTGCCCAGGTGGGCGAAGGCGCCGGGGTTCGCGTCCCGCAGGAACTCCCCGGAGACCGGGTCGGCGAGGATCTCGCCGCCGTCCCACGCGTCGAAGAGCTCGTGGGCGGTGTCCAGGAACTCCCGTGCCCGCTCGTAGCGTTCCTCGCGCGGCAGGAACCCGCCGCGCCGGAAGTTCTCCCCGGTGAAGGCGTCCCAGGAGGTCACCACGTTCCAGGCGGCCCGGCCCCCCGACAGATGGTCGAGGGAGGCGAACTGGCGGGCCACCTCGTACGGTTCGTTGAAGGTGGAGTTGATGGTGCCGGCCAGCCCGAGGTGCTCGGTGACGGCGGCGAGCGCCGCCAGCACCGTGAAGGTGTCGGGGCGGCCCACCACGTCCAGGTCGTAGATCTCACCGCCCTGTTCGCGCAGGCGCAGGCCCTCGGCGAGGAAGAGGAAGTCGAACTTCGCGCGCTCGGCGGTCCGCGCGAAATGGAGGAAGGAATCGAAGTCGATCTGGCTCCCGGCGGCCGGGTCGCTCCACACGGTGGTGCTGTTGACCCCCGGGAAGTGCGCCGCGAGATGGATCTGCTTGAGCGGCTTGCTCATGGCTGCTGTAGGTCCTTCCTGGGGATCAGGCGGCGGGGGAAGCGGCGGCGGCGGGAGCCGCCGGGGCGGCGGCGTACCGGCTCGCCGGGCGCGGCAGCCCCAGCAGGCCGCGGAGCGAGGAGGCCTCGTAGGCCCGCCGGAACGCCCCGCGCCGCTGGAGCTCCGGGACCAGGCCGCGGGTGATCGCCGGCAGGTCGTGGGCGAGCACCCCCGGACGCAGCCGGAAGCCGGTCAGCCCCGCCTCCCGCCCCTCCAGCAGCAGGTCGGCGAGGTGCGCCGGAGTCCCCGCGAAGACGGGGGCGTCACTCGTGTACGCGGTCCCGTGCGCGGCGTCCAGCCGCTGGAGCCTTCGCTCCGCCGCGGCCGGCTGCTCGTCGAGGAAGACCGTCAGCTCACCGAACAGGTGCGGGGTGCCGGGGAGCGCGGCGACGGCGGTGCGGATCTCGCCGGCATCGTGCGCGGGCACGTAGCCGATGTCGGCCGACCGGGCGAGGAAGGGGTACACGGCGGCGTCCGATGCCAGCGCGCTCACCGGGGGCAGGCCCTGGGGAGGCCGCGGGGTGATCGAGGGGCCCTTCACGCTGAACCGGGGGCCCTCGAAGTCGATGTAGTGCAGCTTGGCCCGGTCGATGAACCGTCCGGTGGCCGCGTCGCGGATCTCCGCGTCGTCCTCCCAGCTGTCCCACAGCCGCCGGACCACCTCGACGTGATCGGCGGCCTCCCCGTACAGCTCGGCCGGGTCCAGGGGCGCCGTACGGCGCCCGAAGTGGCGCACCTCGTCCGGCCGTTCGGAGATCTGGATGCGCAGCCCGGCGCGGCCGCGGCTCACGTAGTCCAGGGTGGCGAGCGCCTTGGAGACGTGGAAGGGCTCGGTGTGGGTGGCCACCACGCTCGGCACCAGCCCGATGTGCCGGCTCAGCGGCGCCACCCGGGCGGCGACCAGCACCGCGTCGAGCCGGCCCCGCACCAGGTCGGTGCGGCCGTCGGGCCCGGCCGGATCGGTGGACTGCAGGCTCAGCGAGTCCTCGAAGGTGACGAAGTCCAGCAGTCCGGCCTCGGCCTCGGCGACGAGCGCGGCCCAGTAGCCGGCCGTGAACAACAGGCCGGGATCGGCGCCCGGTTCGCGCCAGGCGGCGGGATGCCAGCCCGCCCCGTCGAGGGCCACGGCGAGGTGGAGCGCGGGGGAGGTGGCGGGGGAGGGGGAAGGGTGCACGGGCATGACGGAACTGCCTCCTGATCGGACGGCGCGGCGAAGGGCGAAACTGCTCGCGGAAACGCGGAACGCTGATCAGGAACGACAGAGGGAACCGGCGACGCGCAGGAGGTCGATGTGCGCGCGGGAATGCAGGTGGACGGCGCGGCGCGGGGTGAGGGCGTCACCGGCGGTTCGTACGGTCATGCCCTGCCACCCCCCTTCACCTCGTGTTCCGGTCGTCCCTCCGACGCTAGATCAGGGGGGACCGGGCCACAACGGATGGAATGTCAATCCGTGTTAATGCTTCGTGTCGGGCGTGCGAAGCCCGATGAACACCGGCTCGCGGCGCAGGGTGAAGCCCATCGAGAGGTACAGCCCCACGGCCGAGGTGTTCTGCGCCGCGGCATGCAGGAACGCGGTGTCCCCGCGCTCCTCCACGGCGGCCACGACCGCGCGGATCAGCCGCCCGGCGAGCCCTTCGCCCCGGTGCTCGGGGTGCGTGCACACGGCGCTGATCTCCGACCAGCCCGGCGGCCGCATCCGCTCGCCCGCCATCGCGACGAGCCGGCCGCCGCGGCGGATCCCGAGGTACGTGCCCAGCTCGACGGTGCGCTCCCCGAACGGGCCCGGCCGGGTCAGCTCGACCAGCTCCAGCATCTCGGGCACGTCGGCGGGCCCCAGCAGGACCGCCTCCGGTTCCTCCTTGCCCCGTACCGCCCGGCCGTCCAGCTGTACGCCCGGTATCGACATCAGCGTCTCCCAGCCCGCGGGCGGGGTCGGCAGCCCGGTCACCCAGACCTCCCGACCGGGACCGGCGAGCTCGGCCAGATCCGCCCAGGCCCGCGGATCCTCCGGGTCGGCCAGCGCGGCGAAGGGCGAGACGCCGGCCGCGTACCGGGCGGCGAGTCCGGCGGGACCGGTCTCGGCGAAGCCCCGGTGCGGGCCGTCGAGCGCGGCCCAGACGGGATTGTCGAGGACCGCGTCGGGCCGGGACGCACGGGACATGAGCGGGAGGTTCCTTCCCTCGGGCGCAGGCGCTTGCGCAGGTGCTTGTGCGGCCACTTGCGCAGGCACTTGTACGGGCACTTGTACGGACTCGTGCGGGCGGTCTTGACGGCCCCTGGCGGTGCCATGAGACTGCGAACGCCAGCCTAATGGGGGTGGCGGACAGGAAGGGGCCCCGGTGGACCAGCTCATCACACCCTCCTCCTCCACCACCCCGCTGCGCCGCTCCTGGCTCACCCGCCGGCTGCACATAGATCTCCTCCGCGTCTGCAGTGCCACGGCCCCGGCCTCCTGAGGCCCCGCCGAGCACGCGCGTACGCACACAGACCGAGGAGACCCATGTCCCAGACCCATGTCCAGACCCATGTCCAGACGCCTGCCCCGAGCCCTGCCCAGACCCATGTCCCGAGCCTTGTCCAGAGCCCTGCCCAGACCCCCGTCCCGGCGCCCGCCCGGAGCCGCGTCCGGGCCGCCGTCCTCCGGGGCCGGATCGGGACCGGCTTCTCGCCGGTACCGCACCGCTACCGGCTCTACGTGGCCGCCGACGACTGTCCGCGCTGCCTCGGCGTCACCGCCGCCTTCGCCGAGCTGGGCCTCCGGGACACCGTGGCCCTGACCGTCCTGCGGCCCGGCTCCGACCCCGCGGGGCACGACGCGCTCCGCCGCGCCTACGAGGCCGCCGGGCACGACCACGACGGCACGCTCACCGTCCCCGCCCTCTGCGACGGCTGGAGCGGCCGGGTGGTCTCCAACCACGCCCCCGACATCCTGGAAGACCTGCGCCGGCTGAGCGTCCACCCGGCCTTCCGCCCGGCCTCGTAAAACCCCCGGAAGGGCCTTTCGGACCGTTCGTACGGGCTCCGCGCAACGAATCGCCGCCCACGCCCGCCAATGCGCAACGAATCGATGCGCGGCGCGCAACGGTCACGGCTTGTCCCGGTCGAACGCGCGAACGTACCGTCTAAGGACCCCCACCCCTCCTGCCACAGAGGTACGCCCATGCCCCCGCTGCGCACCGCCCTCCTCCAGAGTTCCGGACGGCTCGGCGACACCGCCGACAACCTGAAGGCGCTCGAAGAGGCCGCGGCACGCGCCGCACAGGCGGGGGCCGGGCTCCTCGTGACCTCGGAGATGTTCCTGACCGGCTACGCGCTGGAGATCGAGGACATCGCGCGGCTCGCCGAACCGGCCGACGGCATGTCCGCCCGCGCCATCGGCGAGATCGCCCGCCGCCACGGGCTGGCCGTGCTCTACGGCTACCCCGAGCGGGACGGCGACGCCGTCTACAACGCGGCGCAGCTCGTCGGCGCCGACGGGGAGCGGCTGGCGAACTACCGCAAGACCCACCTCTTCGGCTGCTTCGAGCAGGCGGCCTTCACCCCCGGCGACACCCCGGTGGTCCAGGCGGACCTCGGCGGCCTGCGCGTCGGCGTGATGATCTGCTACGACGTGGAGTTCCCCGAGAACGTCCGGGCGCACGCGCTGGCCGGCACCGACCTCCTCCTGGTGCCGACCGCGCAGATGCACCCGTTCCAGTTCGTCGCCGAACAGCTGGTCCCCGTACGGGCCTTCGAGAACCAGATGTACATCGCGTACGTCAACCGCACCGGCCCGGAAGGCGAGTTCGAGTTCGTCGGCCTCAGCTGCCTGGCCAGTCCCGACGGGGTCACCCGGACCCGGGCCGGCCGCGGCGAGGAGCTGGTGTTCGGCGAGGCCGACCCCGAGCTGCTGCGCGTCTCGCGCGAGACCAACCCGTACCTGCGCGACCGGCGGCCCGGTCTGTACGCCTCGCTCGTCTGACCGCGGCCCGCGAACCGCCGCCGCTCCCCCTGCTTGCCCTTCCCCCTGCCCCACCCCGCTAGGAGTCGTACCCCATGACGTCCACGGTGCCCACCACCGCCGTCCCGCACAGCGACGGATCGATGCCGATCACGATGTTCGGACCGGACTTCCCCTACGCGTACGACGACTTCCTCGCCCACCCGGCGGGCCTCGGGCAGATACCGGCGACCGAGCACGGCACCGAAGTCGCCGTCATCGGCGGCGGGCTGTCCGGCATCATCTCCGCGTACGAGCTGATGAAGATGGGCCTCAAGCCCGTCGTCTACGAAGCCGACCAGATCGGCGGCCGGCTGCGCACCGTGGGCTTCGAGGGCGCGGGCACCGAGGAGCTGACCGCGGAGATGGGCGCCATGCGCTTCCCGCCGTCCTCCACGGCCCTCCAGCACTACATCGACCTCGTCGGCCTGGTCACCGAGCCCTTCCCGAACCCCCTCGCCGAGTCCACCCCCTCGACGGTCGTCGACCTCAAGGGCGAGACCCACTACGCCGAGACCATCGCCGACCTCCCGCAGGTCTACCGCGACGTGTCCGCCGCGTGGAATGCCTGCCTGGACGAGGGCGCCGACTTCTCCGACATGAACACCGCCATGCGCGAGCGGGACGTCCCGCGCATCCGGGAGATCTGGGCGAAGCTCGTCGAGAAGCTCGACGACGAGACCTTCTACGGGTTCCTCTGCAAGTCCGAGGCCTTCAAGTCCTTCCGCAAGCGCGAGATCTTCGGCCAGGTCGGCTTCGGCACGGGCGGCTGGGACACCGACTTCCCGAACTCCATCCTGGAGATCCTGCGCGTCGTCTACACCGAGGCCGACGACCACCACCGCGGCATCGTGGGCGGCTCGCAGCAGCTCCCGCTGCGCATGTGGGACCGCGAGCCCGAGAAGATCGTGCACTGGGCCCAGGGCACCTCCCTCTCCTCCCTGCACGGCGGCGCCCCGCGCCCGGCGGTCACCCGCCTGCACCGCACGGCGGGCAACCGCATCACGGTCACGGACGCCACCGGTGACATCCGCACGTACCGCGCCGCGATCTTCACGGCCCAGTCCTGGATGCTGCTCTCGAAGATCGCGTGCGACGACACGCTCTTCCCGATCGACCACTGGACGGCGATCGAACGCACCCACTACATGGAGAGCTCCAAGCTCTTCATCCCGGTGGACCGTCCGTTCTGGCTGGACAAGGACGAGGAGACGGGCCGCGACGTCATGTCGATGACCCTGACCGACCGCATGACCCGCGGCACGTACCTCCTGGACAACGGTCCCGACAAGCCGGCCGTCATCTGCCTGTCCTACACCTGGTGCGACGACAGCCTGAAGTGGCTGCCGCTGTCCGCGAACGAGCGGATGGAGGTCATGCTCAAGTCCCTCGGCGAGATCTACCCGAAGGTCGACATCCGCCGCCACATCATCGGCAACCCGGTGACCGTGTCCTGGGAGAACGAGCCCTACTTCATGGGCGCGTTCAAGGCCAACCTGCCGGGCCACTACCGCTACCAGCGCCGCCTGTTCACCCACTTCATGCAGGACAGCCTCCCCGAGGACAAGCGCGGCATCTTCCTCGCGGGCGACGACATCTCCTGGACGGCGGGCTGGGCGGAGGGCGCGGTCCAGACGGCCCTCAACGCCGTCTGGGGCGTCATGCACCACCTCGGCGGCTCCACGGACTCCACGAACCCCGGCCCGGGCGACGTCTACGACGAGATCGCCCCGGTCGAACTCCCGGAGGACTGACCCCGGCGTGCGCCGCCGCTCCTGAAGCCGGAACCGCCTTCAGGAGCAGGGCGGGGGTGATCAGCATGAGGAGACCGGCCACGGCGATCGCGGTGCGGGGGCCGGCGAAACCCGCCAGCACGCCCCACAGCCCCGTCATGGCCGCGATCGTCGCCTTGCCGGTCACCGACCACGCCGTCAGGGTGCGGGCGATCCGGTCCGCGGGCGTCCGGTCGAGCCGGTAGGCGGCGAACACCGGATTGAACACGCCCATGCACGTGATCAGCCCGAACTCGACCACGATGACCAGTACGAGCCCGATCGCGCCCGGCCGGACGAAGGCCAGACCGGCCGACCAGCACGCCCGCAGCGTCCCGGCGGCGAGCAGGACCCTGCGCCGCCCGTACCGGGCGACGAGCCGCCGGGCCAGCCGGGCGCCGATGACGCCCCCGACACAGGGCAGGCCGAACGCGAGGCCGTACTGCCAGGGGGCGAACCCGAGCGGGCCGAGCATGAGCACGGCGAGCAGGGGCAGGGTCGCCATGATCAGGCCGCTGACCAGGACCGTGTTGAAGAACAGGGGACGCAGCGTCGGGTGGGCCAGGATGAACCGCCACCCGTCGAGCAGATCGCCGGGACGGAACCGGGCCCGCTCGGCTCCGGTGCGCACGGGGCGCTGCTCGCCGCCGCCGATCGCACGGATCCCCGCGGCCGAGAGCAGATAGCTGACCGCATCGGCCGTCACGGTCGTCACCGGTCCGAACAGCCCGATCGCGGCCGTGCCGACCGGCGGTCCGATCAGGGTGGCGGTCCAGTTCGTCGACTCGAACCGTCCGTTCGCGACGAGCAGGTCCTGCGCCGGCACCAGCGCCTTCAGGTACGCGCCACCGGCCGCGCCGAAGGCGATGTCGGCCGCGCCCACGACGACGGACACCACCAGCAGCTGGACGAAACCGAGCAGACCGAGTGCGTACGCGGCGGGGACGCTCATCAGCGCCACGAACCGGATCAGGTCCATCGCGACCATCACCGGCCTCTTGCGGCGAAACTCCACCCACGGCCCGAGCGGCACCGCCACCGCGGCCCCCACCGCGAGCCCCGTGGCGGCCAGCACCGACACCTGGACCGGCCCGGCGTGCAGCACCAGGATCGCGATCAGCGCGAACGCGTCGAACGCGAGCCGCGTACCGAACGTGCTGACCCCGTACGCCGCCCACAGCCACCCGAACCGTCGGCCAAGAGACCTCCTGCCCGCCATGGTCAGCGCCCCCTTGATATCCAGGTGAACAAACCCGCGTTGTCTCGAAAGAGCTAAGCGAGCAGGGCGGCGCCAGGTCAAACAACCAATGCGTCGACGGTCCACAACCATCAGTTGTGCACTAACGTGGTCGGCGTGGATCTCGAAGCCGTACGCACCTTCGTCGCCGTCGCCGACACGGGCCAGTTCCAGGAAGCCGCCGCCGACCTGGCGATCACCCAGCAGGCCGTCTCCAAGCGCATCGCCGTCCTGGAGAAGAGCCTCGGTGTACGGCTCTTCGTCCGCGCGGCGCGCGGCACCGAGCTCACCATCGACGGGCAGGCCTTCCTGCCCCACGCGCGCGAGCTGCTGCGTGTTGCCGAGCGCGCGGTCTCCTCCGTGCTCACCGGCCGCCGTCCGCTGCGCGTCGACGTGCTCAACTCGCGCGGCGCGGGGTCGGGCCTGATGCGGGGCTTCCACCGCGCACACCCCGAGATCGACCTCGACGTGCTGATGATGTTCGACATCGACACGGCCGTCGCCGCCATCCGGTCCGGGGCGATCGACGCGTCCTTCCGCGCCGTCGCCGCGCCCGGCCGGCCCCTACCCGAGGACATCGAGTCCGTCCGGGTGCTCGACGAGCCGCTCCAATTGCTCACGGGCCCCGCCCACGCCCTGGCGCGAGCCCGGTCGGTGACCCTCACGCAGCTCGCCGGGCACCGGATCTGGATGCCCGGCATCACGCCCGGCACCGAGTGGGCCGCCTACTACGACGACCTCGTCGCCGAGTTCGGCCTCACCATCGAGGCGACGGGCCCCAACTTCGGCTCCGACGCACTCCTGGACACCATCGCCGACACACCGGCCCTGGCCACCTTCATGGGAGCGCACACCCGGCTCGTCTGGCCCGCCGGCCACGGCCTGCGCCTCATCCCGGTGACCGGCCCGGCTCCCGTCTACCCGCACTCACTGATCTGGCGCCGCGACAACCCGCACCCGGCCCTCGCCACCCTGCGCGACCACCTCGAATCCACCCGGGCCGAGGGCCCCGAGGGCACCAACGGCCCCGACCGTCCCGGCAGCGAGACGTGGACACCCGCATGGACACCCGCGTGGCCACCCCGTCGCCGGGTCCGACCGCGTACGGAAGCCGAAGCGGACGCAGGGCCGCCCCGGTGATCGCGACGCCGGCCGGCGTTCACGTCCGGGGCGGTCGCTCCCACTCCGCGTCTCCGCGCCAGACGGCCCCCCAGCGCGAGGCGCACGCGATCCGGCGGTGAAGGTCGTCGACGGCCTCGACGGTCGACGCGCCCCGCTCCACCCCGCAGTGCGCGCACAGCGCGTACACGCGGTGGCCGTCGCTCCAGCGCAGGGTGGAGTGGTCGGCCTCGCACACCGCGCAGCCCTCGCCCGGGTACTCCCGCGCCCGCAGGATCCGCGGCATCACCTCGGCCAGCGGGCCCAGCGGATGGAACTCCAGGTTCGGGCACCACACCCACGACCGCGGTTCGGGCGGCTCCGCCGGACGCAGTCCGGCCCGCTTCTGGACCCGCCGGGCCTCCTGCCAGGCCAGGATGCCCGGTACCCACACCTCCCGGGCGGCCTGGAGCTCCTCCACCGCCCGCACCAGCGAGTCGGGGTCCCGGGCCGGGTCGCGGGGGATGCCCGCACTGCCCCGCAGATGGTGGAAGGTCGCGCGGAGCCCGTACGGGGCGAACTCGGTCAGGCAGGTGCGCAGGGCCGACATCCGCCGGTGGACCGGCAGCGTGGCGTCGTGCACGCGGAGCCGGTGCGTGGCGAAGCTGGTCATGGGCCGAGCCTAGGCCGGGCCGCTCACCGTACGCACCGGGGTTTCAGCCCGTCGGGGTCAGCAGGCAGCGGCCGACCAGGCCGACCCCCGCGTCGAGGGACTCGGTGAACTCCTCCGCCAGATCGGGGGAGCGGCGCAGCGACCAGAGCAGGCGGGCCGAGGCCCAGGCGCCCGCGCGGGCCCGCTCCAGGCTCCAGGCACCGAGGAGGTGCGTGAGCGGGTCCGCGATCTCCAGCAGGTCCGGGCCCGGCATCAGGTCCTCCCGGATGTGCTCCTCCAGGGAGATCAGGGTGTCACCGACCCGGTCGAAGTCCGCTTCGAGCGCGGCCGGTTCGCAGTCGAGCGAGCGGCAGGTGGCGACCACGGCCAGCGCCAGGTCGTGGCCGATGTGCGCGTTGATCCCGGCCAGTGCGTGCTGGAGCGGCCGGATCCCGGGATGGCGGCGGTACTGGAGCAGCGGCCGCCAGCACGCCGGGGCCCGGTCGGCCTCCACCGCCGTCAGGTAGCGCTCGGCGAAGCGGACGCTGAGTGCTTCGGCCCGGCGGGGCGAGGGGAACGCGCCGTGCGCGATCCCCTCGTGCAGGGTCTGCGTCACCGTGAGGTACACCCGGTTGAAGACGGCGACGCCGTCCCGCTCGGGGAGCCGCTCGTCCAGGGCGCGCATCCGCGCCAGCACCGCTTCCATGGGGACCATGGGAGGCAGCGTCGCAGCCGCGGGCCGGGATCAGGGGAACTTGGCCGTACGCTTCCCCGGTTCGGGCGAAACTCCGTCAACCCCGCTTGTCGCCGGGCTCCCCGGCAGGGCTCCCGTCCGCCTCGTCGTACGCGGACGTGCCCGAGTCCAGCAGCGGTTCCTGCTGCTTGAGGTGCGCCGGCGCGAAGTACCGCAGTGCGTGGTAGCCCGTGATCACGACGATCGTGCCGAGCGCGATCCCGCCCAGCTCGAAGCTGTCGCTGATGTTCAGCTTGACCCCGCCGACGCCGATGATGATGCCCGCCGCGGCCGGCACCAGGTTCAGCGGATTGCGCAGGTCCACCCGGCCGTTGATCCAGATCTGGGCGCCGAGCAGGCCGATCATCCCGTACAGGATCACGGTGATCCCGCCCAGCACCCCGCCGGGGATCGCGGCGACGACCGCGCCGAACTTCGGGCACAGGCCGAAGAGGAGGGCGAAGCCGGCCGCCGCCCAGTAGGCCGCCGTGGAGTAGACGCGGGTGGCGGCCATCACGCCGATGTTCTCGGAGTACGTGGTGTTCGGCGGGCCGCCCACCGCCGTCGACAGCATCGACGCGGCGCCGTCGGCGGCGATGGCCGTGCCGAGCTTGTCGTCGAGCGGGTCGCCCGTCATCTCGCCGACGGCCTTGATGTGTCCGGCGTTCTCCGCGATCAGCGCGATGACCACCGGCAGCGCGATCAGGATCGCCGACCACTCGAAGGCCGGCGCGTGGAAGGTCGGCAGCCCGACCCAGTCGGCCTTGGCGACCCCGGACAGGTCGAGCCGCCAGTGGTCGACGGCGTCCGGCCCGCCCATCGTCGAGTGGATCTTGCCGAAGACGAGGTCGAAGACCCAGGAGATGCCGTACCCGAAGATCAGGCCGAGGAAGATCGCGATCCGCGACCAGAAGCCCCGCAGGCAGACCACGGCCAGCCCGGTGAACAGCATCGTCAGCAGGGCCGTCCACTGGTCCTGCGGCCAGTACGTGGAGGCCGTGACGGGCGCCAGGTTGAAGCCGATCAGCATCACGACGGCGCCCGTCACCACCGGCGGCATCGCCGCGTGGATGATCCGCGCACCGAACCGCTGGACCGCGAGCCCCGCCAGGAACAGGGCCGCGCCGACCACGAAGACCGCGCCCGTGACGACCGCGCTGTCCCCGCCGCTCGCCCGGATCGCCGCCGCCACGCCCACGAAGGAGAGCGAGCAGCCCAGGTACGAGGGGACCCGGCCGCGGGTCGCCAGCAGGAAGATGACGGTGGCGACACCGGACATCATGATGGCGAGGTTCGGGTCCAGCCCCATCAGGACCGGCGCCACGAAGCTGGCTCCGAACATCGCCACGACGTGCTGGGCGCCGAGCCCGGCGGTCCGCGGCCACGACAGCCGCTCGTCCGGCCGCACCACCGCGCCGGGGGCGGGGGTCCGCCCGTCTCCGTGCAGGGTCCAGCGCACGCCGAGGCCCATGTTCCACCGCTTTTCGTTCGTTCTTCGTCGTGCATCAGGAGCGTGGCCACGCTACGAGGCCGTAGGTGACCAGGCGACATATTACGGCCGGATAGCTGCAGGTTCGTCCCGGTTGGCCGCCTCCGCCGCCCCGGCGGCCCCCGCTGCCACCGGCCGCTGCCGCAGTACGGTCGCCCCCACGATCAGCGCGAACGACAGCAGCGTGACCAGCCCGAACGACACCACCAGCGAGGTCGCGTCGGCCACCGCGCCGATCGCCGACGGGGCGATCAGACCCGAGGTGTATGTGATCGTCGCGACACCGGCGATGGCCTGCGCCGGCGCCGGACCGCTGCGCGCGGCCGCCGCGAAGGCCAGCGGGACCACCACCGCGATGCCGAGCCCGATCAGCCCGAACCCGGCCAGCGCCGCGGCCGGCTGGTGGACCGTGACCACGAGCAGCCCGCCCGCGGTGGCGAGCGCGCCGCCCGCACGGACCGTGCGCACGGCCCCGAACCGGTCCACGACCTTGTCCCCGACGAGCCGGGCGAGCGCCATCGTCAGCGCGAAGGCGGTGGTCGAGGCGGCCGCGAGACCGGCGTCCGTGTGCAGCACGTCCCGCAGGTACACCGCGGACCAGTCCAGGCTCGCGCCCTCCGCGAAGACCGCGCAGAAGCCGATCGCGCCGATGAACAGCGCCGACTTCGGGGGCAGCGCGAAGTGCGGCGGCGCCTCCTCCCCGGCGGTGTCGGTGCGCAGGTCCAGGACGCCCCGTACGGCGATCAGCCCGGCCAGCGTCAGGGCGAGCGCGGCGATCAGGTGGTGCAGACGGGCATCGGCGCCCGCGTGCGCGGCGACCGTGCCGGCGGCCGAGCCGATCAGGGCGCCCACGCTCCACATGCCGTGCAGCGAGGACATGATCGAGCGCTTCAGCCGGTTCTCGGTCTCCACGCCCAGCGCGTTCATCGCCACGTCCGACATGCCCGCGGTCGCCCCGTAGACGAAGAGCACGAAGCAGAGCGTCCACAGGTTCGGGGCGAGGCTCGGGAGGATGAGGGCGAGCGTCCACAGGCTCAGCAGCATCCGCAGGGCGGTGCGCGCGCCGAACCGGTGGTTGATGCGGCCGGCCAGCGGCATCGTGAGCGCCGCGCCGAGCGCGGGGAAGGCGAGGGCCAGGCCCAGGGTGCCCGCGCTGAGCTGCGCGTGCTCCTGGATCCAGGGGATGCGGGTCGCGAAGGAGCCGGTGACCGCGCCGTGTGCGCAGAAGACGCCGGCGATGGCGAAGCGGGCATGGCGCAGTCGCGCCGGGCTGAGGTCGGTTTCCCCGGTCATGACACGTAAACTATCAGGGACCCTGCCTGATAGTTAAGCCCCGGAACTCCTAGGATGGGCGCCGTGACTCCTGCCAAGGCGCTGACCGCCACCACCCGCGCCGCGTCCCCCGCTCCGTCCCCCGCCTCGCCGAGCACGGCCCGGGCCATCAACGACCGGCTCGCCCTCCAGCTCCTGCAGGAGGAGGGCCCGCTGACGGCCCCCCAGCTCAAGGAGCTGACCGGCCTGTCCCGTCCCTCCGTCGCCGACCTGGTGGAACGCCTCACCGGAGCCGGACTGATCGAGGTCGTCGGGGAATCCGGCGAACAGCGGCGCGGACCCAACGCCAAGCTCTACGGGATCGTGGCGCGGCGGGCCTACCTCGCGGCGCTCGACGTACGGACGGACAGCGCCACGGCGGTCGTCGCCGACCTCCTCGGCCGGCCGCTGGCGCAGGCGGCCCTGCCCGTGGACGCCGTGGAGGAAGCGGTGGACCGGCTGGAGGAACTCGCCCGGCAGGCGGGCGCCGACCGGCTCCACACGGTGGTGATCGGAGCGCCCGGGCTGGTGGCCCCCGGCACCGGAGAGCTCCGCGACAGCGCCGGACTGCCCGCCTGGCACCGGGACCTGGTGGCGGCGCTGCAGCGGCGGCTGCCCGCGGTGGTCGTCGTGGAGAACGAGACCAACCTGGCGGCCCTGGCCGAACAGCGCGTCGGGGCGGCCCGGGACCTGGAGTCCTTCGTGCTGCTCTGGCTCGGCGAAGGGGCCGGTGCCGCCGTGGTCCTGGACGGGCGGCTGCGCCGGGGCGCCTCCGGCGGGGCGGGGGAGATCGGCTTCCTGCCGGTGCCCGGGACGGGCGGCCTCCCCTCCGCCACGAATTGCGAGGGCGGCTTCCACGAGCTGGCGGGGCGGGCCGGGGTGGCCGCGCTCGCAGCGGCCCACGGCTTCGACGGGCCGGTCGAGGAGGCCGTCGCGGGCGCCGCCGGACCGGCCTTCCTCGACGCCCTGGCCGACCGGCTGGCCCTCGGGGCGGCGGCCGTCGCCGCGATCCTGGACCCCGGCTGCGTCGTGCTCGGCGGGGCGCTCGGCCGCGCGGGCGGACCCGCCCTGGCGGCCAGGGTCGCCCGCCGCCTCACCGCCCTGAGCCCGGTCCCGACCGAGGTCCGCGCCAGCACCCTCGGCGACCCGGCGGTGCTCACGGGGGCGCGGCTGGCGGCCCGGGAGTCGGCGCAGTCCGTCCTGTTCGCGGCCTGAGGGCCGCGGCCCGGTGTCGGCCGGCCCCGCGAGCGGCCGGGAACCGCGCGCCGGGGAACGCGAGGACCCGGTGGCCGCCGGGCCACCGGGTCCTCACGTCACTTCACGTCACGTCACTTCACCTACGCGGTCACCCCGAGGGGTGTCAGCAGGCGCCCTGGTCCTTCCAGACGCCCCACTCACCGGTGGTGCCGGGCTCCTCGTTCTGCGTCCACCACTGGGCCTTCCAGTTGCGGCCCTTGTGGGAGACGAGGTTGCCGCTGTTGTAGACCGTGCCCGCCACGTACGCGGGGTTGGTGCACGTACCGCCCGGAGGGGTGGTGGGCGGCGTGGTCGGGGGAGTGGTCGGCGGGGTGGTGGGCGGCGTGGTCGGGGGAGTCGTCGGCGGGGTCGTGGGCGGCGTGGTGCTGCCCGGCTGGACCACGGTGGTGCCGCGGGCCAGGTCACCGGCGAGCGCGTACGTCGTGCCGGAGATGTTCACCGTCCAGTTGGAAGGCGTCGAGACCGGCAGGTAGTAGTTGAAGGCCAGGTCGACCGAGGCGCCCGGAGCGAGCGTCTGCCAGGCCGGGAGCTTCAGCGAGACCCGGTGGAAGTCGCCCTTCAGACCGCCGACGTTGCTGCCGGTGTGGTCGCTCTTGATCACCTTGGTGCCGAAGCCCGACTGGTCGGAGGCGTTGGCCGGAGACGCGGTCGAGTAGTCGAACTGGAACTCCGTGCCGCCCGGCAGGGTGGCCGTGGTGTTGTTGGTGATCTTGAGCTTCGGGGTGATCGGGTAGTTCGAGTCGCCGAGCTTGAACTCGGTGAACTCCGTCTTGATGTCCACGGCCTGCGTCGGCAGCGCGGTGTTGGACTTCTTGGCGCCGTACGGGGAGGCGGCCTTGAACTTGTCGTACATCAGGGAGGTCAGCGTGTCGCCGATCTCGTACTGGCCCTTGGTGGCGTTCCAGGCGTAGTCGCCCGCCATCTCCCAGACCATCGTGCCGCCGATGCCGCGGTCGATCACGTAGTCGGCCTTGGCCGCCACCGACTGCTCGTCCTCCGTGGAGAGGAAGACCTTCTTCTGCGCGTTCCACAGCCACGGCGCGACCAGGGTCGAGTCGTACTTGCGGGCGTAGGTGCCGGTCAGCGTGGTGTTCGCGGGGAAGCCGTACTTGGTGACGTAGTCGCCGACGATCCCCTTCTCCAGGTTCTTGGCGTGCCACATCGGGTTGGAACCGGCCGGCGACTCGACGCCGTTGGTGTCCTTGTCGTGCCACAGGTTGTCGATGCCGACCGCGCCGTCACCGCACTTGGTCAGGCCCGCGCCGGCCGGGCAGGTGGTCGCGGAGGCCTTGCCCCACAGACCGTCGGTGCCGCCCTGGACGTTCTTGTGGCCGCGGGTGTAGTACGGCAGGCCGATGTTGATGCGGCCGGCCGGCATGGAGCCGCGGAAGTAGTGGTAGGCCCAGTCGGTGTTGAGGTAGCCGATGTTCCCGTACTGGGAGCTGCCGTAGACGTTCGCGGCGGCGAGCTCGGCGTCCTTGCCGTCGTCGAAGAGCGAGGCGTTGGGGCCCACGTACTCGTTCCACGCACCGTGCAGGTCGTAGGACATGATGTTGACGTAGTCCAGGTACTTCTGCATCTGGAACGTCTCCATGCCGCGCAGCAGGTAGCCGGAGGAGGGGGCGGCGACGGTCACCAGGTAGTGCTTGCCGTCGGCGGCGCCGGCCCGGTCCAGCTTCTCGCGCAGGGTCTTCATCAGGGCGTCGTAGCCCTTGACCAGACCGGCGCGGCGGGCGTTGGCCAGCTGCCAGTCCAGCGGGTTGCCCGCGTCCTTCATGGTGGTCGGGTACTCGTAGTCGATGTCGACGCCGTTGAACCCGTACTTGCGGATGAACTCGACCGAGGAGTCCGCGAAGGTGTTGATGCCGGCCTGGTTGACCGAGCCGTCGGCGTTGGTGGCCATCGAGTAGAAGCCGCCCGACGCGACGCGGTTGCCGTCGTCGCCGAAGTAGCCGCCGGTCTCCGCCCAGCCGCCGACCGAGATCAGCGTCTTGACGTTCGGGTACTGCTTCTTGAATTTGTTCAGCAGGTTGAAATTGCCCTTGTAAGGGAGGGCGGGGTCCATCTCGGCGCCCGCGACTCCCGGCCAGGTCATCCCGGTGGCGGAGTTGTTCGCGTTGTCGGCACCGACGGAGATCTTGTTGTCGCTGCCCACGTGGGCGAAGGCGTAGTTGAGGTGCGTGACCTTGGACCACGGGATGTTGTGGGGCAGGTAGGCGGGCGTGCCGTCCTTGCCCGTGCGCCAGCCCGTGAAGTAGCCGATGACGCGGCGCTGGTGGTCGGCGCCCATCTTCTCGCGGCCCTCGGTGTCGTACACCGAGCAGTACGGGACGTCCACGCCCGCGGTCTTGTACAGACCGTCGGGGCGACAGGACTCGTTGTCGGCGGCGTGCGAGACGCCCGCCGAGAGCCCGGCCACCAGCAGACCGGCGATTGCGGCGCCGGACGTCAGGAGCATGGCTCTCGTCTTGGTGGGGGACAGCATTGTGCCTCCTGGGGAGGGGAGGATGGCAGGACACAACAGGCTGGAACGTGGTGCGTGTTGGCCCGTGACGTGCGCACATCTGACGGGCTGTCTCCCGGGGAAGATGAAGGGAACGTTAAGAGGACTAGACCAACCCGTCAATAGGTCTGGACCAAAGTGCGCGATCCGGCAAGTCCTGGCGCGGGTGTGCGCGTCGGTGCGAACTGGGGTGTGTGCGTCGATATGGGCGGGGTGTGCGCGTCGCCATGGGTGTGGGTGCGCGCGTCACCGCGGGTGGGGGTGTGCGCGTCACCACGGGTGGAGGTGCGTGCGTCGCTGCGGATGGGGAGCGAATCGGCCGAACGGCGCAATCGACGCGCTCAAGAACGACCGAACGTGTGACCCAGGCCACATTGACTCACCCGCATGGCCGCCGATCACCCGTGGCACACTGGCTTCAGTACCAGTAGCAGCGCACTCCGGGGTCGGTGTAATTCCGAACCGGCGGTTATAGTCCGCGACCCGTCCGCAGCCAGCGGCCGGTTGACCAGGTGAAATTCCTGGACCGACGGTTAAAGTCCGGATGGGAGGCAGTGCGCGGCGGGCCAGTCACCGGTACGCCGCCGTCGGCGGTCCACCGGCACATCCCTCGGGACGTGTCGTCGAACGGACCGTGTTTTCCGGCCTCGGCGTCCCCGCGTGTGCTACCCGCTTCATCTGTCGTATCCCGACAGGCCCCGGAGTCCGTGCCCGATGAGGCAGGAGGACCCGGTGGCGACACACGCCGCGCACGCAGCACCCGACGCGGGCACCCGCGCCATGCGCCGAGCCATCGAGCTCGCCGCCCGCGGACTCGGCTCCACCAGCCCCAACCCGGTCGTCGGCTGCGTCATCACCGACGCCTCGGGCGCCGTCGTGGGCGAAGGCTGGCACGAGCGGGCCGGCGGCCCGCACGCCGAGATCCACGCCCTGAACGCGGCGGGCCCGGCGGCCAGGGGCGGCACCGCCTACGTCACCCTCGAACCCTGTAACCACACCGGCCGTACGGGACCCTGCGCGCAAGCCCTCATCGCCGCCGGGATCGCCCGCGTGGTCTACGCCGTCTCCGACCCGAACCCGCAGGCCAGCGGTGGCGGAGCCACCCTGCGCGCCGCCGGGATCGACACCGCGGCCGGGCTGCTCGCCGAGGAGGCCGAGGCGGGCAACGCCGCCTGGCTGACCTCCGTACGCCTGGGGCGCCCGTACATCCTGTGGAAGTACGCCGCGACCCTCGACGGCCGCATCGCGGCCGCCGACGGCACCAGCCGCTGGATCAGCTCCCCCGAGTCCCGCGCCGACGTCCACCGGCTGCGCGCCGAGTCCGACGCCGTGGTCGTGGGATCCGGCACCCTGCGCGCCGACGACCCGCACCTCGCGGTCCGGGGGATCGACGGTTTCACCGCCGCCCACCAGCCCCTGCGCGTGGTCCTGGACACCCACGCCACCATCCGGCCCACCGCCCGTGTCCTGGACGAAGCCGCGCCCACCCTGATCGCCGTCGCCGAGGATGCGGACACCCGCCACCTCGCCGGAGTGGAGCTGGCCCGGCTCCCGTACGACAAGTACGGGATCTCCGTGGACGCCCTGCTGCGCGAGCTGTACGGGCGCGGCATCCGCTCCGTCCTCCTCGAAGGCGGCCCCACCCTGGCCGGCGCCTTCGTCGCCGCCGGGGCCGTCGACAAGGTCATCGGCTACCTGGCCCCCGTCCTCCTCGGCGCGGGCCCCCTCGCCCTCGCCGACGCCGGCATCGGCACCCTCGCCGACGCGCTCCGGCTCCGGATCACCGAAACCGTCCGCATCGGCACGGACATCCGCGTCACCGCCGTCCCCGCGTCGGCCCCCTCCGCCCCCACAGCCCTCAAGGAGCACTGAGTGTTCACCGGAATCGTCGAAGAACTGGGCGAGGTCGTCGCCGTCGAGGAGCTCGCGGAAGCCTCCCGCTTCCGCCTGCGCGGCCCGGTCGTCACCGTGGACGCCAAGCACGGGGACTCCATCGCCGTGAACGGCGTCTGCCTGACGGTCGTGGAGACCGGCGACGGCGAGTTCACCGCCGACGTCATGCAGGAGACCCTGAACCGCTCCAGCCTCGGAGCCCTCACCCAGGGCTCCCGGGTCAACCTGGAGCGCCCGATGGAGCTCGGCGGACGGCTCGGCGGCCACCTGGTCCAGGGGCACGTGGACGGAACCGGCGAGATTGTCTCGCGGACCCCCTCCGAGCACTGGGAGATCGTCAAGGTCGCCCTCCCGGAGAACCTCTCGCGCTACGTCGTCGAGAAGGGCTCCATCACGGTCGACGGCGTCAGCCTCACCGTGGTCGAGGCCGCCGCCGACTGGTTCACCATCAGCCTGATCCCCACCACCCTCGCGCTGACCACCCTGGGCATCAAGAAGCCCGGCGACCCGGTCAACCTGGAGGTCGACGTCCTGGCGAAGTACGTCGAGCGCCTGCTGGCCGCCGGGGTCACGCCCCTGGCCTCGAACGTGCTCCACACCACGGGGGAGTCGAAGTGAGCGCCCTGACCTGGCTCAACACCGAGGCCTTCGAGGTCTTCGACCAGAAGGTCATCTGGTCCGACATGATCGGCAACCTGATCGGCCTGGGCGCCCTCGCGCTCGGCTGGCGGCGCTCCATATGGACCTGGCCTGCCCAGCTCCTCTCCGGCCTGATCCTCGTCGGCGCCTACGCCTCCGCGCACCTCTCCGGCGGGGTCGGCAAGCAGCTCCTCGTCATCGGCGTGGCCGCGTGGGGCTGGCGCGCCTGGCAGCGCGGCAAGCAGGACGCTCAGGACGGCTCCATCGCCGTCCGCACCGCATCCTGGAAGGAGCGCGGCCTCCTGCTGGGCGGCGCGGTGGCCGGCACCCTGGCCGTCGGCGGCCTGTTCAGCCTCTACCCGAGCCTGTCGTGGAGCCCGTGGGCCGACGCCTACATCTTCGTCGGCACCATCGTCGCGATGGTCGCCCAGGCCCGCGGCCTGGTCGAGTTCTGGTTCGCCTGGCTCCTCGTCGACCTGGTCGGCGTACCCCTCGCCTTCAACAGCGGACTGGCCTTCTCCGGCCTCGTCTACGTCGTGTACTTCGCCCTCGTCGTCTGGGGCGCCTACGACTGGTACCAGCGCTCGCGCACCACCACCGCCCCGGCTCTGGAAGGAGCAACGGCATGACCTCCCCGAACCCCGTCCTGAAGCCCGTGCCCGGCGTCGAGCAGGAGACGTTCCGGCTCGACCCCGTCGAGCAGGCCATCCGCGACATCGCGGCCGGCCGCCCGGTGGTCGTCGTCGACGACGAGGACCGCGAGAACGAGGGCGACCTCGTCATCGCGGCCGAGAAGGCCACCCCCGAGATCATCGCCTTCATGATGAGCGAGTGCCGCGGCCTGATCTGCGCGCCCCTGGAGGGCGACGAGCTGGAGCGGCTCGAACTCCCGCAGATGGTCCAGCACAACACCGAATCGATGCAGACCGCCTTCACCGTCTCCGTCGACGCGAGCGGCGCCCACGGAGTCACCACCGGCATCTCGGCCGCCGACCGCGCCACCACCCTGCGGCTGCTGGCCGACGGGGTCTCGGGCCCGGGCGACTTCGTCCGCCCCGGGCACGTCTTCCCGCTGCGCGCCAAGCCCGGCGGCGTCCTGGCCCGCAACGGCCACACCGAGGCCGCCGTCGACCTCGCCCGCCTCGCGGGCCTGCGCCCGGCCGGCGCCATCGTGGAGATCGCCGGCGAGGACGGGGTGATGCTGCGGCTGCCCGAGCTGATCCCCTTCGCCCGCAAGCACGGCCTGACGATCATCTCCATCGAGGACCTGATCGCCTACCGCCGCTCCGCCGAGCCGACCGTGCGCCGTGAGGCCCAGGTCAGCCTGCCGACCTCCTTCGGCCAGTTCACCGCGTACGGGTTCCGCTCCACCGTCGACGGGGTCGAGCACGTCGCCCTCGTCCACGGCGAGATCGGCGACGGCGAGGACGTCCTGGTCCGGATGCACTCCGAGTGCCTGACCGGGGACATCTTCCAGTCGCAGCGCTGCGACTGCGGCCCCCAGCTGCACACCGCCATGCAGCGGGTCCAGGCGGCCGGCCGCGGTGTGATCGTCTACCTGCGCGGCCACGAGGGCCGCGGCATCGGCCTGCTGTCGAAGCTGCGCGCGTACGAGCTCCAGGAGCGCGGCCGCGACACCCTCGACGCCAACCTGGAGCTGGGCCTGCCCGCCGACGCCCGCGACTACGGGGCCGGCGCGCAGATGCTCGCCGACCTCGGCGTCCACAGCGTCCGGCTGCTGACCAACAACCCCGAGAAGTCGGCGGCCCTCATCAGCCACGGCATCAAGGTTTCCGACCGGGAGCCGATGCCCATGGAGGCGGGCGAGCACAACCTGCGCTACCTGCGCACCAAGCGGGACCGGATGGGCCACGACCTGCCCTGGCTGGACGGGGCAGTGACCACGTCCGCCTGCGGCAACCAGTAACCGGCAACACCATCCCCGAGCACCACCCCACACCACACCACCCCACACCACACGAATCGCAACGAGGAGCAGAGCTGTGAGCGGCAAGGGCGCACCCGAACTGAGCGTGAAGAACTGCGGAGACCTGCGCGTCGCCGTGATCGCGGCCCAGTGGCACGAGAAGGTCATGGACGGCCTGGTGGACGGCGCCCTGCGGGCCCTGCACGAGCTGGGGATCGACGAGCCCACCCTGCTGCGGGTCCCGGGCAGCTTCGAGCTCCCGGTCGTGGCCAAGGTACTGGCCGGTCGCGGTTACGATGCCATCGTCGCCCTCGGCGTGGTCATCCGCGGCGGCACCCCGCACTTCGACTACGTCTGCCAGGGCGTCACCCAGGGCCTGGTACAGGTGTCGATCGACACCGGAGTCCCCGTCGGCTTCGGCGTACTGACCTGCGACAACGACGAGCAGGCGCTGGACCGCGCCGGGCTCGAGGGGTCGAACGAGGACAAGGGGCACGAAGCGGTCACCGCCGCCGTCTCCACCGCCATGATCCTGCGGGCCGTCACGAACCCTGGCGCCAGCAGGTAGTCGCCGACCCCGTATTCTGAGGACCATCATGGCGAACAAAACCCCCAAGAGCTTCGAAGAGCTCTTCACCGAGCTCCAGCTCAAGGCCAACGGTGACCCCGGCACCTCCCGCACCGCCGAGCTGGTCGGCAAGGGCGTCCATGCCATCGGCAAGAAGGTCGTCGAGGAGGCCGCCGAGGTCTGGATGGCCGCCGAGTACGAGGGCAAGGAAGCCGCCGCCGAGGAGATCTCCCAGCTGCTCTACCACGTCCAGGTGATGATGGTGGCGCGCGGGATCACCCTCGAAGACGTCTACGCGCACCTCTAGGCCGCAGCGGTTCACAGGCCGCGGCAAGTCCGCGCGGCCCCGGCACAGGCTGCCGGGGCGTCCGCGCGCCCCGCACACGTACCAGCACACCCTTTCGCACCTACGCACCAAAGGAAGCCCCATGCTGCGCATCGCCGTCCCCAACAAGGGTTCACTCTCCGGACCGGCGTCGGCGATGCTCCATGAGGCCGGCTACCGGATGCGCAAGGAGTCCAAGGAGCTCGTGGTCGTCGACCCCGACAACGAGGTGGAGTTCTTCTACCTCCGCCCCAAGGACATCGCGATCTACGTGTCCTCCGGGAAGCTCGACATCGGCATCACCGGCCGCGACCTGCTGCTCGACTCCGGCGCCAGCGCCGAGGAGATCCTGCCGCTGAACTTCGGCCGCTCCACCTTCCGCTACGCCACCATCCCCGGCACCGCGAAGGGCCCCGAGGACTTCCACGGGATGACCATCGCGACCTCGTACGAGGGAATCGTCGCGAAGCACCTCGCCGACCAGGGCATCGAGGCCTCCGTCGTCCACCTCGACGGCGCGGTCGAGACCGCCATCCAGCTCGGCGTCGCCCAGATCATCGCCGACGTCGTCGAGACCGGCACCAGCCTGCGCAACGCCGGACTGGAGGTCATCGGCGAGCCGATCATGACCTCCGAGGCCGTCGTCATCCGCGGCAACGGCACCGACCCCGAGGACCCGCGCGCGCAGCAGTTCCTGCGCCGCCTCCAGGGCGTCCTGGTCGCCCGCAGCTACGTGATGATGGACTACGACTGCCGCGCCGAGCACCTGGAGCGCGCGGTCGCCCTCACCCCGGGCCTGGAGTCGCCGACCGTCTCCCCGCTGCACAACGAGGGCTGGGTCGCCGTCCGCGCCATGGTCCCCGCCAAGGAGGCCCAGCGGATCATGGACGACCTGTACGAGCTCGGCGCGCGGGCGATCCTCACCACCTCGATCCACGCCTGCCGCCTCTGACGGGTCCGCCTCGCGCACCTTTCTTCATCCGGCACCACCCGAAGGCATCTGACGAACATGGCCGACGCCACCGCCCAGCCCGCACCGCCCGCCCTGCCGGTCACCTTCCGGCCGACCCGCACCCGGGCCGTCCTGCTGGGCGTGGGCGCCGCCATGTTCGTCACGATCACGGCGATCGCCCTGGTCCTCGAAACCCTGCACCCCGGTGAGCGGATCGCCTTCGTCTTCACCGCGGCCCTGCTCTCCTCCGTCCTCGTCCTGCTCAGCCGCCCCAAGGTGGTCGCCGACGAGACCGGAGTCACGGTCGTCAACCTCACCACCACCCGCCGCCTGGAGTGGGCGCAGATCCTGCGCGTCAACCTCCGCCCCGGCGACGCCTGGGTGTTCCTCGACCTGAGCGACGGCACCAGCCTGCCCGCCCTCGGCATCCAGCCCGGGGTCGCCAAGGCCCAGGCGATCGGCGACGCCCGCGCCCTGCGCGCCCTGGCCGAAGCCCACGGAACCGGCTCAAAGAACGACTGAGCCCGTCCGGCCTCGTCGCTGCGTCCCATTGCGGCTGCGATCTCAATGACTAACCTGGTGTGGGGGCGCGACCGTGCGCCCTCCCACCGGCCCCGGGACCCCGAGGCCCGTGGGCACCTGCGACTCGAGGAGTGACTCCCTCCAGCAATGGACGGATCGTCCGGTAGTACACGCGCCGCCCTCCCCACGGAGGCGGCGGCATGACCATCCCGCTACTCCTGCTCGTGGCGGCATTCGCCCTGATCCTCGCCAACGGTTTCTTCGTGGCAGCCGAATTCGGCCTCGTCACCGTCGAGAGACCCGAGGCCGAACGCGCCGCGGCCGAGGGCGACCGCCGTGCACGCACGGTCGTCGCAGCCCTGCGGGAGCTGTCCTTCCAGCTCTCCGGCACCCAGCTCGGCATCACCATCACCTCCCTCGTGGTCGGCATGCTCGCCGAGCCCGCCCTCGCCGCCCTGCTGGCCGGGCCGCTCGAAGCGACCGGCCTCCCCAAGGGCGCCGTACCCGGCGCGGCCGTCGTCATCGGCATGCTGCTCGCCTCCGCCGTCCAGATGGTCGTCGGCGAGCTCGTCCCGAAGAACTGGGCCGTCTCCCGGCCGCTGCAGGTCGCCCGTTTCGTGGCCGGCCCGCAGCACGTCTTCTCCCGGGTCTTCCGGCCGGTCATCGCCGGCCTCAACGCCGTCGCCAACCGGCTCGTCCGGGCGCTCGGCGTGGAGCCCACCGAAGAGATGGCCTCCGCCCGCACCCCCGGCGAACTGGTCTCCCTGGTCCGCCACTCGGCCCAGGCCGGCGCCCTGGAACAGGACACCGCCGACCTCTTCGTACGGACCATCTCGCTGGGCGAGCTCACGGCGCAGCTGGTCATGACCCCCCGGGTCAAGGTCAGCGCCCTCCAGCACACGGCCACCGCGGCCGACGTGCTCAACCTGACCCGCGCCACGGGCCTGTCCCGCTTCCCCGTCTACCGCGAGCGCATCGACGAGATCACCGGGGTCGTCCACCTCAAGGACGCCCTCGCCGTGCCCGAGTCCGAGCGCGCCCGCACCAGCGTCAGCGGGATCTGCGTGGCCCCGCTGCTGGTGCCCGGCTCCCTGCCGGTGCAGCCGCTGCTGGAACGGCTGCGCAGCGAACAGCCCATGGCCGTGGTCGTCGACGAGTACGGCGGCACCGCCGGCGTCGTCACCCTGGAGGACATCGTGGAGGAGCTCGTCGGCGAAGTCCGCGACGAGCACGACTTCGCGGAGGACGGCAGCCCCGAACTGGCCGCCGTACCCGCCGAGGACGGCCGCCCCTCCTGGGAGGCCGACGGGAGCTGCCGCGTGCAGACCCTGCGCCGGATAGGCCTGGAGGTCCCCGAAGGCCCCTACGAGACCGTCGCCGGGCTCGTCGCCGACCTGCTCGGCCGCATCCCCGCCCCCGGGGACCGCGCCGAACTGCCCGGCTGGAAGCTCTCCGTGCGCCAGGTCCGCCGCTACCGCGCCGAGCGGGTCCGCCTCGTGCGCACCGCCCCCGCGGGCCCCGGCGCACCGGGCTCCGACGGGCAGGGCTTCTACGGATTCGGCCCCGACGCCGCCGCCCCCGCCGAGCTGGCACAGGTGGGTGGCCGGTGAACGCGCTCCAACTGCTGTTCGCCCTGCTCCTCGTCCTGGCCAACGGCTTCTTCGTCGGCGCCGAGTTCGCCCTCGTGTCCGTCCGCCGCAGCCAGATCGAACCCCTGGCCGTCGACTCCAAGCGGGCCCGCCAGGTGCTCCACGGCCTGGAGAACCTGCCGCGCATGATGGCCGCCGCACAGTTCGGCATCACCATGTGCTCGCTCACCCTCGGAGCCGTCGCCGAGCCCACCGTGGCCCGGCTCCTGGAGCCCGTCTTCCACGCCGCCCACGTGCCCGAAGGGCTGATCCACCCGCTGGGCTACGCGGTGGCCCTCACCGCGGTGATCTTCCTGCACCTGGTCATCGGCGAGATGGTCCCCAAGAACCTCGCCATGGCCGCCCCCGAGAAGACGGCCCTGTGGTTCAGCCCCGGACTGGTCGCCTTCGCGCGGGTCTGCGGACCGGTGACCACGGCGCTGGGCGCCTGCGCCACGCTGATCCTGAGGCTCTTCAAGGTGGAGCCCAAGGACGAGGTCGAGGCCGTCTACACCTCCGCCCAGCTCGGCCGCCTGCTCAAGGACTCGCGGCAGGCCGGTCTCCTGGAGCCGGTGGAACAGGAGCGCCTGGAGGACGCGCTGGAACTGGGCAGCCGCCCGGTCACCGACGTCCTCCTCGCCCCGGACCGGCTGGTCACGGTCGGCCCGGCCGTCACCCCGCGCCAGATCGAGCAGCTCACGGTCCGCACCGGGTACTCCCGCTTCCCCGTCCGCGCGGACAGCGGTGCCTTCATGGGCTACCTGCACGTGAAGGACGTCCTGGACCTGGAAGACCGGGAACGGGCCGTGCCCCAGCGGGTCTGGCGCCGCATGACCACGGTCTGCTCCACGCTCCCGCTGGACGACGCCCTGACGGTGATGCGCCGCGACGCCACCCATCTGGCGCAGGTCGCGGATCCCTCGGGCCGGGTCCTCGGCCTGGTCGCCATGGAGGACGTCCTGGAAACGCTGGTCGGCGAGGTGCGCGACCCCGCGCACCGCACGGCACCGCACGCCCGCAGGACCGAACCCCGCTCGGAGGGGGCGCTCACCGGCTGACGCCGTCGCCGCACCGGCGCCGGACCCGTCGCAAGACGGGTCCGGCGGCCGCGCCGGGCCGCCATACTCGCGGTGCGGTGCGGTGCGGTGCGGCGTGGGAGGGGGCGGGGTCATGCGGTCCGACGAACGGGACGAACGCGGCGAGCGCGACGAGCACGGCGGGTCTACTGGGTCTACTGGGTCTACTGGGTCTACGGGGGCCGGTGGGTCCGGCGGGCGTGACGAGTCCGGCGGGCACCGGGACCCGGAGCTCCGGGACACGGCCCGCGCGGTGCTGGACCTGCTGAGGGAGGACCTCGACGCACCCTCCCCGGTGGCGCGCCGACTGCGCGAGGTGATCCTCGACGGGCTGCCGGCCGAACGGGTGGCCGTCGTCGCCGCCTTCGAACGCGAACCCTTCGCACCGGCCGCGGCCCTGGCCTTCGAATCGGTCCTGTGGGAACGCGCGGCGGCGGACCCGGAGTTCGCGGACCGCGTCCGGGCCCTGCTGCAAGGCAGGCTCGGCGACGTCGAGGCGGACGAGCGGTGGGCCGAGCAGTACGGCGGACGGCCCCTGTGGGCGGGCTGGATCTTCATCGCGGCGGGTTTCGCCTTCCTGGTCCTCTCCGCCTTCGCGGCCTGCGCCGGCCCGCCGCCGGACATTCCGTAGCGCGCACGGCGTTGCGGGATGCCGGCGCGGTACGGGCGCGCCGGAGGCGCTCACAGGGGCGGCGGCTCCGGCCGTTCCTGGGGGCCGCGGCCCGACAGGACCTCCCCGTACGCCTGCATCAGGTCCGCCAGCCGCAGGGTGGAGAGGTCCTCCCGGGAGGGATCACCGGTGAAGCCGGACAGCCGCAGGTCCCGGTACGCGCAGCTCTTCTCGTACAGCGTGCGCAGGAACCGCCCGTTGCCCAGCTCGTCGATCCACCCCTGCTCCACCACGTGCCCGCTGATGCTCCGCAGCTCCTCCAGCGCCTCCTCGTCCCACCGGTCGCCGTTGGCGTCCGCCAGGACCCCGCCGATCGAGGTGAGTTCCAGCGGCCGGTAGCTGGGGAAGTCGACCCGGGTGGTGAACCGCGAGGACAGCCCCGGATTCGTGGCGAGCAGCCGGTCCATCCCCGCCGGATAGCCCGCGAGGATCACCACCAAGTGGTCGCGGTTGTCCTCCGCCCGCTTCAGCAGCACCTGCAGGGCCTCGTCGCCGTACGCGTCGCCCTTGCTGTAACCGGAGTTGGAGAGGCTGTACGCCTCGTCCACGAACAGCACCCCGCCGATCGCCGAGTCGATCAGCTCGTTCGCCTTCACGGCGGTCTGCCCGAGGAACTCGCCGACCAGGTCCGCGCGCCCGGCCTCCACGAGGTGGTCGCCGCCGAGCAGGCCCAGCGCGTAGAAGACCCGGCCCAGGATCCGCGCCACCGTGGTCTTGCCCGTGCCCGAGGGCCCGGAGAAGACGAAGTGCCGTTTCGGCGGCTGCACCGGCAGCCCCTGACCCGTCCGCAGCCTGGCCATGTGCAGCTGCGCGGAGAGTGCCTTCACCTGCCGCTTGACCGGTTCCAGGCCCACCATCCGCTCCAGCTCCGCGAGCGCCTCGGCCAGCGCCGCCGGATCCGCCGGCCCGGCCGGCAGACCCACCGGTCCCGGCTGCGAAGGCAGCGAGGCCTTGCGCCGTACGCCGGCCGGCAGCCCCGCGCCGGGCCCCGGCGCCCCCGGGCCGTGCCGCGGCTCCGGCGGGTCGGCCGCCGTCAGCGGGTCAGCGTCCGGCTGCCCGTCCGCGGCGATGCCCTGGACCGGCCCGCCCCCGCCCAGCGCCACCGCCGCGAAGTCCCCGCCCGACGGGGCCGCTCCGTGCCCGCCGAAGGCCTCGTAACCGCCACCGCTCGCGTACCCGGCCAGGCCGTCGGCGTCCTCGCTGTCCTCGATGGCCGTCAGCCGGGCCGCCGTGTCCATGAACGCCGGGTCCACCCGGTGCACCGCCCGGTACAGCGGCAACGCCGCCGCGCTGCGCCCGGTCCCCTCGTGCGCCCGCGCCAGCCAGTACCGCAGCTCCTTGCGCTGGGGCTGCTCGCTGCGGCAGCGCATCAGGGAGGCCGCCAGCAGCGGCTCGGCCTGCCCGTACATCTCCAGCCGGACCCGGGCCATCCCGCCGAAGAGGCCCGCCTCGATGCCCAGGAGCGGATCGTCGACCAGCGATTCGGTGGAGCGGACCAACTGCTCCCAGTCCTTGACCAGGTACGCCCGGCAGGCGTGCAGGAAGCGGACGTGCGGATCGGTGTCCACGGGCGGCAGGGCCGCGAGCGCCTGGTCCAGCTCGGGGACGTGGCGCCCGTCCAGCCAGTGCGAGGCGTGCGCCAGCAGCAGGTCCCGCCTGGTCTCCAGTACCGGCTGCACCCACCAGCCCAGCCAGTACCAGGAGTTCAGCGTCCGCCGGTGGCGGGCCCGCTGTTCCCCGAAGCGGTCCCGGTGGGCGTACATGCGCAGTAACGCGTTCGTGGTGTCGACGCGGAGCGCGTGCAGGCCCAGCCAGGCATCCGCCATCGCGGGATCGAGTCGTACGGCCGCCCGGAACTCCTCCTCGGCCTGCGGGTAGGCGCCCATCGTGCAGGCGTCCACTCCTCGCAGCCAGGCGAGTTCGGCCGGGGCGTGCGCGCTGCTGCCGTGCGCGGCGAAGTCCATCACGTCCCCCACAAGCCTGCCCCCGTGGTGCCCAGCAACCCCCGCGATGCGTACGCGAGTTGTCGCTGCGCCGATGAAATCAGGGGTGCATCGTACCTGCGGTTACGCACCTTACGTAGGGTGCCGCGAAGACGGGCCGGGCGCGTATCAGGGCGGTCCGTGGTGACGCAGGGTGACGAATCGGCCGGGATGTGCCCCCTGCGACACCGCGACGGAGGAGTGCAGGGCGGGACTCGGCGGGGTGTCGGGGGCGACACGAAGCCCCCGATCACGGGGGAACAATCGGGGGCTCCATGTTCGCGGCGGCCGGTGAGGGCCGCTTCTTCAGAACGTAAGGCCGTCCCGGCCCCCGGGTCAAGCGGCCCGGAGGCGCCCGCGGAGAGGGACTTTCCGCGGCCCCTCAGCCCTGGGGGGCCTCATCACCCTCAGTCACCCGAGCGGTGCTTCCGGCTGCCCCGGCAGCCCCGGAAGTCCACTCGTATCCCGTAGCGCTCTGCCGTACCAGGGTGTCCGCGAAGGGGCGCGAAGGATCATTCGAGAAGTGCGCGAGCTCCGCGCGCTCCCATCCGTCCCAGAAGTCGGAAAGTTCCCGCCCGTCCCGATCGCGCCCGCGCCCCCACGACTTCGCACGCGGGGTCTCCATCCACAGCAGCCGCGCCAGGTGCGGACGCAGCGCGCGCCGTCCGGCGCCGACACCCTCCACGAGCAGGACCGGACCCGGATCCAGCACCCGCTCCGGCCCGAACCGCCGCTCGACCCAGTCGTACGGGGCCCAGTGCGCGGCCCGCCCCGCGGAGAGCGGCTCCAGCACCTGCGTCCGCAGCCGCCCCACCCAGCCGAACAGCTCCTCGTGCGTGGCCACATCGTCCAGCCGCAACACGGGGACCCCGCCCAGGGCTTCGGCGAGCGCCTTGGCGAAAGTCGTCTTCCCGGACCCGGCGTGCCCGTCGATCCCGACGAGGCGGACGGGCCCGAGGGAGGGCGGCAGGGCGAGGATCTCGCGCGCGAGGGGCTGGAGCGAAGGCTGATCTTCCACGCCCCCACCGTATGACCCCGCCGCCACCCCGCGCGACGAACCGGCCCTGCGGGCGGAGGTCCCCTACCGGCCCTTCGCCCGTTCTCCGGGCTGCGCTCGGACCCCCTGGGGCTCCGCCCCAGACCCCGCGCGCCAAACGCCGGCGAAAATCCAGCCCCTCCGGCGTTTGAGGAGCGGGGGTCCGGGGGCCGGCCCCCGGCAACGGCGCCGCACCCGGCAAAGGGTCCGGGCGGAGCCCGGGGAACGGTGGAAGGGCGGGTAGGGGACAGCCCCGCAGGGCCCACCCCCGAGGGAACGGGGGAGAGGGGGCGGAGCCCCGTCACCCCGACACGGCCCTCCGGCTTCACGGCGTCGCAGACGGGAACTGGAAGGGTGTGCGGGAGCCGACCCGCCGCACCGACCCCTGGGGGCCACGCAGATGACCGCACCCACACCCCGCCGAGCCCTACTGGCGGTAGCCCTGGCGGCAGCCGCAGCCACCGTCCCCGGCGGCCGAGCCTCCGCGGCGCAGCCGAAGCCCGCCCCCGGGGGCCCGGGGCAGGACACCCCGGCCCCGGCCCCGGCCAAGGCCAAGGCAGAGGCCGCCGCAGCCACCCGCAAGACGGTCGACAACCGCTTCTGGTACTCGTACGCCCACTGGACCGCCGGCCAACACCAGGGCACCACCGCCATCGGCGGCGCCCGCCCCGGCCTGGAGATCAAGACCCCGACGGGCCGCACCGAGTACAAGGACCCGCACACCGCCAAGAAGAGCACCTGGGAGTACGCCACCTGGACCTCCCCGGTCCACACCTCCACCGTGCCCGCCACCGAGGCCATCGCCTCCTGGAACGCCCGTACCCCCGCCGGCACCTGGATCCAGGCCGAACTGCGCGGCACGTACACCGACGGCACCGCCTCCCCCTGGTACGTGATGGGACGCTGGGCCTCCGGCGACGGCGACATCCGCCGCACCTCCGTGGACGGGCAGACGGACGGCAAGTCCACCGTCTGGACGGACACCCTGGCCGTGGACACCCCGGCGAGCGGGCTGCGCATCAAGGACTGGCGGCTGCGCCTGACCCTGTACCGCAAGCCCGGTGCGAGCCGGGGCCCCACGGTGTGGCTGGCCGGAGCCATGGCCTCGGACGTCCCGGACCGGTTCACCGTCCCCGCGTCCGCCGCCTCCGGCGGGGCCCACGAGCTGAAGGTGCCGAGGTACTCGCAGGAGACGCACGCCGGCCAGTACCCCGAGTACGACAACGGCGGCGAGGCCTGGTGCAGCCCCACCTCCTCGCAGATGATCATCGAGTTCTGGGGCCGCAGGGCCAGCGTCTCCGCCGTGGCCTGGGTCAAGAAGGACTACGCGGACCCGCAGGTCTGCCACGCCGCCCGCTCCACGTACGACTCGGCCTACAAGGGCTGCGGCAACTGGCCCTTCAACGCCGCCTACGCCGCCACCTACCGGCAGCTCGCCGGCGTCGTCACCCGCCTCGGCTCCCTCGCCGACGTGGAGACCCTGGTCCGGGCGGGCATCCCGGTCATCACCTCCCAGTCCTTCACGGCCGAGGAGCTCACGGGCGCGGGCTACGGCACGGCCGGGCACCTGATGACCGTCATCGGCTTCACGGCCTCGGGCGACGTGATCGCCAACGACCCGAACTCGGCCGACAACGCCGCCGTGCGCCGCGTCTACCGCCGCCGGCAGTTCGAGAACAACTGGCTCCGGACCAAGCGTCACAACGCGGCCGGCAAGGTCGTCTCCGGCACCGGAGGCGTCTGCTACCTCTACGGTCCGATCCGGCCGAACCCGGCCCAGGTCCTCGCGCTGCGGGCGGTCGGCGTGCTCTGAGATTTCGCGTTGCCACGGACGGCATGTAAGTGGAACATAAAGGGCAAAAGGGCAATAGGAGCTTCTCATAGGAGGCAGCCCGCCATGACCACCCAACCCAGAATCGAACACCACCCCGACCTCGCTGAGATGCGCTCGCGGTTCGAGCGGGTCACCAGCACCCCGAGTGCCCAGGTCGTCGAGGCGCTGGCCCTGATGACTGGCCTCTACATCGCCGCTTCGCCGTGGATCGCCGGATTCAGCGGGCTCAGCTCGCTGGCGATCAACAACCTCATCGCGGGCCTGGCGTACTGCCTGTGCATGAGCGGACTCGGCTCCGCTTACGAACGCACCCACGCCATGGCCTGGACGGCGGTGGGTCTCGCCGCCTGGACGATCGTCGCGCCCTTCGTCATCTCCGGCGACGTCAGCACCACGCGCACGGTGTGGAGCAACGTCATCGCCGGCGGCATCGCCCTGTGCCTGGCACTGGCGATGGCGGGCATGGCGGGCCGCGACCGCACCACCTGATCCGCCCCGCACCCCTCACGCCCTCGGTCCGCACCCCGCGGCCGGGGGCGTGAGACATGCCACCCGTGACCATCGTCTCTACCGCGAGGGCCGCCTCCGCTGTCACATTGGAGGGCATGACCGCACACAGCGCCGCCCTGACCGCCCGCGCCCGCAACCTGGTCCGCACCGGCGGCCCCGAGGACGATTCCTCCTCCTGGCTGGAGCACGTGCTCGGCTGGACCCTGGTCGTGGTCGTGGCCATGTTCGTCACCCAGGTCGGCTGGTTCTTCTAACCTCCGCCGTTCCCCGCCCCGGGCTCGGCCTCGGCTTCGGGCTCGGCCTCCGGCTCCACCCGCCAGTGCCCGTCCGGCACGCCCACCAGCCCGTACAGCGTCCGCACGGGCGAGCGCGCCGGCAGCAGCACCACCCCGGCCAGCAGGGCGAACGCCCCGATCCCGGCCCACCACCCCAGCAGCCGGACGAGGACGCTCGCGCCCACCGCCCCCGCGAAGGGCAGCGCGTAGACCCCCGCCCCGGCGATCGCCACCGCGACCACCCGGGGCACCTTGAGGTCCGCCGCGGCGCCCGGCAGCCGCCAGCCCTCCACGAGCCAGCCGATCTCGGCCAGCAGCATCGTGCCGATGACGGCCGTCCCGAAGATCAGCACGGCCAGGAAGGTGCCCGAGGTCGCGAAGGCCAGGACGCCGTTCGCGACACCGGCCGAGGCCCAGTCCGAGTAGGCCCCCGGGTCGGCGCTCAGCAGCCGCTCGTACCCCGTGCCGTCCCACCCGTGGATCAGGGTGAAGAACAGCAGGAAGTACCCGGCCACCGCCTGGAGGTACCCCCAGTACCCGGCACCGACCAGGACGAACAGCCGCGCCGTCAGGAAGCCGAGCAGCGCGCCGACCACCACCGAGGCCCCGTAGAAGAGCGCGAAGCCGGCCCACACGCCCTCGTGGTCGCGGGCCACGTGCATCGTGGACCAGGCCGGGTTCTGCCACATCAGGTACACCCCCGTGGGGGCGGGCAGCAGCGCCGCGTAGAGCAGGGTGAGCGCCAGGTACGGATTGGCCGCGCGGCTCCTCGTACGGACTCCCTCGCCCCGGACCGACCGCTCCCACCACTGGAGCTGGCGCCCGGCGGCCACCGCGAAGGTGGCGCCGATGCCGTACGCCCACAGCGGCGCGGCCTGGAGGGGGATCACGAGGCCACCAGCCGCAGGTCGTCGGTCTTGATCACGTCGGAGGTGACGAGCGCCTGCTCCGCGCTCACCCGGGTCATGAAGACGAACGGCGGGATGACCGGGGGAGCGGGCAGCCCGTCGGGGCTGAAGGTCACGCAGAGCAGTCCCTCGATGCACCCGCTGAACCTCGTCAGGTACAAGGTCACGTCGCCGCTCAGGTCGAGCCTCTTCGCGGCGAGCCCGTACTCCTCGCGGCCGTCGCGGGTGCGCAGCTCGTAGTCGGTGAGCGTGGCGGCCCGCATCCGCAGCACCAGCACCTTCAGCGGGCCGTCCGCCGTGGGCACGTGGGTGACCCCCGCGAAGGCGAACCCCTGCGGGGCGAAGAGCGAGGTGGTCACGGTCGGGGGAGTGCGCGCGGCCATCGGCGGACCGGCCTGAGCGGCCCTCGCCTCCCCGGTGCCCGCCACCAGCGAGGCGAGCAGCACCACCGGCAGCGCGACCGCCAGCGTGCGCGGCCCGCTGCCGTCCAGGCTCGGGACGTACGGGCCCTCCTCGCCCGCCTCCGGATCGGGCAGCGGGGTCCAGCCGAAGGCCAGCGCGCTGCCCGCGATGCCGAGCAGCATGCCGAGGAGGAAGCCCCCGAGGTTGGTCGCCACGAAGGACAGCACCGAGAGCAGCAGCGCGTGGATGGAGACGTAGGCCCGGGCCTGCGGCAGCAGCCACAGGAACAGGCCGGCGGCGATCAGCGCGAGGCCGATCCCGATGGCGGCGATCCCGCCGAGGCCCAGGCTGACCAGCACCGTGAGCGGGGAGAGCGGGACCAGCAGCAGCTCGGTCCCGCCCAGGATCACCAGCAGCCCGCCCCAGAAGGGACGGGTGCGGCGCCAGGCGCGCAGCCGCCGCCGGGGGCCGGGCAGCGGGAGCCGACGCTCCAGCCATCCGCTGCCCGGCCCGGCGGCCCCGCGCAGGCCTAGAAGCACTTCTTGCCGTCCAGGCTGACGTTCAGCTTCAGGCCCTTGAGGTGGAAGTTGCCGCCGGTCGCCGACCAGGCGTGCGACTTCACGTCCACCACCTCGATGTCCCCGGCCTGGAGGCCGAACTTGCCGGCCTCGCCCTTGATCCCGCCGACCTGGTCGAGGGTGGAGGCGTCGCGGCCGATCTGCGCCGTCCCGAAGACTGCGTCGCCGGCCAGGTCCTCGCCGTCGATGACGAGATTGCTGGCGGTGACGTTGCCGGACGGGCCGCCGGCGGTCAGCTTGAAGACCACCTTGCCCACCGGGGTGTCCACCTCGGCGGCCTGGCAGATGTCCGTGAGGGTGGCCTCGCCGATGCCCAGCAGCGCCACGGGATGCCCCTTGCCGTCGACGGAGCGGTCGGTGTGCACGTAGGAGGCCAGGCCCTTGCTGCTCAGTTTGGATGAGGAGACCTGGAAGCTCGTCCCCGAGACGGCGAAGGAGGCGGCGAGCGCGCCCTGCGCCATGACCATCGCCATCGCCCCGACCGCGACGACCGCGGGCATCGCGACGGCTGCGGTCTTCTTCCAGTTGGTCCGGCCCTCGGGCGTGTTTCTCGTACTTCTCGTGCTTCTCGTCGTGCTCGTCCTGCCGTTGCCCATGATGTGGTCCTCCCGTACGTCGTCCGGTGCGCAGGGGGAGTGCAAAGGGGGGTGCAACAGGGGTCTGCCATACTTCGGGCTTCCTGTGGCAGTTCGAGGCTAGGGCTGAATTTGAATAATAGTCAACAGCGCGGAACGACCGGCCGTTCGCAGGTTCGGCGGGCCGAACTGATAGCGATCGGGCGCAAGTTGTTCGCCGACACCTCGTACGACGCGCTCTCCATGGACGACATCGCCAAGCACGCGGGCGTCGCCAAGGGGCTCATCTACTACTACTTCAAGAGCAAACGCGGCTACTACCTGGCCATCGTCGAGGACTCGGTGGCCGAGCTCGTGGCCCGCGCCGCGGGCGAGAGCGAGCTGCCCAACGCGCAGCGGGTGCGCAGCACCATCGACGGCTACCTGTACTACGCCGAGCACCACCAGGCCGCCTACCGCACCATCGTCACGGGCGGGGTCGGCTCCGACTCCGAGGTGCTCGCCATCCGCGACGCCGTCCGCGAGGAACTCATGGCGACCATCGCGGAAGGCGCGTACGGCCGCCGCGAGATCCCGCCGATCGCCCGGCTGGCACTGGTCGGCTGGCTGGCGGGCGTCGAGGGCAGCACCCTCGACTGGATCGGCCCGGGGGAGGCTCCGGCGCGGGTTCCGGCGCAGGGCTCCGCGCAGGGCTGTGAGGAGATCGCCGGCGAGGCCTGTGACGAGACCTTGGGCGAGGCCTCGGTCGAGACGCCCGGCCGGACCTCTGGACAAACCCCCGGCGAGACCTCTGGCCAGACCCCTGAGTGCGTCCCTGGGCAAGCCCCCGAGCACACCCCCGAGCACGCCCTCGCCCAGGCCCGGGAAGGCCGGGGCTCCGGGGCCCCGGGGCATCCCGGCCACCCGGACCGGGCCGAGTTCGGCGCCCTGCTGGTGCGCACGCTGCGTGCGACCCTGACGGTGATCGAGGAGTTCGCCCCCGAATGCCCGGCCCCGCCCGTCCCCGAGGAGGATCTCGCGCCCGTGACGGGAAGCCCCTGATCGGGCATACTCAACCGCCGCAGCCTCTTGAACAGGACCTTCCCGCGATCCGGGAGGGCACCATCGGCTGTGAGCCCCGAGACCCGGCGACGCGTACCACCCTCACGCGTCGCCCCGTGCTTGACGAGTGAGGAGAGCGCCGCCATGACCGACCGCGCGCCGCAGGTGGACCGATCGCTGCCCACGGAGGAGTCCCGCGACCTGCTCGCGCTCGTTCGCGAGATCGCTCAGCGGGAGATCCGGCCCCGGGCCGCCGAGGAAGAGGACGCCGGCCGTTTCCCCCGGGAGGTCTTCACCCTTCTCTCCGAGGCCGGACTGCTCGGGCTCCCGTACGCCGGTGAATTCGGCGGCGGCGACCAGCCGTACGAGGTCTACCTCCAGGTGCTGGAGGAGCTCGCCGCGGCCCGCCTGACCGTCGGGCTCGGTGTCAGCGTGCACTCGCTGGCCTGCCACGGCCTGGCCGGCTACGGAACCAAGGAGCAGCAGGCCGCCCACCTGCCCGCCATGCTCGGCGGCGGACTGCTCGGCGCGTACTGCCTCTCCGAGCCGGCCTCGGGCTCGGACGCGGCCTCCCTGACCACGAAGGCGGTCCGGGACGGCGAAGACTGGGTGATCAGCGGAACGAAGGCCTGGATCACCCACGGCGGCGTCGCCGACTTCTACACGGTGCTGGCCCGCACCGGCGTGGCCGGCCCGAAGGGCATCACCGCCTTCCTGGTCCCGGGCGACGCGGAGGGCCTCACGGCCGCGGTCCCCGAGAAGAAGATGGGCATGAAGGGCTCGCCCACCGCCCAGCTGAACTTCGACGGCGTACGGGTACCCGACTCGCGCCGCATCGGCGAGGAGGGTCAGGGCTTCACCATCGCCCTGGCAGCCCTGGACGCGGGCCGCCTCGGCATCGCCGCGTGCGCCATCGGCGTGGCCCAGGCCGCTCTGGACGAGGCCCTGGCCTACGCCCTGGACCGCAAGCAGTTCGGACACCCCATCGCGGACTTCCAGGGCCTGCGGTTCATGCTGGCCGACATGGCGACGAAGATCGAGGCGGGCCGCGCGCTGTACCTGGCGGCGGCCCGGCTGCGGGACGCGGGCAAGCCCTTCTCCCGCCAGGCGGCGATGGCCAAGCTCTTCTGCACCGACGCGGCGATGGCCGTCACCACGGACGCGGTCCAGGTGCTGGGCGGCTACGGCTACACGGCGGACTTCCCGGTCGAGCGGCTGATGCGCGAAGCGAAGGTCCTCCAGATCGTGGAGGGCACGAACCAGATCCAGCGCATGGTGATCGCCCGCCACCTGGCGGGCCCCGAATCCCGCTGACCGCGCCGCGGTGAGCGGTCAGCCGCCGCCGAAGAGGGGGCCGGTCGGCCAGATGGGCGAGGAGGCGATCCGGGACCACTCCGGATCGCGCTGCCCCGGCACGGTCCGGCCGTCCTCCTCCCAACGGGTGAGCAGCGCCTTGTAGATGGGCGGGTCGGGGGTTTGCCGAACCGATTCTTCGTACCCTGCGGCCGGCGCCCTTCGGCGGCGCCCCACCCTCGGTGTGGAAGTCTCCATCGTGGTCATACCGGGCCAACGCGCCACCGGACCCACGGGTAACCCCGCCCATCCGTTCGACCTGTCCCCACCGCCGCCACCGGCCCGCCCCCCCCGGCATCCGGAAGCGGCCCCCGGGTCCCCCCGCTGGCAGCGCGCCCCCCAACCCACCGCACCCCGCAGGCAGCACACGCGTCTGGGCGCCCGCGTCCCGCTCCCGCCGCGCAACGCGGGCATCCCCTCCGGCAGGGGCGGGTCTGCCACCGGGGCGCCCGCGTCCTGCTCCCGCCGTGCGACGCGGGCGTCCCCTTCGGCAGAGGCGGGTCTGCCACCGGGGCGCCAGCGTCCCGCTCCCGCCGCGACGCCGATGCCCCCTCCGGCAGGGGCGGGTCTGCCACGGGCCGACGGTGGCCCGGTCCGGGCGGCGCCCGGGGAACGGTGGAAGGGCGGGTAGGGGACAGTCCCGCAGGGCACCGCCGCCACCGCCAAGGCCATGACATGACCTCTCCTCCGGGCACCCGGAAGCGTCCCCCGGATCCACCACCGCCCCCGCTGGCAGCGCGCCCCCCAATCCACCGCACCCCGCAGGCAGCACACGCGTCCGGGTGCCCGAGACCTGCTCCCGCCGCGCGACGCGGCCTCCCCTCGCGCAGAGGCGGGCCTGCCACCGACCGAACCCGGCCCCGCCGACCGGGACCCGGCCGGGACCCGACCGGCGGGCGTCCTCCGGGATCCCGCACCCCACCGGGAGCGAGGGCCTCCGCTCGCGCAGAGGCGGGTCCACCACCGGCCGACCCCTCGCAGGCGCCCTCCGGCTAGCCCGCGCCCCGCGGGAAGTGCGCGCCTTCCCGCACGCAAAGGCGGGTCCGCCACGGACCGACCGGGGCCCCGCCCGTCGGGCCCGGCCGGGCCTCCCGCATCCCGCCGGAAGGCGCGCCCTTCCTCACGCCGAGGCGGGTCTTCCGCCACCGGACCGACCGGGACCCCTGAGGATCCCGCATCGCGGGGAGCGCGGCCCTGCCATCCCACACAAGCGGGGCCGACCTGGTCGGGCAGGCCGCCGGGCGCCGGCCCGGGAAGCCCCCGAACGGGCGCGCCCGGTCCTCCGGGGCCACCCCGGGCACCTCGGGGAGCCCCCCATCCCCCGTCAACGGCCCGCCCAACCGGGCCCCCGCACGATGTGTCTCCCTGCCAGTTCGTGCCACAACCCTGTTCCCCACCACGCAATCTGACGTACCGTCATCTCCGCCCAGGTGTCACCCTCGCACCCGTTTCCGGAGGTTCGTCATGCCCGCCGACCGTCCCGTACCGCTCGATGAATACCCCATCCACCAGGCCCCGTTGTCGATGAAGCACCTCGTCACCGGCGACCGCAACGCCTACGACCGCTGCATCTTCCACGTCTTCGACCACGCGGGCCGCGCCGTCCTGATACTCGGCCTCGGGGTCTACCCCAACGCCGGCGTCATCGACGCCTACGCCACCCTCCGGGTCGGCGACGAACTCCTCGCGGTCCGGGCCTCCGACGCCCTCACCGACGACCGTATGAACCTCTCCGTCGGCCCGCTCCGCATCACCGTCGACGAACCCCTCCGGCGGCTCACCCTCTCCTGCGCCGCCGACCCCGAGGACCCCGACGGGCTCTCGTACGAGATCACCTGGACCGCCGAGTTCCCCGCCGTGTGGGAGCCGCACCACACCCAGCGCCGGGGCGACCGCCTCATCCTGGAAGGCCGCCGCTTCGTCCAGGCGGGCAGCGTCACCGGCACCATCCGGGCCAAGGGCGAGGAGTTCACCCTCGACGCCGACTGGACCGGCACCCGCGACCGCAGTTGGGGCGTGCGCCCGATTCCCGGCGAGGAGGGCGGCCGCGCCGCCGAGGAGCACCGGCCCGAGGGTTTCCACTGGCTCTGGATCCCCGTCCGGTTCGAGGACCGCTTCCTGATGGTCATCACCCAGGAGGACGCCGACGGCCACCGGGCCCTCAGCGAGGCCGTCCAGGTCTTCCCCGAGGGCAGCGGCCGCCACGACGTGCAACTCGGCTGGCCGCACACCGACATCCGCTATCGCCCGGGCGGCCGCCACCCCGAGAGCGCCGTCGTCCACCTCACCGATCCGGCCGGCCGCAAACCCCTCGAACTCGGCGTGGAGATCATGAACTCCTCCCCGCTCGCCGTCGGAGCCGGCTACCCGCCCGCCTCCGACTGGCAGCACGGCACCTGGCAGGGGCGCGGCTGGACCGACCGCCGCACCTACGACCTCTCCGACCCCTCGGCCCACCCCATGGCCGCCTTCGGCGTCACCGACCACTCGGCCCGCTTCACCCTCGAAGGCCGCACCGGCTACGGCATCTTCGAGCACGGCAGCTTCGGCCGCCACGACCCCAGCGGCTTCGCCGACTACAGCTCGGTGGCCCCGTAACCCCGGACGGAACGACCGGCGCCGCACCGCAACCACCCGCATCCGCATCCGCAACCGCATCCGCCACCTCAACAGCCAAGCCAGAGAAGGGGTTTCCCATGGCAGGACCGGCACCGCGCCCCCGCACCTCCACCCGCGAACCCGAGGAGCTGGGCCGGCGCCTCGCCGCCTGGCTCGACGCCGAACTCCCCGGCGCGAAGGTCACCAACGTCTCCGTCCCCGGTTCCAACGGGATGTCCAGCGAGACTCTGCTCTTCGACATTGAGCACCCCGACGCCCCGATCCGCGCCTGCGCCCTGCGCCTCGCCGCCGACCCGGCCGCCTACACCGTCTTCCCCACCTACGACATGCCCCGCCAGCACCGGGTCATGAGCCTGGTCGCCGCCCACACCGACCTGCCGGTCCCGCGGGTGCAGTGGCTGGAAGAGGACCCCGGGCCGCTCGGGGCCCCCTTCTTCGTGATGGCCCGCGCCGAAGGGCGCGTACCGCCCGACGTGATGCCGTACACCTACGAGGGGAACTGGCTGCACGCCGCGACCGACGCACAGCGCGCCGAGCTCCAGGAGGCGAGCATCGCGCTGCTCGCCCGGCTGCACGACCAGTTCCCGCCCGAGGAGGCGCGGTTCCTCCTCCCGGACGGCGACGGGAGCCCGCTGCGCCGGCACGTCGAGTCCCAACGCGCCTACTACGACTGGGTGGTGGCGGGGAAGTCCCGGTCACCGCTGCTGGAGCGGGCGTTCGCCCGCCTCGAAGAGCTGTGGCCGGACGACGAGGGCGGCCCGGCCGTCCTCAACTGGGGTGACGCGCGCATCGGCAACGTCATCTACCAGCCCGACGGCTTCGAACCGGTGGCCGTACTCGACTGGGAGATGGCGGCCTGCGCCCCGCGCGAAGTCGACCTGGGCTGGACCGTCTACCTGCACTGCTTCTTCCAGGACCTGACCGTCGGTTTCGGCCAGCCGGGCCTGCCGGGCTTCCTGCGCCGCGAGGACATAGAACGCCGGTACGCCGAACTCACCGGGCACGCGCCGCGGGACATGGACTTCCACACGCTCTACGCCGCCCTGCGGCACGGGATCGTGATGCTGCGCATCGCCTACCGGCAGGCGCACTTCGGCGAGGTCGAGATCCCGGCGGACCCCGACAGCCTGATCCTGCACCATGCCAGTCTCACCGCCATGGTGCAGGGAACGTACTGGTAGACGCCTCGGTGGCCGTCGGGGCCATTCCGGCCGGGGGTCAGGCGGCCTGCGCGTGCTGGCGCATCTGCGGCATCGCCGCGGGCGCCGGCATCCGTACGGGACGCGAGCCGGGGCCGCCGACGTGCGAGAACGGCTGCGTCCGCCAGTCCAGCCCCTGCGGCAGCGCCAGGTGGACGACGGGCTCCAGCTCGGGAGCCTCCTCGGCGCCGAAGTCGAGGGTGGGCAGCGCGTCGGAGGCGGGCCGCCCGGTGCCCGCGCACACCGTGAGCCCGAAGGGGTTCCACGGGGTCAGGCAGAGGGCGTGCTCCGGCAGGAACTCCTCGTCCGCCACGAGGGCGATCGACTGGCCGCAGTCGGGGCAGGTCGCGTGGTGGATCTCGAAGCCCTCGGCGTATTCGAGGTAATCGTCGTCGTCGGCGTAACCGCTCTCGACGATTTCCAGGGGCTCCGGTTCGGTGCGACCGGCGCGCTTGGTGTTCAGCATGGATGTACTCCCCCTTGGGTGGGCCGGGCGGGCAGGTTCTTCGGCCACGGCCACCCCAAGCACTTCCCGTCGCGCGGCACGAGTAACCACTTCCGGCCGTCGTACGCCCGCATACGCCTGTGGCCTTGGTCACATGCCTGCCGCAGGTGCCACCTCAATCCGTGGACACGGGTGGGCCTAAACGGTTCGGGGCCGTAAGTTGTGCGGCTATGAGCGCAATGGAGGAGCTGGACCGCCAGATCGTGGATCTGCTCGTGCGGGACGGGCGGATGAGCTACACGGACCTGGGCAAGGCCACCGGACTGTCCACGTCGGCGGTCCATCAGCGAGTACGCCGCCTGGAGCAGCGCGGTGTCATCCGCGGGTACGCGGCCGTCGTGGACCCCGAGGCCGTCGGTCTCCCCCTCACGGCCTTCATCTCGGTCAAGCCCTTCGATCCGAGCGCACCCGACGACATCGCGGAGCGGCTGGCCGGCGTTCCCGAGATCGAGGCCTGCCACAGCGTCGCGGGCGACGAGAACTACATCCTCAAGGTCCGCGTGGCCACCCCGCTGGAGCTGGAAGACCTCCTGAGCCGCCTGCGCGCCCTGGCCCACGTCTCCACCCGCACGACGGTGGTCCTCTCCACCCCGTACGAGGCCCGCCCGCCCCGGGTGTAATTCCAGCCTCGTCGGCAAATCCAGCCCGCAGGCCAAATCCAGCCTCGCCGGCGTTTGAGGCGCGGGGTCCGGGGCGGAGCCCCGGGGAACGGGCGAAGGGCGGGTAGGGGAAACACCCCCGGCCCCCTGTGGCGGGGCCGTGGTCCGCGGCGCGCAACGCACCCGCCAGACTGTCGGCATGACAGACCGCACCACCGCCGACTCCGCCACAGCCGCCGGAGCCCCCGCCCCCACCACCGCAGGCACCCGTACGGTCCTCCTGCGCGGCGGCGAGGTCCACAGCCCCGCCGATCCCTTCGCCACCGCGATGGTCGTCGAGCGCGGCCACATCGCCTGGGTCGGCTCCGAGGGCGCCGCGGACGCCTTCGCGCAGGGCGTGGACGAGGTCGTCGACCTCGACGGGGCGCTCGTCACCCCCGCCTTCACCGACGCCCACGTGCACACCACCTCCGCCGGCCTCGCCCTGACCGGCCTGGACCTCTCCACGGCCGCCTCCCTCGCCGAAGCCCTCCAGCGCGTGCGCGCGTACGCGGACGCCCGCCCCGGTGACCGGGTGCTGCTGGGCCACGGCTGGGACGCCGCCCGCTGGCCCGAGCGCCGCGCCCCCCGCAGGCAGGAGCTCGACGAGGCCACCGGCGGCCGCCCGCTCTACCTCAGCCGCATCGACGCGCACTCCGCCGTGGTGACCACGGAGCTGCTCCGGCTGGTTCCCGAGGCGCGCACGGCAGCGGACGAGCCGCTGACCCGGGACGCCCACCACGCCGTACGCCGGGCCGCGCTCGGCGCCCTCACCCCGGCCCAGCGCGCCGAGGCCCAGCGGGCCGCCCTCGACCGGGCCGCTTCCCTCGGGATCGGCTCCGTCCACGAGTGCGGCGGCCCGGAGATCTCCTCCCCGGAGGACTTCACCGCCCTCCTGGAGCTGGCACGGACCCACCCCGGCCCCCGCGTCTTCGGCTACTGGGCCGACCGGGACCTCGCCCAGGTCAAGGAACTCGGCGCCGTCGGGGCCGCCGGCGACCTCTTCGTCGACGGGGCCCTCGGCTCGCACACCGCCTGCCTGCACGCCCCGTACGCCGACGCGGAGCACACCGGCACCGACTACCTCGACGCGCGGGCCGTCGCCGAACACGTCGCCGCCTGCACCGAAGCGGGCCTCCAGGCGGGCTTCCACGCCATCGGGGACGCCGCGATCACCGCCGTGGTCACCGGGGTCCGGGCCGCCGTCGACAAGGTCGGCCTGGACCGCGTGCGAGCCGCCCGGCACCGCGTCGAGCACGCCGAGATGATGACCCCGGCCACCATCGCCGCCTTTGCCGAGCTCGGCCTCACCGCCTCGGTGCAGCCCGCGTTCGACGCGCTGTGGGGCGGCGCGCAGGGCATGTACGCCGACCGGCTCGGCGCCGAGCGCGCCCGCACCCTCAACCCGTACGCGGCCATGCTCAAGGCCGGCGTTCCGCTCGCCTTCGGCTCCGACGCCCCGGTCACCCCGCTCGACCCCTGGGGCACCGTCCGGGCGGCCGCCTTCCACCACACTCCCGCCCACCGCATCTCCGCACGGGCCGCCTTCGCGGCCCACACCCGCGGCGGCTGGCGGGCCCTGGGGCGCGACGACGCGGGCATCCTCGTCCCGGGCGCCCCGGCCGACTACGCGGTCTGGGACACGGCCGAACTGGTGGTGCAGGCCCCCGACGACCGGGTCGCCCGCTGGTCCACGGACCCCCGCTCCGGCACCCCCGGACTGCCGGACCTGACCCCCGGCGGCGAGCTGCCGGTCTGCCTGGCCACGGTGGTCGGCGGCCGGGAGGTATTCGTACGGCCACAGGGGTGATCCGGGTGGCCGTGGTTCGGTGAGGGCGGCCGGACCCGGATAGGTTCGGCCGGGTCCACCACCGGACGTCCGAACCGGACGGAGCCGATCGCACAGCCGCGCCCGCGCCTCGGGGGCGAGGGAAGGTTTCGCCGCAAGGGTGTCCCCCCTGCTTCGCAGGAGTTGGGGGCGGGTGGCCTCAGATCGGGGCCCCGCGGTCCAGTAGACAACGGTCAGGCGGCCCGCAGCCAGCGGGAGCCGGTCCGGCCCGAAGGACCGCGGGCCCCGATCGCTGTTCTAAAATCATCCTCTGCGACACGACGTACAGGATGTACGAGAACGCAAAAGGGGAATCAGTGAGCGACGGCGGACAGCGAAGCTACGGACCGCTCGGCACGGCCTTGGTGATCATTCCGACCTACAACGAGGCGGAGAACATCGGGCTGATCGTCGGCCGCGTCCGCGCGGCTGTACCGGGGGCCCACGTCCTGGTCGCCGACGACAACAGCCCGGACGGCACCGGAAAGCTCGCCGACGAGCTTGCCTCTGCGGACGACCAGGTCCACGTCCTGCACCGCAAGGGCAAGGAAGGGCTCGGGGCCGCCTACCTGGCGGGCTTCGGCTGGGGCCTGGAGAACGGCTACGGCGTCATCATCGAGATGGACGCCGACGGCTCCCACCAGCCCGAGGAGCTGCCCAGGCTGCTCACCGCCCTGGAGGGCGCAGACCTGGTGCTGGGCTCCCGCTGGGTGCCGGGCGGCCGGGTCGTGAACTGGCCCAAGAGCCGCGAGTTCCTCTCCCGGGGCGGGTCCACGTACTCCCGGCTGATGCTGGGCGTCCCGATCCGCGACGTGACCGGCGGCTACCGCGCCTTCCGCCGCGAGACCCTCGAAGGGCTGGGCCTGGCCGACGTGGCCTCGGCCGGCTACTGCTTCCAGGTCGACCTGGCTCGCAGGGCCGTGCAGAAGGGCTTCCGCGTCGTCGAGGTGCCCATCACCTTCGTCGAGCGCGAGTTCGGCGACAGCAAGATGAGCAAGGACATCGTGGTGGAGGCCCTCTGGCGGGTCACCCAGTGGGGCATCAAGGAGCACGCGGGCAAGCTCTCGGGCAAGGTGTCGGACACGCTGTCGGGGAAGCTGACGGGCAAGGCCCGGGGCAAGTAGGCCGCGTCACCGGGGGGCCGCCACCCCTAGGGGATGTCCGGTACCTCCGGCTGAGGACGTCTTTACGCCGGCCCAGGCACACTGGGGGTATGACGACCGGAGTTCCGACCTCTACGGCCCCCCGGCGGCGTTCGCCCGCCCGTACGTACCTTCCCCTGGCCATCGCGGCCTGGCTCATCCTGGAGATCTGGCTGCTCGGCCAGGTCGCCGGAATGATCGGCGGCGGGGGAGTCGCCCTGCTGCTCGCGGGCGGCCTCGTGCTGGGTGCGGTGGTCATCAAGCGGGCCGGGCGACGTGCCTTCAAGAACCTGACGGACACCTTCCAGCAGGCCCAGGAGGGCCGTCAGCCGACTCCGCAGCAGCCCGGCAAGCCCGGCACGGGCAACGGCCTGACCATGCTGGCAGGGCTGCTCCTGATGATGCCCGGCCTGATCTCCGACGCGGCCGGTCTGCTGCTCCTGCTCCCGCCCGTCCGCGCCCTGATCGGCCGCCGGGCCGCCCGCTCCCTGGAGCGGAAGATGGCCTCCGCGCCGGCGGGCTCCTTCGGCGACGCCTTCCAGCAGGCCCGTATCCACTACCCGGACGGCAAGGTTGTCCCGGGCGAGGTCATCCACGGCGAGGTCATCCGCGAGGACGGGCCGCAGCGGCCCGACAACGGCAGCCGTCCGCCGCTGACCCCCTGAGGGACTGCCCCCTGCGGCACTGACCCCCTGAAGCACTGAGCCGGCCCGCCCAGCCGGCAGACCGACCCAACCGCGCAGCACAAGGCCGAGGGGCCCCACCACACGGTGTGTGGTGGGGCCCCTCGGCCTTGTGCTGTCGTGCTTCGCCGCTGTGGCGTCCGGCTGTCAGGCGGACTTGCGGCTGTCCCGCGGATGCACGGCAATGTTCATGGCGCCGGAACGAAGGACCGCGAGCCTCTCGGCCAGCACTTCCTCCAGCTCCTCGCGGGTGCGCCGCTCCATGAGCATGTCCCAGTGCGTTCGCGCAGGCTTGCCCTTCTTCTCTTCGGGCCCATCCCCGTCAACCAGGAGTGCCATGGCGCCACACGCCTTGCACTCCCACTCCGGCGGAATTTCTGCCTCAACCGAGAACGGCATCTCAAATCGATGTCCGTTCTGGCATGCGTACTCCACCGCCTGGCGCGGGGCCAGATCGATGCCGCGGTCCGTCTCGTAGCTGGTAACCACGAGCCGCGTACCGCGGAGAGCTCGCTCACTCATGAATCGTGCCTCCCGGGCTTGTCGCCCACAGGACAGGTGTCGCTGTCGTCGTCATCCGGTCAACGTCCGGTCGGCGGTATAGATTCCCGCTCCGGGTCATGCGTCGCCCGTCGTACCGCCCCTTGTTGTACCCACCAGTGCCCGTTTTGTCACATCTGGCAGCAGATGTCACCCAACGTCTTCACTTCATAAGCACGCAGTAACGGTCCGCCTGGCAGGCCAAAGGCGTACACTACCGGCCCTTAGCTTGAACGTCGAAATTCGTTCCGAATTAGCGCGGCTGAAGTCTGCCCGATCCGTCGGAACCGCCGGATCCCCGGTCAGATCCGCTCGGGTACAGGATTGCCCGCCGCCTCCACCGCGCGCCGCACCGGCACTCGGGCGAGCAGCACGAAACCCAGTGCGAAGAAGACCACCAACGAGATGATCGCGTCCCGGTAGCTGCCCGTGACCTGGTACGTCAGCCCGAAAACCAGCGGTCCCACCCAGCTCAGCCCCCGGTCGCTCATCTCGTACGCCGAGAAGTACTCGGCCTCCTTGCCCGCCGGAACCAGGTGCGAGAACAGCGAGCGCGACAGCGCCTGGCTGCCGCCCAGCACCAGTCCGATCATCGCGGCCAGTGCGAAGAACCACACCGGGGTCCGGGCCGGCAGGAAGTATCCGGCGGCCAGCGTCACGCCCCAGGCCGCCAGCGATCCGAGAATCGTCCGCTTGGCGCCGTACCGGAGGGCCAGCCGGCCCATCCCCAGCGCACCGGCCACTGCGAGGACCTGAACGAGCAGGATCGCCCCGATGAGCGTGGACTGCTCCAGCTTCAGCTCCTCCGACCCGTAGATCGAGGCCTGGGAGATCACCGTCTGCACGCCGTCGTTGTAGATCAGGTACGCCAGCAGGAACGACAGGGTCAGCGGGTAGCGCCGCATGTCCTTCAGGGTGGCGATGAGCTGCTTCCAGCCGCTGACGGCCGGGGCGGCGCCCGGCTCCCGGACCACGGCGCGGTCCCGCAGCCGGCGCAGCGGGATCAGCGCGAAGGCACCCCACCACAGGCCCGCCGAGGCCAGGCAGATGCGGATCGCCATGCCTTCGGTGAGACCGAAGGAGTCGTGGCCCATGTAGAGCGCCAGGTTCATCACGAGCATCAGCGAGCCCGAGGTGTATCCGAAGGCCCAGCCGCGCGAGGAGACCGTGTCCCGCTCGTCCGGCGTGGAGATCTGCGGCAGGTAGGCGTTGTACAGCACCATCGAGACCGACAGCGAGGCGTTCGCCACGATCAGGAGCAGTCCGCCCAGCAGGTAGCGCTCGCCGGCCAGGAAGAACATGCCGGCCGTCGCCGCGGCCCCCGTGTACGCGGCCACGGCCAGCAGCGGCTTCTTGCGGCCGGTCCGGTCGGCGACCGCCCCCGCCAGCGGCATGAGCAGCACGGCCAGGATCACCGAGGCGGACACCGTGTAGGCGAAGAAGGAACCGGCCCGCACCGGGATGCCCAGCGGATGGACGAAGCCCTCGGCGTCGGCCGCGGCCTTGGCGATCGACGTGAGGTACGGCCCGAGGAACACGGTGAGCACGCTCGCCGAGTACACCGACACCGCGAAGTCGTAGAAGTACCAGCCGCGCTGCTCGCGCTTGCGCGCGGCCGTTGCCGCCGCGGCGGCTCTGCCGTCCTCGGCCCCCGGTTCCGCGTCGTCCGTCGTCTGCGCACTCATCGGTGCCCCCTCGCTGTCCCCGTACCGCTGCGGCCGCCGCCACCTGGCGCGCAGCCGAACGGGCCGGTCAGGCCCAGGCTCCGCGCCGGTCCAGCACCGTGCGCAAGATGTCGATCCGGTCGGTCATGATGCCATCGACTCCCAGGTCCAGGAGAGCCTCCATGCGTTCCGGTTCGTTCACGGTCCACACGTGCACCTGGAGCCCCCGTTCGTGGGCCGTCCGCACGAACCTGCGGTCCACCACGCGGATGCCCGCCTGGGTCTCCGGCACCTGCGCCGCCACCGCGCCCGCGCGCAGCGCGGCGGGGATCGCGTACGACCGCAGCCGCAGCCCGAACACCCCCGCCACCCCGTACGAGGTCGCCAGGCGGGGGCCGGCGATCTTCTGGGCCCGGGCCACCCGGCGCTCGGAGAAGGAACCCACGCACACCCGGTCCCAGACCCCGGTCCGCGCGATCAGGCCGACCAGCGGGTGCACGGCGGACTCGTCCTTGATGTCCACGTTCCACCGGGCGTCCGGGAACTCCTCCAGCAGGTCCTCGAAGAGCGCGAGGGGCTCGGTCCCGCCGGCCCGGACCTCGCGGATCCGGCGCCACGGCAGCTCCCGGATGCGCCCCTGCCCGTCGGTGACCCGGTCCAGGGTGGCGTCGTGGAAGGCGACCAGCTTGCCGTCGGCGCTGGCGTGCACATCGGTCTCGAAGTACCGGTAGCCCAGGGCGGCGGCCCGCCGGAAGGCGGCGGCGGTGTTCTCCAGCCCGTCCGAGGCCCCGCCGCGGTGCGCGAAGGGGATGGGACCCGGGTGGTCGAGATAAGGGTGGGGTAGGCGTACGTGCGTCACCGCGGCAGTATGCCCCCTGCTCCCGCCGGTGCGGGAGTGCCCCGATGGCCGCCCGGTGAACGGCCCGCCGGTTCAGTTCCGCAGCACCCACGGATCGACGCCGGAGTACACGTACGCGGCCTGGTACCCCGGGGCGCGGGGGAAGAGGTCGAGGGCCATCCTCCGGACGCTCCAGGCGGGCCCGAACCCGGGGCCTCCTCATTTCGCGCGGAGCACTCCGTGGCACCCTGGACCCCGCAGGACCAATCCAATGCCGGCTCCCGCGGGGGCCGACAGGGGCCAATTCGACGAAGGTGGACCGGACGACATGGCGCAGTGGACCTCGGCCGTAGGTGCCGCACAGCTCGGCCGGCTCATCACCTCCCAGCAGGGCCGGACCGCCGCGCCCGGCGGGCGCAAGCTGCCCGCGTACCGCACGCTCGCCGACGGCGTCCGCCTGCTCGTCCTCGAAGGCCGCATCCCCGTGGCCGCCCGGCTCCCCGCCGAGCGGGAGCTGGCCGTCGCGCTCTCCGTCAGCCGCACCACCGTCGCCGCCGCCTACGAGGCCCTGCGCGGCGAGGGGTTCCTGGAATCCCGCCGGGGCGCCGGCAGCTGGACCTCGGTGCCCGCCGGCAACCCGATGCCGGCCCGCGGGCTGGAGCCCCTGCCCCCCGAGTCCCTCGGCTCGATGATCGACCTCGGCTGCGCCGCCCTCCCGGCCCCCGAGCCCTGGCTCACCAAGGCCGTGCAGGGCGCCCTGGAGGAACTCCCGCCGTACGCCCACACCCACGGGGACTACCCGGCCGGCCTGCCCGCGCTGCGCCGCATGCTCGCCGACCGCTACACCGAGCGCGGCATCCCGACCATGCCCGAGCAGATCATGGTCACCACGGGCGCGATGGGCGCCATCGACGCCATCTGCAGCCTCTTCGCGGGGCGCGGCGAGCGGATCGCCGTCGAATCCCCGTCCTACGCCAACATCCTCCAGCTCATGCGCGCCGCCGGGGTCCGCCTCGTGCCCGTCGCCATGGGGGAAGGGCTGACCGGCTGGGACATGGACGTCTGGCGCCAGGTGCTGCGCGACTCCGCCCCGCGCCTGGCCTACGTGGTCGCCGACTTCCACAACCCGACCGGGGCCCTGGCCTCCGACGAGCAGCGCCGCGCGATGGTCGAGGCGGCCCGCTCGGCCGGTACCGTCCTGGTCGCCGACGAGACCATGGTCGAGCTCCAGCTGGACCCGGCGATGGAGATGCCCCGCCCCGTCTGTTCCTTCGACCCGGCCGGCTCCACCGTCATCACCGTCGGCTCCGCCAGCAAGGCCTTCTGGGCCGGCATGCGCATCGGCTGGGTCCGCGCGGCCCCCGACGTCATCCGCAGCCTGGTGGCCGCCCGTGCCTACGCCGACCTGGGCACGCCCGTGCTGGAACAGCTCGCGGTGGACTGGCTGATGCGCACCGGGGGCTGGGCGCAGGCCGTGGAGATCCGCCGCGACCAGGCCCGCGAGAACAGGGACGCCCTGGTGGCGGCGGTCCGCCGGGAGCTGCCGGACTGGGAGTTCCGGGTCCCGCTGGGCGGCCTGACCCTGTGGGCCCGCGCGGGCGGGCTCTCCGGTTCCCGGCTGGCCGAGGTGGGGGAGCGGGTGGGCGTACGGGTCCCCTCGGGGCCCCGGTTCGGCGTGGACGGCGCCTTCGAGGGGTACGTCCGGCTCCCCTTCACCGTCGGCGGCCCGGTGGCCGAGGAGGCGGCGGCCCGGCTGGCCGCCGCGGCCCGGCTGGTCGCCACCGGAGCGGGCGGCGGCGGGGCGGAGCCGCCGCGCACCTTCGTCGCGTAGGACGGGGCCGATCGGACCCGCCGCGTCCTACGGGACGTCCGCCGGGACCTCGGGGATCTCCGAGGCGTCGATCGCCGGGCCCTGCGCCTGGGCGGGCGGCTGGACGATGTGCAGCGGCTTGCCCAGCGTGACGTGGTCCGGGGCGGGCTTGGGCGCTGCCTGCCGCTCGGGCAGCAGGTCCAGTACCGCCTGCCGGTGTCCCGGGTGGGTGGCGTCGTCGTACGGGTCCGGCGTGGCCGGAACCTGGAGCCGGTGCACGGGACCGGCGCCGAGCCGGGCGTACCCGCGCCCCGGCGGCAGGACGGCCGTCGGCGTGGTGTGCGGGGGCAGTCCCAGCACGTCGGCGATCTGCTGGATCGTGGCGGCTCCGAGCACCGCCCGGGCCCTCGTGTGCTGCCAGACGGAGTCGTGCAGCAGCTCCAAGTGGTCGAACTGCTCGGCCACCACCACCGTGACGTGCGCGGCGCGCCCGTGCCGCAGCGGCACCTGGAGCTGCGCGATCGGATCGGGGGCGCCCTCGGCGGCGGCCAGGTGGGCCAGCACGCTGGGCCGGTCGAGCAGGATCCACAGCGGACGCCGGGTGTCCTCGGGCGCGGGCCGGCCGGCTTCGCGGGCCCGGTGGGTGGCGATCAGGCGCCGCTCGGTCTCGCGGGCGGCCCATTCCAGGGTGGCCAGCGCCCCGGTCGGCCCGCACTCCACGGCGAGGACGCCCGCGCGGCCGGAGAGGCAGGAGTACTCGCCGGTGCCGCCGCCCTCGACGATCAGTACGTCGCCCCCGTGCCGCAGGGCCTGCAGGGCGACGGACCGCAGCAGCGTGGACGTACCGCTGCCGGGCTGCCCCACGGCCAGCAGATGGGGCTCGGCGGAACGGGATCCGGTGCGCCAGATGACCGGCGGCATGTCCCGGGGCTCGTCGCCGTCCAGGACGGGCAGCGTGCGCTGCACGCTGCCGGGGTCGGTGAAGCCGAGCACGGTCTCACCGGGGGAGGTGACGAAGGGCTGGGCGGCGATACCTGTCGGCAGCGCCGCCAGCACGCTCAGGTCGAGCTGGTTTCCCTCCTCGTCCCAGTCGAAGAGATACTCCCGTCCGCGCCCGGACTTGGCGTGCAGCAGTGCCTCGATCCGGGCCCTCGATGCGGCCTCGCCGTCGGTGAAGTAGGCCGGGTAGCGGATGTGGAGCCGGGTGACGCGGCCCGCCTCGTCGAACTCGTAGCCGCTGAAGGCCTTGTCCCACTCCCCGCCGTGGGCGAAGAGGGGGCTCGGATCCTCCGGGATGGAGAAGTACGGCACGAGGGCTTCGTAGAGGGAGCCGAGCCGTTCGGTCTCGGCATCGCTGGGACCGGTCTTCGCCGGGGTGCGGTCGCGTCCCTGCCAGGCCGCCGCCGCCATGAGGGTGATCAGGGCGGTGAGGGGCCCGTAGGGGACGAGCGCGACCACGAGGACGCAGGCGGCACCCAGGAACAGCGCGGGACCACGCTTGTCCTTGGGGGTGTCGCACCACTTGCGCCGTCCGGCCGAGGCCAGGACGCGCAGGCCCCGTCCGATGGTGAGGAGCGGATGGAGGACGTCCGTGGCGCTGTCGGCGGCCGTGCGAGCGAAGTCGCGGCCCCGGGTCAGCGACACGGTGCCGCTGCTGAGGATGCGGGGAAGTGGGCGCCGGGCCACGGGCGTCTCCTGGAGTTGTGGATGCTTCGGGTGGGTGCCGGGGCCGGGCGCTAGAGCTTGATCCCGCCGAGAAGACTCGCGAGGCTCGCCGTGCTCGCCGTGATGCTGGGGGCGATGGCGGAGCCTGCGAGGAAGAAGCCGAAGAGGGCGCACACGAACGCGTGCGTCAGCTTCATGCCGTCCTTCTTGAAGAACAGGAAGCAGATGATGCCGAGCAGGACGACACCTGAGATGGACAGGACCATGAGTCAGTTCTCCTGGTGGGTGGGGACAGTCACCATCAGTTCTTCCAGGCTCACAGGAAGTATCAATGCGATAAAAGGTGCATATGGGTGAATCTAGTAATTTTTCACTTGACCGGCCCATCCCGGCTGGCGCGCCTGGCGGGACGGGGGCATGGGGGCCGCAAGGTGATCATTGCCTCGGCCCGCGCCGCTCATGTGCAGGTCCGGGCGTTACTCTGACGCTTCACCCGTACGGACGCAGTGCCGTGCGCAGCCCTGCCCGTGAAAGGCGGTACGACCGATGAGTGAGCACGTCGAGAACGGCTCCCAGGACTCCCAGGCCTCCCAGGACTCTCCGGGCGTTCCCGACGAGGACGTCGTCGAGCTGGCCACCAAGATCTTCGACCTCGCCCGCCGCGGTGAGACCGAGACCCTCGCCGCGTACGTCGACGCGGGCGTCCCGGCCAACCTCACCAACGACCGCGGCGACACCCTCGTCATGCTCGCCGCCTACCACGGCCACGCCGACGCCGTCACGGCCCTGCTGGCCCGCGGCGCCGAGGCCGACCGGGCCAACGACCGCGGCCAGACCCCGCTCGCCGGCGCGGTCTTCAAGGGCGAGGAGGCCGTCATCCGCGCGCTGCTCGCCGGGGGCGCCGACCCGAACGCCGGAACGCCCTCCGCCGTGGACACGGCCCGCATGTTCGCCAAAGCCGACCTGCTGGAACTTTTCGGAGCCAAGTAGTCCGCTTCTGTCGGTCCCCAGCCGGTGCCCAGGCCGGTCTCCGGGCCGGTTCCCGGCCGGTTTCCGACTGGTCCAGACCTCACGGGTTGGTCACGGCGGCCTTAAATGTGGTCGCGGCGCACAAACCGCCTGGGTCATCATGGCGTCGGATTCGATTCGCGGACAGGGCGGACGGGCAGGAGCGGGCAGGACACAACGGGTGTCCGACCCCCACTCCTGCCGGGGGACCGCCACCCTGGCCGAGAAGCACCGACGAGAGTGAGAAGGCAATGGTCTACATCGAGCGGAACCTGACGGCGGACGTCCTCGCATGCTGTTACGCGGCCCTGTGAATTCCGATTCCCGGTTGCGTCCCCAGCTTGATTTGAGGCCATTCCCATGTTCGAACCAGTCATAGCGCCGAGCGGCACCCTGCTCGGGCTCCTGCAGCGCGGCCGCGGCGACGGCACGCTGCACGCGCTCGCCGCGCCCAGAGCCGAGGCCCTCGCGGCGCTCAACCACTGCGTGGCCGGCGATCCGCGCCAGGACTGGCAGGTCGAGAACCGCTCCCTGTACTACGCACGCCTGTACCTGGACCTCGACGGCCCCCTGGGCGAGATCGAGGCCCACCTCCTCGGCGTCGACGACCTCGTCGACGAGGACGACCGCCGCACGGGCCTCGCCCTGTCCGTCCTGGGCCACCTGGCCTCGTACGGCCGTGACGACGCGCTCATGCTGCTGCGCCGGTACGCCGCCACGGGCGCCAACTGGGCCTGGGCCCTCGACGAACTCGCCCTGCGCGACGACGACGAGGGACTGCGTTCCCTGGCCGCACCGGTCCTCGCCCGCTTCCCCGACACCGCCGAGGGTGAGGCGCGGCTCGCCGCCGCCGTCCGCGACGCCTACGAGCCCAGGCCCTGGTGCCTGTGGGAAGAGGACCCGGCCTACGGCGAGCGGCTGCGCGCCGCCCGCCAGCAGGGCTCCTTCGACCGCTGGCAGCGCCAGCTCACCCCGCGCGGCCCCCAACCCGGCTGGGGCGTCCAGGCCGTCTTCGACTGGGCCGCCGACGGACTGCGCCGGGGCACCCCCCTGCACGTCCCGGCCGCCCGCTGCCTGGCCGCCGTGGCCACCCCCGAGGACCGCTCCGCGATCCTCGCGGCCGCCGCCGGCGCGTCCGGAGAGGCCGCCCGCGCCACCGCGCTGCACCACCTGGTCCTCGCCGAGCCGGAGAACCCGGCCGTACTGGACCTCATCGAAGCCGCCGGCGACGAGCCGGCCGTAGCCGCCTACGAGCGCATGTGCGGCCCCGCCGCCGTCGAGCGGGCCCGGCGCTGGGTCCAGCGCCCCGACGCCCTCGGAACGGCCGCAGGGACCCTCCTGGCCGCCCGCGGCGGAGCCGAGGACGCCACCCTGGTCCTCGGGGCCCTGCGCTCCACCGTCCGCGGCTCGGGCCCGGACTCCACGCCGCTGTTCACCCTGGTCGACGGAGCCGGCCGGCTCCGCATCGGCTGCGCGGCGCCGGTACTGCGCCACATCTACCGCGAGACGGCCTCCTCCCACCTGCGGGGCCGCGCCGCCCGGGCCCTGGCGGCCACGGACCCCTCCTTCGCGGCGGGCTTCGCCGTCGAATGCCTCTGGGACTGCGAGGAGACCACCCGGGAGGTGGCCGCCCGCCACGCGGAGACGGCCGACGCCCGAGTGGCCCCGCGCCTGCGCCGCCTGGCGGCGGACCCGGCCGAGGAAGAGGACGTCCAGTCGGCGGTACGGAGCCGGATCGCCCCGGAGTCGGCCGTGTAGCCGCGCACCCCTGCGCAGCGCGGCGCGCCCCCGGTCCGAGGAACGGACCGGGGGCGCGCCGTCGGTTGGCCGACCGTCGGGCTACGGCTTGCGCGGTGAGCCCGCCGTAGGGCTCGCCGTGGCGGATCCGCCCGTCCGGGCCTCCTTCTCCCGCTCCTCCCGCGCGATCCGCTGCTTGTCCTTGAGCACCGCGGCCTCCTTCGGGCTCAGGGTCCGCTGGGGAGCCTTGGCCGGGTCGGCGTAGACGGGCACGCAGGACGGCACCTTCGGCGTCTCGACGGCGCCGAAGCCGATCGGGTGGACGTCCGAGGCGTCCGCGGGCGTGCTCACCACCAGCGTGTGGCCCGGCGGCACCGTCTCCGGGGTGATCATCATCTGTGCGGACTCGTCCCGGGCGCCGGCGAACTCGCCCCCGCCCTCCCCGGGAGTGAGTCCCTGCGGGTAGGCCACGCTCGACGGGCACCGCTCCGACGGCTTGCGCGGCACCACCGCCACCGCGATCCCCAGCTCCCGCAGCTCGCGGACCGTCCCGTCGAGACCGTCCGGGTGGAAGATGTGGACCGAGATGGTGCCGTCGTCGTTCCGGGACACGGCGTACGCGGGCGACGTACCGCCGTCGTCGCCGAGCACCGGCAGGACCACCAGAGCCGCGACCGTCGCCGCCACCGCGCCGAGGGCGATCGGGATCCGGTAGCGCCGGGCGGTCGACCGCACAGGGGCGGCGGCGGGGGGCTGATCCGCGGCGATGGCCATGAGCTCGGCCTTGAGCCGCTCCTCGAACGCGTGGGGCCTGCTGCTCATCGGACTACCTCCAGGTGCGGTTCCGCGGTGGAGAACGGGGCGGGTTCGGTGGCGCGAAGGGCGCGCCGGGCACGGTGCAGGCGGACGCGGACCGTCGTCGTGGTGACGCCCAGGGCCTGCGCCGCCTCCGCCGGCGTGAGGCCGTCGACGACGACCAGGTCGAGCGCCGCGCGCAGCGGCTCGGACAGGGCGGCGTGCCGCTCGGCGACGGCCCGGAAGGCCCGCTCCGCGTCGATGCGCTCCTCCAGCGCGGCCACGTCCTCGTCGTCGAGGAGCCGGCGGCCGCTGAGCCGGGCCAGGGCGCCGCTCTCGCGGGCCAGACCGCGGGCGTGGCCCGACAGGACGTTGCGGGCGATGCCGAACAGCCAGGCGACCGGCACGCCCCGGTCGGGCCGGTAGCCGCCCGCCGACCCCATCGCCGCGAGGAAGACGTCCGCCGTCAGGTCCGCCGCCACGTGCGGATCGGCGACCCGGCGGGTGACGAAGCCGAGGACGGCGTCGACGTGCTCCTCGTAGAACCTGCCGAACCCCTCGGGCGTGGTGAGATCCGGTGGTCCGGCCTCCCGTGATGGGTTGCGCACCCGTTTCCTCCCGTGTGTGCGAGGCCCCTGCGGCCCCGTTCACCCGTACTTGGCACCCTGAGCGCGAAGCGTTTCATCCGGCCGCGCACCGGGTTACGGACCCGGCCTCAGCGGCTCCGTACGAACCGGACGGGGACCCCCGGCCGGGCCTGGGCCGCCGCGTCGAGCGCGGGGCCCGGCGGGACGACGCCGACGACCGGATAGCCGCCGGTGACCGGGTGGTCGGCCAGGAAGACCACCGGCTGCCCGTCCGGCGGAACCTGGACCGCACCGAGCACCATCCCCTCGCTCGGCAGCTCCCCGCCCCGGGCCCGGACCAGCGGCGGCCCCTCCGTGCGCAGCCCGATCCGGTTCGAAGCGGCGGAGACCCGGTACGCCGCCCGCAGCAGCCGCGCCGTCAGCGACTGCGCCGTGAACCAGTCGGCCCGCGGCCCCAGCCGCAGCGGAAGGACCAGTTCCGCAGGCGGGCCCGGCGCCGCAGGGGCGTCCGCCCCGGCCACCGGATCCGGACCGGGCGCGCCCACCGGCAGCAGCGCCCCCGCCGACAGGACCGGCGGGCCCAGGCCCGACAGCAAGTCGGTCGAGCGACTGCCGAGCACCGGCTGCACCGCGAACCCTCCCCGCACCGCGACATAGCCGCGCAGTCCCGACTCCGCCCGGCCCACCTCCAGCTCCGACCCGGCGCGCAGCAGGACCGGGGCTCCCCAGGCCGCCGCGCGCCCGTCGACCCGTACCGCACAGGGCGCCCCGGTGACCGCCACCGTCACCGGGCCGCCCACCGCCCGCAGCCCCACACCGTCCAGGGTCGTCTCCAGGACGGCCGCCCCGGGCGGATTGCCCAGCAGCCGGTTCGCCAGCGCGTGCGCCCCCGTGTCCAGGGCCCCCGAACGGGGAACGCCGAGGTGGGCGTACCCGGGCCGGCCCCGGTCCTGGACGGTGGTCAGCGCGCCCGCCCGTACGACCTCCAGCCCCCTCACGGCGCCGCCTCCGCGGCGAACCGCACCCGCACCCCCGGCGCGAACAGCGCGGCCGGCTCGCGCGCCGGATCCCACAGCACCGCGTCGGTGGATCCGATCAGCTGCCAGCCGCCGGGGGAGGAGCGCGGGTAGACCCCCGCGTACTCGCCCGCGAGGGCCAGCGAGCCCGCCGGCACCGCGGTACGGGGCGTCGCGCGCCGGGGCAGGTGGAGGCGGGCGGGCAGTCCCGTCAGGTAGCCGAAGCCGGGGGCGAACCCGCAGAAGGCCACCCGGAAGGTGATCGCGCCGACGATGCCGGGCACCTCATCGGGGGACACCTCCCACAGGGCGGCCACCTCCGCGAGGTCCGGGCCGTCGTAGCGCACGGCGACCGTCACCGGGGGCGGCCCGTCGGACGGCGCCAGCGGGGGGACCCGCCAGCGGGCGATCCGGGCGGCGAGGACGCGCGGCTCCCGTACCCCGTCCAGCAGGACGGTCCGGGCCGCCGGCACGATCTCCCGTACGGCGCCCAGCTCGCCCGCGTCCCGGCGGCGCAGCAGCTCCGCGTGGAGCGCGGCCACCTCCCCGGCGGAGTCCACCTCCAGCAGCAGCGCCCCGGCGCCGGCCTCCAGCGCCCTCACGCGAAGGCCTCCACCCGGACCCCGGCCCCACCGAGCGCCCCGCGCACGCGCAGGGCCAGCTCCGCGGCCCCGGGGGTGTCCCCGTGCAGGCACAGGGAGCGGGCGGACACCGGGATCCGGGAGCCGTCCGCGGCCGTCACCGCGTGCCCGGCGGCCATGTCGACCGCGCGGGCCACCACCGCGTCCGGGTCGTGGACGACGGCGCCCGGCTCACCGCGCGGGACGAGCGTGCCCGCGGGGGTGTAGGCGCGGTCGGCGAAGGCCTCCGGGACGCCGGGCAGCCCGGCCCGCCCGGCGGCGGCGAGCAGCAGGGAACCGGGCAGCCCGAGCACCGGGAGCCCGGCGGGACCGGCCGCGAGGCGCACGCCGGCCACGACGGCTTCGGCCTGGCCCGCGTCGTGCACGGTGCGGTTGTAGAGCGCGCCGTGCGGTTTCACGTACGACACCCGGGAACCGGCCGCCCGCGCGAAGACCTCCAGCGCCCCGATCTGGTAGGCCACCTCGTCGGCCAGCTCACCGGCCGGCACGTCCATGGAGCGGCGGCCGAAGCCCGCCAGGTCCCGGTACGAGACCTGCGCGCCGATCCGCACCCCGCGCGCGGCCGCCAGCTCGCAGACGCGGCGCATGATGGACGGGTCGCCGGCGTGGAAGCCGCAGGCGACGTTGGCGCTCGTGACGACGGACAGCAGGGCCTCGTCGTCGGTCAGCGTCCACCGCCCGAAGCCTTCGCCGAGGTCGGCGTTGAGATCGATCACGGGGCCGGCCGCCGGGGTTTCCGGCGCGATCATGGAAGCCATGCGGTGAGCGTAGAACAGGGCGCGGGCCGCGCACTCGCCGATCGCGGGAGGATCGGGCGAACCATCCCGTTTGGGATGTTGTCAGGGTCAGCGCCTAGTCTTTGCCCGTGACTCTCCCTGCCCCGGCGAAGACCCTTCCCTCCCCGGCGCCGGGCCCGGCCGCCGACGAGGGCCTGGCCCGGCGGCTGCGCGCGCTCGCCTGCACCGCCCCGCTGCACGACCTCGACGTACGCAAGGCCAATCTGGCCGGCGAGTACGGGGTCTACGCGATGGCGGAGGTCGCGCTCGCCGCGATCGACCTGGTCACGCTCAACATGGACTTCGACACCGGCGCGGACCACGAGCAGATAGTGGCCCGCCTGCTGCCGCGCGTCGCCGCCCAGGCACCGGCGCGCCCCGCGGCCGAGCACGAGCGGGTGGCCCGCTGGGTGCTGGAGAACCTGATCAACGTCGGCAGCGTCGACCGCGGATTCCGCGCGATCTACGGCACGTTCGGCCCGGACGGGGTGTACGTCCGGCGCGACTACGACTTCAAGCTCATCGAGGAAGTCCCGGGCTACGGCGGCGCGGTGTACCTGCGCACCACGGACGAGGCCGTCAACGTCCTGGTCGGCGCCCTCGACACGGACGTCACCAGCGCGCAGATCGCCGCCGAGGTGAAACTGGAGGTCCTGATCAGCCGGGGCCGCCTCGCGGACGCCCAGCTCGCCGCCGAACAGGCCCGCTACCGCACCGTCCAGTACGCCGAGACCCTGCGCCGCACCCTCGACGCGACCCGGCGCAACGTGCGGGCCGTGGACTGGCTGGTGACCGTCCCCGACATGATCGCGGAGGCCCTGGACCACGTCGCCGACCGCTACCGCCACGAGAACGCGATCCTGACCAACATCCGCAAGGCCCGCGACGAGGCGGAGGAGCCCGACAACAAGCGGCGCGCCGCCGAGCTGGTCGACATCGTCAAGGACTGCATCCGCCGCCACACCCAGCTCCAGTCCCGACTCCTCGACGCGGGCCCGCTCTTCCGCGCCGAACAGGACCGCCAGGCCTTCGCCGCGCCCGCACCGCGCTCCGGGATCGACCTCTACGGGCAGCTCGTGGCCCCCACCCTGCCGCTCCCGGTCGCGTCGGCGATCCGCGTCACGGACGCCTTCTTCGCCTCGGGCGCGGGCCTGCGCACCCCCGTCTCGGTGCGCGTCGCGGACCTGGTGGAGATCCTCCTCACCCCGCCGGTGGAGCGCGAGCACCTGGGTCTGGAAATGCCGGAGCCGGACCTGATCGCGACCCCGGACGACAGCCGCTTCAGCGAAGAGCAGCTCGCCGCCGCGATGACACTCCTCGAACTTCCGCACGACGCCCCGCGCCGCCTGTCCGGCCTCCTCGCCGAAGCCCGCCGCTCCGACCCCGATCTCCCCTACCTGGTCGCCCTGCTGGCCGTCCACGCGGCGAGCCCGGCCGTGGGCACGGCGTACCGCCAGGGCGAGGAACGCCTCCTCTTCGCGGTCGACGACGGCACGGAACTCGAAGACCCCGAATTCGGCGGCGCGGACCTCATCGTCGGCACCGCCCTCCTGGACGCGGCAGCCATGACGGCGGACCGCACGGAGGCGGCATGACCCCACCGCCCCACCACCGCCCCACCTGCCCCGCCTCCGCCCTCGCGGGGCGGAGGGTCCGACCCACGCAGCCCGGGTCCGCCCCGGCGCCGCGGCGGGGCCGGTCCGTACCGCTCCGGCGTGCGGCCGGGACCGGCCGTGCCGGTGGTGTCACCCTCCCCGCGGGTGTGCCCGCGGGGTCCGTTGCGGGGGCGGAGCCCCAGGTGTCCGGGGCCCACCCGGGGGTGTGGGGGCTTGCCCCTGCTTTCAGGAAGGGGCGGGGTGGGGGAAATCCCTCCGCCGCCGAAGCCACCGCGCAGCAGCACGTCACCACCCGCTTGAGCCGCACCCGCATGAGCCGCACCCGCATGAGCCCCACCCGCACCGCCGAGGAGACCCACCCGTGAGCGACCACCACGCCGAGCCGCACCCCGCGTGGAGCGAGCCCGACGCGCCCGAGGCATCGGCTCCGGTCCAGGCGCACGCACACGCACACGCGCCCGCGCCCGCGCCGGCCATGGCGACGGCTCAGCCCCCGCAGGGCCCCGTCACCCCGGCGGACGCCGCAGACGCGGCCCGCCTCGTGGCGTTCGGGCTCCAGCCCAAACTGCTGCCGGCCCGCGACGCGGAGTACGCCGAACTGCTGCGCCGCTACCGCGAGGACTCCCCCTTCGCCCGGCTCGCCGACGCCGTCGCCACCGGCCTCGGCTTGGTCGTCCTGGAGGTGTCCCCCCGCGCCGGCATGGCCGTGGCCGCCGGCGAGGACTCCGTCTTCGCCGTCCGCATGGGCGACTACGCCCGCCGCACCACCGCCGACTCCGCGGACCGCTTCCTGCACGGCCTCGCCCACCTCGCCGTGGCGGCCCTGGCCTTCCCCCGCCCCGAGGACCTCGCCGACGACGGCTACATCGGCCGGATCACCGTCAACGGCGTCGACGCCTTCGTCCGGCAGACCTGCCGCCGCCTGGAGGAGCGCGCCGAGGAACTCGGCGAGAACACCGACCCGGCCTCCGACGCCCCCGGCCTGGAGGCCGCCTGGCGGGTCTACGCCCGCCGCAGCGCGACCGGCGCCACCAAGGACGCCCGCAGGCTGGCCGGTTCCACCACCGGCATCGTCGGTAAGGCCGCCGCCTTCCTCACCGACTCCGGCTTCCTCCAGCGCACCGGGGACGAGGCCGGAGGCACGTACCGCACCACCCCCCGCTACCAGCTCCAGGTCCGCGACATGGCGGGCAGCGCGGCCATGGCCGAGCTCCTCGACCTCGGCGTGGTCCCCGTCAGCGACGGCTCCGCCAGCCTGCTGCCGCCGCCCGAGGGCGACGACCTCGAACTCGCCGCCGACGCGGGCCTGCCCTTCCACGCCTGAGCCGAGCCGCCGCACCCGCCGAGCCGCCCCACCCGCCGCCCCCACCCGCCGGGCCACCCGACAGGCCCGCCACCCGTCCCCGTACGACCTACGAAAGACCACGAGAGTCCGCCGCCATGTACGAGCTGTCCCGGATCCGCCTCTACTCCATCGGGCCCGCCGGCGCGCGCTACGCCGACACCGTGCTCGACCTGCGCGGAGTCGGTGAGCCGGTGCCCCACCCGGCGCCCACCCAGGCGGAGTTCTTCGAGGACGAGCCCACCGGCCCGCCGCGCCGCCCCGCGCCCGCCGGTGTGCTCTTCCTGGAGAACGGCGGCGGCAAGTCCGTGCTGCTCAAGCTGATCTTCTCGGTGATGCTGCCCGGCCACCGCAACACCCTGGGCGGCGCCAGCTCCGGCGTCCTGCGCAAGTTCCTGCTGGCCGACGACTGCGGCCACGTGGCGCTGGAGTGGCAGCACACCCAGACCGGCGAGTGCGTGGTCGTCGGCAAGGTCAGCGAATGGCGCGGCCGCCAAGTCTCCAACGACCCGCGCAAGTTCGCCGAGGCCTGGTACTCCTTCCGGCCCGGCCCGGGCCTCAGCCTGGACAACCTCCCGGTGGCCGAGGCCACTTCGGTGCGCCCGCCCGTGGAAGGCGTCTCCGGAGCCCAGGGGCGCCGCCGCACGATGAAGGGCTTCCGCGACGCCCTGACCGAGGCGGGCAAGGCGTACCCGCACCTCGAGGTGTACTTCGAGGAGATCCACGACCGCTGGAACGAGCACCTCACCGAGGTCGGCCTCGACCCCGAACTCTTCCGCTACCAGCGCGAGATGAACGCCGACGAGGGTGAGGCCGCCGGCCTCTTCGCGGTCAAGAAGGACTCCGACTTCACCGACCTGCTGCTGCGCGCCGTCACCGACACCCGGGACACGGACGGCCTCGCCGACCTCGTCCACGGCTTCGGCAACAAGCTCGGCCGCCGCGCCGAGCTGATGGCCGAACGGGAGTTCACCGCGGGCTCCGTGGACCTCCTCACCAAGATCGTCGAGGCCGCCGCGGCCCGCTCCCGACTCCGCGACGTCCACGCCGGCGCCGAACGCCGTACGCGCACCCTCGCCCGGCGCCTGTCCGCCCGCGCGGGCGAGGAGCGCGGCCGCGCCGCCGACCTCGCGCAGCGGGTCACCGGCGCCGCCCACCAGGTCACCGCCGCCGAATCCGCGCGCGCCCGCAGCGCCGCCGTCTCGGCCGAACTCGCCTACCGGCACGCCTCGCTGGCCCTGACCGTCGCCGACAAGGCCGCCGCCGCGCAGCGCCGCGAACTCCTCGAAGCCCGCACCCTGCACTCCGCCTGGCAGGCCGCCGAGCACGTCCTGCGCCACCGCTCCGCCGCCGATCGCTCCGCCCGGGTCGCCGCCGCGATCCTGGAGGCCGAGCGGGACGCCGCCCCGGCGCTCGCCGCCCGGGCCACCGCCGCCACCGAGCTCGTACGGGCCCTGCACGCCGCCGCCGAGCAGGGTGAGCGGGCCGCCAACGAGGAGGAGGAGCGTTCCGCCGTCCTCCAGGAGACCGGCGAGGCCTCCCACCGCGCCGCCACCGCCGCCGCCACGGCCGCCCAGCGGGCCCGCAGCGAGGCCGAGCACCTGCGCGCCCGCCTCGCCGAGGTCCAGCAGGAGACCGCCGAGGCCGTCCGGGCCGGCTGGCTCGACGACTCCGCCCCCGACGCCGACCCGGCGCGCGCCGCCCTGGCCGCAGCCGACGCGGAGAAGACGGCCGTGGCCGCCTGGGACGAGTCCCGCGAGGCCTCCCGCACGGCCGCCGAGGCCGCCCGCGAGGCCGCCGCGGCGGAATCCCGCGCGGAACTCACCGCCGCCCGCGCGGCGGACGCAGCCGACGCGGCCGAGGCGGCCCACGACGCCGAGCACCGGGCCGCCGCGTCCCTCGCCTCCGCACCGCGCCTGGCGGCCCTCCTGGGCCTCCCGGACGCCCCGGGAGCGACCGGCACGGGCGGTGCGCCCCAGGGCTCCACAGGGTCCCCCGCCCCGACCGGCGTCGAGGTCGCCGGGCTCACGGTCGCCGACTTCGACCGGGGCGCCGACGAACTGCGCGAACTGCTGACCCGCGCAGTGGCGACCGCCGAACGCCAGCTCTTCGACCTGCGCACCGCCGCCGCCGACGACTCCCGCATCCTCGGCGCCCTCGGCGACGGCGGCCTGCTGCCGCCCGGCCCCGATGTTCTCGCCACCGTCGAGTTCCTCGGCGAGCACGGCATCCCGGCCCTCCCCGGCTGGCGCTACCTCGCCCAGTCCGTGGACCCGGCCGACCACGCCGCCGTCCTCGCCGCCCGCCCCGAACTCGTCGACGGCGTGGTCATCACCGACCCCGACACCCACTCCCGGGCCCGCGAGGTCCTCTCCGGCGCGGCCCTGCTGCCCCGCTCCACCGTCGCCGTCGGCACCGCCGCCGCCCTGCTGGCGCCGGTTCCCCCGGCCGACGAAGCCACCGGATCCGCCATCCACGGCATTTTCATCGTCACGCCGAACCCGGCCATGCACGACGAGCACGCCGCCGACGAGGAACGCCAGGCGCTGCGCGCCCGTGCCACCGCCCGCGACACCGAGATCCGCGAGCTCGCCGCCCGCCTGTCCGGCGACCGCGAGCTCGCCGCCCGGCTGCTGTCCTGGCGCAACGGCTGCCCGCCCGGCCGCCTCACCGAGCTCGCGGAGCAGGCAGCCGCCTCCCGCGGCTTCGCCGAGGAGACCGACGCCGAACTCGCGGAGGCCCGCACCGTACGCGCCGAGGCCGACGAGGCCGCCGCCGACGCCGCCCGCGTCCGCGACGAGCGCCAGGACACCGCCCAGCGCGCCCGCCGCGTCGCGGACGCCCTCGCCGGTCTCGCGTACCGGCTGCGCGAGCGCTCGGGCTGGCAGACCAAGCTGCGCGAACTCGCCGACGACGCCGCCGAGTCCGAGGCCCGCGCCGAGGTCTGCCTCGACCGGGCCCGGGCCGCCGACGAGGACCGCCGCGCCGCCCAGCGCGCCGCCGACGACGCCCGCCGCACCGCCCGCGCCCTGCGCGCCGAGCGTGCCGAGGTCGCGGGTGCCCCCGATCCGCTGCCCGAGGCCCCCGCGGGCAACGGGGCCAAGGCGCCTCTCCCGGCGCTGCGCGAGGCCTACCGCGCCGCCTCCCAGCTCTACGAGAAGGTCGGTGTCGGCGCCGACCTGCGCTCCGAACAGGCCCGCGCCGAGAGCGACGAGAGCGTGGCCCTCGCGGAGCTCGACCGCCTCACCAACAAGGTCCGTACCCGCGCCGCCCAGCTCCTCGAAGGCACCGACGGCGCCGACGGCCCCTCCCGGCAGGCCGCGGCCGCCCGCGCCGAAGCCCTCGTACAGATGCTGGAGACCCGCGCCTCCACCGCGAGCGAGCAGCTCGGCCGGCTGCGCGGCGAGGCCGAACGGCACGCCCCCGCCGAGGGCGAGGCACACACCGAGCTGCCCGAGGAGCTGATCCCCGACAACGTCGAGGACGCCCAGGCCATGCTCCGCACCGCCACCGCCCAACTCGCCGCCCACACCACCGCCGTGGAGTCCGCCCGCGCGGCCCACGCCGACCTGCTGCGCTCCCACCGCACCGCCGAGGAGGGCGCGGGCGGCTTCGACGAGACCGCGGCCATGCTCCGGGACCTCCTGCGCGACCACACCCACCAGGAGGACGAGCAGGAGCCGGTGGCCCACCCCGGCAGCCTGGAGGAGGCCCGCCAGTCGGCCACCGAGGCCCGCCGCGCGCTACGGGCCTGCGCCGCCGACCTGTCCGCCGCCGAGGCGGCCGTCCGCGAGGCGAGCGACATCCTGGTCCGGCACGCCAACGCCAACCGCTACGAGCAGGTACGCACCCCCGCGCGCCAGCAGATCCGCGAACTGCCCGCCTCCGCCCTGCCCGAGCACGCCGCGGCCTGGGCGGTGGCCTTCGCCCCCCGGCTGCGCGTCCTCACCGACGAGCTGGCGCAGCTGGAGCGCAACCGGGACAGCATCGTGGACCGGCTGCGCGGCCTCGTGGAGTCGGCCCTGGCCACCCTGCGCTCCGCCCAGCGGCTCTCCCAGCTCCCCGAGGGGCTGGGGGAGTGGTCGGGCCAGGAGTTCCTGCGCATCCGCTTCGAGGAGCCCGACCAGGCCACCCTCACCGAGCGGCTCGGCGAGGTCATCGACGAGGCGACCCGCGCCGCGGTGAAGAAGAACAGCACCGCCTCCTTCGGCGAGGGCCGCCGCGACGGCATGTCGCTGCTCCTGCACGGGGTCCAGGCGGCCCTGGAGCCCAAGGGCATCGCGGTGGAGATCCTCAAGCCCGACGCGGTGCTGCGCGCCGAGCGGGTCCCGGTCGGCCAGATGGGCGACGTCTTCTCCGGCGGCCAGCTGCTCACCGCCGCGATCGCCCTGTACTGCACGATGGCGGCGCTGCGCAGCAACGACCGGGGCCGCGACAAGCACCGGCACGCGGGCACGCTCTTCCTCGACAACCCGATCGGGCGCGCGAACGCCACCTACCTGCTGGAACTCCAGCGGGCCGTCTCCGACGCGCTCGGCGTCCAGCTGCTCTACACCACGGGCCTGTTCGACACCACGGCCCTCGCCGAGTTCCCGCTGGTCATCAGGCTGCGCAACGACGCCGACCTGCGCGCGGGGCTCAAGTACATCAGCGTCGAGGAGCACCTGCGCCCGGGCCTGCCCCAGCAGTTCGCGGAGGGGGAGACCATCCACGGCGAGATCACGGCGACCCGCATGTACCGCCGCAGCTGAGCCCGTGGGGCGGGGCGGCACGGGGCGGGGCGGCACGGCACGGGGCGGGCGGCCCGTGCGGGCGCCTCAGCCCCGCCCCGTGCCCGTCGGCGGCGGCCAGATGCCGGTCGCCTCGCCGCGCACGGGTATGCGGGGCGGCAGGGGAGGCGCCGAGCGGGCCTCCCGGCGCGCCTTGCGACGCTCGCGCCGCCGCCCCCGCGCCGTACTGCTGGGCTCCGAGAGGACCCCGTAGCGCTGGTTCCACGTCTGCCGGGTGATCAGCACGTCGAGCACGCCCCACGTGGCCACGATGACCCCCGCTATCGCGCACAGCGACAGCGGAAGCGCCAGCCAGGAGGCGGTGACCGTCAGGAAGAAGGCGATCGTCGCGTCCGTCAGCGTCACGGCGACTATCAGCACCGCCCGCACGGCGGATCTGCGCACCGGGTCCGGCATGCGCCTGCGCCCCGCCGGCTGATCCACCCACAGGGCCCGCCCCTGCTGCGCCCCGGATCCCGCGTCTCCGACGTCGTCGCCGTGGTCCTCGTACCTCTTCGCCATGGTCGGTGCCTCCCCTCCACGCGGCCTCTCATGCCCGCCCCGAACAGGTAGACGCGCGAAGGGGCCGATAGATTCCCGGATCCCGGACGCGTCGGGAGCCCCGAAGTATCGCGGAACGAAGAATTCCAGCCATCCATTCCGCCACGGGGACCGAGGCCCCACCAAGTGTCATCTGCCACATATCGGGCCGCACTTCACGGGAACTATCGGACAACTCGTGATCTTCGTCCGGGGCTCAGGCCGAAAACGTCCGGACAGGCCTTCGAAGGTTCGCCGTGGCAGTAGTAGGCTCACGCCGTTTAAATGACGGAACACCAACCCCCGGTAACGGGGTTGAGCTGGGGAGGCTGGGGAGGCCATGCGCTTTCGCGGGAAGTCCATCCGCCGGAAGATCGTGGCGTTGCTCCTTGTGCCGCTCGTCTCCCTGACGGCCCTCTGGGGCTTCGCAACGGTGATCACCGGCCGGCAGGCCGTCCAACTCCTCGATGTCGCCTACGTCATCGACAAGGTCGGCTACCCCGTGGAGGACGTCGTCCGCGTCATCCAGAAGGAGCGCCGCCAGACCCTCGTGGTCATCGGCGACCCGCGCGCCGCCGTCGCCAACACCGAGCTGCTCATCAGTCGCGCGGCCACCGACGAGGCGGTCGAGAAGATCTCCGCCGACGCCAAGGACCCCGAGGTCGCCGACGAACTCGACCCGGCCTCCGCCCGGCACCTGAGCTCCGTCCTCGAAGCGTTCCGCAGCATCGGAGCGCTGCGCAGCGCGGTGGACGGGGGCTCCCTCGACACCAACCAGGCGCTGGAGCTCTACAACCGGCTCGTGGACCCCTGCTACGACTTCCTCATGAACCTCCACGCGCTCGAAGACGTGGAAATGGACAAGCAGGGCCGGGCCCTCGTCGGCATCACCCGCGCCCGCGAGACGCTCTCGCGCGAGGACGCCCTCGTCGCCGGGGCCCTGGCCGCCCGCAACGTCAGCCAGGCGGACATCCGCCACGTCTCCGACTTCGTCGCCAACCGCAAGCTGCTCTACGAGTTCAACCTCGCGATCCTCCCGGCCGCCGACCGGGAGCAGTTCGAGCAGTACTGGAACAACCCGGAGAGCCGCGCCCTGCGCGAGGCAGAGGAGCGATTCCTCGTCCAGGGCCCGACCCACAGCCCGCGCAACGTCCCTGCCGCCCACTGGGACACGGCCGCCGGAAAGGTGCTCGAAGACCTCGCCGTCATGGGCACCGCCGCGGGCGACCGCTACCAAAAGCGCGTCGAGCCCGTCGCCATGGACGTCTTGGTCCAGGCCGCCCTCGCCGGGGTGCTCGGATTCATCGCCCTGATCGTCTCGCTCGTCCTGTCCGTGCGCATCGGCCGCGAGCTGATCCGCGACCTGTCCCGGCTCCGCAAGGAGGCCCACGAGGTCTCCGGCATCCGCCTCCCCGGTGTCATGCGCCGCCTCGCCGCGGGCGAGAACGTGGACGTGGAGACCGAGGCCCCGCGCCTGGAGTACGAGAAGGACGAGGTCGGCCAGGTCGGCCAGGCCCTCAACACCCTCCAGCGCGCGGCCATCGAGGCCGCCGTCAAGCAGGCCGAACTGCGCCGCGGGGTGTCCGAGGTCTTCGTCAACCTGGCCCGCCGCAACCAGGTGCTCCTGCACCGCCAGCTCACCCTGCTCGACACCATGGAGCGGCGCACCGAGGACACCGAGGAGCTCGCCGACCTCTTCCGCCTCGACCACATGACCACCCGCATGCGCCGCCACGCCGAGGGCCTGGTGATCCTCTCCGGAGCCGCGCCCTCCCGCCAGTGGCGCAAGCCCGTGCAGCTGATGGACGTCGTACGGGCCGCCGTCGCCGAGGTGGAGGACTACGAGCGCATCGAGGTGCGCCGGCTGCCGCGCCTGGGCATCGGCGGCCCGGCCGTGGCCGACGTCACCCACCTCATCGCCGAACTCCTGGAGAACGCCACCGTCTTCTCCCCGCCGCACACCGCGGTCCAGGTCCTCGGCGAGCGCGTGGCCAACGGCTTCACCCTGGAGATCCACGACCGCGGCCTCGGCATGACACCCGAAGCGCTCTTCGACGCGAATCTCCGGCTCAGCGAGACCTCCGAGTTCGAACTCTCCGACACCGACCGGCTCGGCCTGTTCGTCGTCAGCCGCCTCGCGCACCGCCACGAGGTCAAGGTCCGCCTCCAGATCAGCCCCTACGGAGGCACCACCGCGGTGGTCTTCCTCCCGGTGGCCCTGCTGACGGAGGCTCCCGAGACCAACGGCGCCGGCATCCGGCTGGCCGGCGGCAAGGCACTCGGCGGTCCGGTCGGCGCCACCCGGCAGAGGGCCGTCGCCGAGAGCGGAACCTCCGGCCGACGGCTCCCGGCCGGCGCCGAACTGCGCGGCCCCGTCGAGCTGGAGGCCCCGATCGGCATGCTGGGGCTGGACGAGCCCGCCCCGGCCCCGGAGGACGTCCCCACCGGCATCACGGGCTCCGCCGCGACCGCCGGGCTCACCGGGGTCTCCGGAGCCAAGGGCAGGCCCGCCATGGCCACCCTCGACGACGAGACCCCGCCGAACGGCATCTCGCGCAACTCCCTGCTCGGCCTGCGCCCGGCCGGCCGCCCGCACACGGACCGGCACACCGACCGAGGCGGTCCCCGCAAGGCCGACCGCATCGCGGACCGCATGGGCGAGCGGGCCCCGGACGGCTCCGGCGACCGCACCGGTCTCTGGAAGGGCGACCGGTCCACCGACGCCACCGCCGAGCGGGGCGGCGCCCGGCTCACCGACCGCGACGCGGGCCGGGACGGCCTGCGCGACCGCGACCGGAACCACGACCGGGACCGCGACCGCACCCGTGACCGCCGCGACCACCGCGAGCGGGAGCCCCTGCCGCCCACCGGCCCGGTCCGCCTGGAGCCGGCGCGCGCGGAATCCGCCCGCCCCGACGGCGCCCGCTCGCCCGGCGCCGTGCCGCTCCCGCGCCGGCGCCCCACCCCGACCCTGGTGGCCGAGCACGGCCGCCGCGTGGACCCCCGTCCCGTCTCGGCCGTTCCGGACCCGGCCCAGGAGGGGCCACTCCCCAGCGGCCCGGCGCACCCCGCGCCGGCGCCCTCCGGGGCGACCCTGCCCCGCCGGATCCGCCAGGCCAGCCTCGCGCCCCAGCTCAAGGACGCCCCGGCCCCGGCCCCCGCCGAAGCCGCCGCGGACCCGGGGGCCGACCGCGACGCCGAGGACGTACGCCGGCGCATGTCCTCGCTCCAGCGCGGCTGGACCGCGGGCCGCGACCACCACGCGCGGCAGCAGGCGGAGCACGCGACTCAGGCCGAGCAGACGGCTCAGGCCGAGCCGACGACCCAGGCGCCGCAGCAGACCACGCCCGCCCTGCAGGCCGACCAGCCGCGGCAAGCGCGGCGACCCGCACCACACCAGTCCGTGACCGAGGCCGGCACCCCTGCCGCCACCGGTCCCGGTAGCGAGAACGAAGGGGACGGTCGATGACCGCACCGCAGTCCGGCAACGACACCAGGGGCCGCGGCTCCGGCCCGCTCAACTGGCTCCTCGACGAGCTCGTCGACCGGGTCGCCAGCATCCGCAAGGCCGTGGTCCTCTCCGGCGACGGCCTGCCCACCGGAAGCTCCAAGGACCTCACCCGGGAAGACAGCGAGCACCTGGCCGCCGTGGCCTCCGGGTTCCACAGCCTCGCCAAGGGCGTGGGCCGTCACTTCGACTCCGGCAGGGTCCGCCAGACCGTGGTCGAGCTGGACGAGGCGTTCCTCTTCGTCATGGCGGCCGGCGACGGAAGCTGCCTGGCGGTCCTGGCCGACGCCGACTCCGACGTCGGCCAGGTCGCGTACGAGATGACGCTCATGGTCAAGCGGGTCGGTGACCACCTGGCGACCGCCCCGCGCACCGGGCTGCCAGCCGGAGGGTGAGTCGGACGGCATGAGCGATCCAGGCCAGGACCACCCCGCCCACATCCCCGGCACTGCCGCCGCTTCCGCTGCCGACGCCGCTCGCGACCAGTGGTTCGACGACGACGCGGGTCCGGTGGTGCGTCCGTACGCGATGACCCGCGGCCGGACCAGCCACGCCGGACAGCACCGCCTCGACCTGATCGCGCTGGTGGTCGCGGAATCCGCGGCGGCCGACCCGGTCTGGGACACGACCCTGTCCCCGGAACACGCCGACATCCTCGGGCTCTGCCTGCTCCGCCCGCAGTCCGTCGCGGAACTCGCGGCCGAACTCGACCTCGCGGTCGGGGTCGTACGCGTTCTGATCGGCGACCTCGTCGACGACGAACTGGTACACGTGACCCGGCCGGTCCCCCCGGCCGAACTGCCCGACGAATCCATTCTGCGTGAGGTGATCGATGGCCTTCGGGCGCTCTAGCCGCACCGGCGCCATGCATGCCGTGACGCCGGTCGAGCCGCTGACCCTGAAAATCCTGGTCGCGGGCGGCTTCGGGGTGGGCAAGACCACCCTGGTCAGTGCGGTGAGCGAGATCAGACCGCTCCGGACGGAGGAACGTCTCTCCGAGCCGGGCCGCGCCATCGACGACACCGGGGGAGTGGAGGGCAAGAGCACCACCACGGTGGCCATGGACTTCGGGCGCATCACCCTGCGCGAGGACCTGGTGCTCTACCTGTTCGGCACCCCCGGGCAGAACCGCTTCTGGTTCCTGTGGGACGAGCTGGCCCAGGGCTCGCTCGGCGCCGTCGTCCTCGCGGACACCCGGCGGCTCTCCGACTGCTTCGCGGCCATCGACTACTTCGAGCGCCGCGAGATCCCCTTCGTGGTCGCCGTGAACTGCTTCGAAGGAGCGGAGCAGTACCCCGTGGTGACCGTACGGGAAGCCCTGGACCTCACTCCGGAGGTACCGGTGCTGCTGTGCGACGCACGGGACCGGGAGTCGGTGAAGGACGTGCTGGTGGGGGTCGTGGAACACGCGATGACCCTGGCCAGGGCCCGCCGCCGGAGCCTGACGGCGGGGGACCGGGGCCCGGCCTGATCCGAAGGCCACGCCCCCGCCATGGGCCGCGACATGGAGGCGGCCCGTACCCCCGCCGACTGGGGTACGGGCCGCAGCTCTCATGGGGGGTTCCGGGATCCCGGTCGCGGCGCGGGACCGTGGAGAGAGTGTGAACCCGCCACTGGGGACCGTCAAGCATTCGGACAGCAGCCGCTGTTCAGCGGCCCACCAGGCGCTGAGCGAACCCTCTAGCGCACGGCGACGACCGCCGAACCGTGCCCGAACAGCCCCTGGTTCGCGGTGATTCCGGCCCGCGCTCCCGCCACCTGCCGATCCCCGGCCGTGCCCCGGAGCTGCCAAGTCAGCTCGCACACCTGGGCGATGGCCTGCGCCGGCACCGCCTCCCCGAACGACGCCAGTCCACCACTGGTGTTGACGGGGATCCGCCCGCCGAGCGCGGTCGCGCCCTCCCGCACGAGCTTGGCCCCCTCGCCCTCCCCGCACAGGCCGATGTCCTCGTACCACTCCAGTTCCAGCGCGGTGGACAGGTCGTAGACCTCGGCGAGCGAGAGGTCGTCCGGTCCGAGCCCCGCCTCCTCGTACGCGGCCCGCGCGATCGAGGCCCGGAAGGACCCGGGTACCGGAACGGCCGCGGTGGTCGAGTCGGTGGCGATGTCCGGCAGGTCCAGGACGGTACGGGGATACGTGGGCGTCACCGTGGACACGGCCCGGATCCGCACCGGGTCCGGGACGCCCCGCGAGCGCGCGAAGTCCATGCTGCTCAGCACCAGCGCCGCGCCGCCGTCGGAGGTGGCGCAGATGTCGAGCAGCCGCAGCGGATCGGCGACGATCGCCGAGGCGGCCACCTCCTCGGCCGTCACGGCCTTGCGGTAGCGGGCGTTCGGGTTCAGCAGCCCGGCCGCCGCGTTCTTCACCTTGACCTGCGCGAAGTCCTCACCGGTGTCCCCGTAGAGGGCCATCCGGCGCCGGGCGTACAGCGCGAAGTACGCCGGGTTCGTGGCCCCCAGGACCCGGAAGCGCAGCCAGTCCGGGTCGTCCGGCCGGTCCCCGCCCGCCGGCGCGAAGAACCCCTTCGGGGCGGCGTCCGCCCCGACCACCAGCACCACGTCGGCCAGACCGGCCAGGATCTGCGCCCGGGCCGCACCGATGGCCTGGGCGCCGGACGCGCAGGCCGCGTACACGCTGGTCACGCGTGCGCCCTGCCAGCCCAGCGCCTGCGCGAAGGTGGCCCCGGCCACGTAGCCGGGGTAGCCCGACCGCACGGTGTCGGCCCCCACGATGGACTGCACGTCGGTCCAGTCCAGCCCGGCGTCGGCGAGCGCGGCCCGCGCGGCGGCCCGCCCGTACTCGACGAAGCTGCGGCCCCACTTGCCCCACGGGTGCATGCCGGCCCCGAGGACGGCGACGTCCGCGACGGAGGCGCTCACCGCTCCACCCCCACGGGCCGGAACTGCCAGGTGGTCCAGGCGGTGCCGTCCGGTCCGTCGGAGTCCACGTTCAGCACACCGCCGACCACCTCGACCTCCATCCCGACCGCCAGGTCGCCGACGCCCACCCCGGGCACCGTCTGCCCGAGCACGACCATCCCCTCGGCCTCCAGCTCCACGGCGACCAGGGTGTACGGGGTCCAGGGTGTGTCCGGGTCGGACACGTACGGCGCGGGCGGCCGGTACCGCCCGTCCGTGTAGGACCAGACCCGGCCGCGCGGGGACAGCGGGGTCTCGACGAGCTCGCCGCCGCCCGGGCAGCGCGGATTGCGGCAGTACGCGTCCTCGCGCGGGAAGAACACGGCGGCGCAGGCGGAGCACCGGGTGCCCAGCAGGCGGAAGCCGCCGCCCGTGCCGTCCGCGTCGTCCCCGGTGAACCACCCGCTGACCACGGGTGTGCGTGTGCGTTCCAAGACCCCTCCCGAAACCGATATCTGACGAACCGTCAGAAGTCTGTCAGGGAACGCTCGGGAACGCACCCCCGGTGCCGCACTCCTCGCACGGGTTCTCGGCAAGCCACTTCCGCGCGATCTCACCGAGCTCCGCGTCCCGCCCGGCCAGCATCATCCGGATCATCTGCGCGTCCCCGCGCAGCGACCACCCCGGATTGCCGAAGCTGGCCGGGTTGTTCCGCTCGATCAGGAAATGCGCCGGCCAGGCGGTCCCGTACCCGATCACGGGGAGCGCGGCGAGGTACCGCTTGCGGCCGCGGGCCAGCCCGTAGGCGGTGAGCGCGAGGCCGGTGAGGGTGCCGGTGAGATGGATCCAGCGGGTGGCGGCGCGGGAGTGCATGGCGACGTAGTAGGGCCAGAACTCCTCGTACGAACTGAATGTCATGCGGGCACGGTACTCAGCGGTGAACGGAGGCGACAGAGACGGGAAAATCGAAATACGTGGCCGGGAACGCCTCCGGTGCGTACGTGAAGTGCCACCACTCCTGAGGCAGGTTCACGAACCCCTGCGCGCCGAGCAGCCGCCCGAGCACCTCCCGGTGCGCGCGGGCCGAACCCGTCACCCGCGGGCTGGCGGTGTGCGCCAGCGGATCGAAGAAGTCGAAGGGCGTCCCCATGTCGAGGGGCCCCCGTCCCACCTCCGTCAAGGTCACGTCGACGGTGCTGCCGCGACTGTGCCCGGACTTCTCGGCGATGTACCCCTCCGGGATCAGCCGTTCCTTGGCCACCTCCGGATAGAACTCCGCCTTGGTCCGCTGATCCGCCCCGTCCCGGGCCCACCGCACGAACCGGTCGACGGCCCGCTGCGGCCGGTAGCAGTCGTACACCAGCAGCGAGTACCCGCCGCGCAACGCCTCCCGCTGCGCCCGCCGCAGCGCCTCGGCGGCGGGCCGCGCGAGCAGACAGACGGGCTCGTCGTAGCCGTCCACGACCGCCCCGGTGAAATTCCGCGACGTGGCGTACCGCATCTCCTGCCCGATGGTCGCATCCACCTCGGACACCACGACGAACCCATCGCCCGGCGCGGCCCGCCCGACGGGGACGGCTCGGGGCGGGACGGCCGCTCCGAGCGCGCCCACCGCCCCGGGCGAGCCTGGCGCGGCCACCACCCCAGGCGCGCCCACCGCCGCCAGTGCCCCCAGCATCCCCAGCGCGCCCACCCATCCCGCAACGACCGTCATCCGCATGCCCCTTGGCATACCATCGCCGCATGCCGGCGCACCTGAAGGACTCGCACTGCTCCACCTGCGGAGCCCTGTTCGATTCGGCCGACTGGCCCCGCACCTGCCCGTCGTGCGGCGCGGTCGCCTACCGCAACCCCCTCCCGGTAGCCGTCGCGCTCCTCCCCGTCGAGGACGAGCTGGGCGCCGGCCTGGTGGTCATCACCCGCACCATCGAGCCCGCCCTCGGCGGCATCGCCCTGCCCGGCGGCTTCATGGACTTCGGCGAGGACTGGCGCGAGTCCGTCGTCCGCGAACTCCGCGAGGAGACCGGCATCCACGCCCCGGCCTGCGAGGTCGCCCTCGCCGACACCCTCAGCTCCCCGGCCGGCCACCTGCTCGTCTTCGGCCTGCTGCCCGTACGCCCCACCGCTTCCCTCCCCGCGTCGACCCCGACGGACGAGACCACCGGCTGGCACGTCCTGCGCGGCCCGGAGCAGCTGGCGTTCCCGCTCCACACGAGGGCCGCCGCAGCGTGGTTCGAGGGCAGGTATACGCACCCGGCCTGAGGCGGCCGACCCCGGCCGCCCCACGCCCGTCCCGACTCAAAGCCCCCGCAGCACCACCCCGTCCACCCGTTCCCCGGCCTCGTCCTCCACCACCACCGCGTCCCCGACCCACCGCACCACGTACCGTTCCACCTCGCCCGGCTCGAAGCCCGGCCCCGGGTCCCGGATCACCACCCCGCCGCCCGTGCGGCCCCGCGCCGGGGCCCACGCCTCCAGGGCCACCGATCCGTCGGCCGCCCGCACCGGCAGCAGCGAGCCGGCCCGCGCCAGCACCGGGATCCGGTCCGCCGGGGCGTCCAGCAGGATCTGGCCCGGTCCCTCGTACGCCCGGCCCGTCGCCGTGTCGTACCACTGCCCGCGCGGCAACCGCACCGCCCGCCGGTCCGACCCGCACTCCAGCACCGGAGCCACCAGCAGGGCGTCACCGAGCAGGAACGCGTCCTCGCACTCCCGCAGCGCCCGGTCCTCCGGCGCCCCCCACCACAACGGCCGCACGTACGGGGCCCCGGTGCGCCGCGCCAGATGGGCCAGCGTCACGAAGTACGGCCGCAGCCGCTCCCGTTCCGCCAGGACGGCCCGCGCGGCCCGGGTGGTCTCCTCCCCGAACTCCCAGGGCTCCCGCCGCCCCGCCCAGATCGCCGAGTGGGTCCGGAACAGCGGCAGGTAGGAGCCCAGTTGCAGCCACCGCAGGTACAACTCCGGTGAGGGGGTGCCCCAGAAGCCGCCGACGTCCGGCCCCGAGTACGGCACCCCGCACAGCCCGAGGCCCAGCACCAGCGCCAGCGAGGCCCGCAGCCCGTCCCAGCTGCTGGCCACGTCACCCGACCACGTGCCCCCGTACCGCTGCATCCCCGCCCACCCCGACCGGGAGAAGAGGAACGGCCGCTCGGCCGGGCGCAGCCGTACGAGCCCCTCCCAGCCCGCGCGCGCCATCGCGAGGGCGTACACGTTGTGCGCCTCCCGGTGGTCCCCGCCGGCCCCGTCCATCGCGTGCCGCGCCGAGCGGGGCAGCGTCCGGTCCCCGAACGGGGCGAAGGCGACCGGCTCGTTCATGTCGTGCCAGACCCCGGCGAAGCCCTGCGCGAGCCGCTCCTCGTACAGCCCTCCCCACCACCGCCGCACCTGCGGATCGGTGAAGTCCGGGTACGCGCACTCGCCCGGCCACACCTCTCCCCGGACCTCCCGCCCCGCCGCGTCCCGTACGAAGGCCCCGTGCGCGCCGACCGCGAGCCCCGAGGCGTGCACCGGGTCGCCGGTCTTCACCGCCGGGTCGACGATGGAGACCAGCCGGACGCCACCGTCCGCCAACTCCTTGGCCAGCCCCGGCAGATCGGGGAACCGCTCGCGGTCCACGGTGAAGACCCGGTGGCCGTCGTAGTGGTCGATGTCCAGATGGACGGCCGACAGCGGCAGCCCGTGCTCGGCGTACCCCGCCACGATCCGCCGTACCTCCGCGGCGCTGCCGAACCCCCACCGCGCGTGCTGGTACCCCAGTGCCCACTCCGGCGGCACGGCCGCCCCGCCGGTCAGCCCGGACCAGCCCTGCAACACCCGCCCGGGCGGCCCCACCAGCACCCAGCACCGCAAGGGGCCGCCCTCCATGCGGAGTTCACAGGATCCGGGCCGGTCCGCCCCCGAGCCCGCGCCCTCCTCGCCCTCCCGCAGCACCACCCGCCCGTCCCAGGAGTTGTCGTGGAAGATCAGGTGCGTACCCGCGTCCGCGACCACCAGCTGCACCGGCATCGTGATGTAGAGGGGGTCCTCGCCGGAACCGGCCCCGGACCCGAACCCGCCCTTGGGGTCCGTGTTCCACAGCCGGTAGCTGCCGTCGCGCAACCGCGGCCCCACCGCCCGCCCGCCCAGCCCGAACACCCGCGCGTCCGCCGCCACCTCACTCCGCAGCAGCCACCGCGCGTCCCCGCCGCGACCGGCAGCTCTGCCCCCACGGCCCCCGCCGGCGGCTCCGCCCTCGTCGGCTCCACCACCTCCAGCGGCCCCGCCGCCCCCGCCGGCCGGCTCCCACCACCGCGGCGGCAGATCCCGCCGCAGCACCGTCCCACCGGGGGTGCGCACCTCCACCGCCCCGTGCCGGGACACCGCCACCGTCACGCGCTCGGACACCACCCGCCACCCGCCGTCGGTGTCCGGTTCCAGCACGGCGCGCGGATCGGGCTCCGGCCCGCTGCCGACCACCGCGTACGAGGGCGTCGGCGCGGCGCCGTCCCATCCCCAGAACACCGCCCCGCCCGCGGTGACCCGTACCAGCAGCTCCGAACGGGTGAACCGGAGCACCCCACCACCCGCCCGCGGCTCCGTACCGGTCAGCACACCCGGCACCCGCGCCCGCTCCGCGCCCCGGGGCGCGAGCCCCGCCGCGTCCACGCGCCGGTTGCGCCACGCGGAGCGCCAAGCGCGCCGCCCCCGCTCGCCGCCGAGGTCCTTCACCGCACGCACCAGCCCACGACCGTCCATGGCGCCCACCCTGCCACCGCCACTCGGCCCAGAAGGCGCCGTTCAACTGCCGTTCACCCGCAAAAGGATCACAGCCGACCGCCGATGACGGCTCTGGTGCGGATGTCGATCACATGGCATCGTCCCTGTGAGCCCCCGTGCGCACACCCCGCGCGCGATGGCACCGTACGAACACAGACACCACACCACACCGCACACCACGACACGCCCACGAAGCGCGAACCGCAGACGTGACCGGGAGCCGACGCATGACCGCAGCAGCCACCCCCTCCGAGCCCCTCTGGTCCCCGGGCCCCGACCGGATCGCCGCGGCCCGGATCACCGCCTTCCAGGCCTGGGCCGCCGAACACCACGGCGCCCCCGCGGACGGCGGCTACCCGGCCCTGCACAGCTGGTCCGTCGACGAACTCGACACCTTCTGGCAGGCCGTCGCCGAGTGGTTCGACGTCCGCTTCACCACCCCGTACGAGGCCGTCCTCGCGGACCGCTCGATGCCGGGCGCGGTCTGGTTCCAGGGCGCCACCCTCAACTACGCCGAGCACGCCCTGCGCGCCGCCGAGGACCCGGCCCGCGCCGCCGACGCGGCCCTGCTCCACGTGGACGAGACCCACGAGCCCACCCCCGTCACCTGGGCCGAGCTCCGCCGCCAGGTCGGCGCGCTCGCCGCCGAACTGCGCGCCCTGGGCGTGCGCCCCGGCGACCGCGTCAGCGGCTACCTCCCCAACATCCCCGAGGCCGTCACCGCGCTCCTCGCCACCGCCGCCGTCGGCGCCGTCTGGACCTCCTGCGCCCCCGATTTCGGCGCCCGCAGCGTCCTGGACCGCTTCCAGCAGGTGGAGCCGGTGGTCCTCTTCACCGTCGACGGCTACCGCTACGGCGGCAAGGAACACGACCGCCGCGACACCGTCGCCGAACTGCGCGCCGAGCTCCCCTCGCTGCGCGCCGTCGTCCACATTCCGCTCCTCGGTACGCCGGCCCCCGCGGGCGCCCTCGACTGGTCGGCCCTCACCTCGGGCGACACCGAGCCGGTCTTCGAACCGGTCCCCTTCGACCACCCGCTCTGGGTCCTGTACTCCTCCGGCACCACCGGCCTGCCCAAGGCCATCGTCCAGTCGCAGGGCGGCATCCTCCTCGAACACCTCAAGCAGCTCGGCCTGCACTGCGACCTGGGACCCGAGGACCGCTTCTTCTGGTACACCTCCACCGGCTGGATGATGTGGAACTTCCTCGTCTCCGGCCTGCTGACCGGAACCACCGTCGTGCTCTACGACGGCAGCCCGGGATTCCCCGACACGGGTGCCCAATGGCGCATCGCGGAGCGCACCGGGGCCACGCTCTACGGCACCTCCGCCGCCTACGTGATGGCCTGCCGCAAGGCGGAGGTCCATCCCTCCCGCGACTTCGACCTCTCCGCCGTGAAGTGCGTGGCCACCACCGGGTCCCCGCTGCCGCCCGACGGCTTCCGCTGGCTCCACGACGAGGTGGCCGAGGACCTCTGGATCGCCTCGGTCAGCGGCGGCACCGACGTCTGCAGCTGCTTCGCTGGCGCCGTCCCCACCCTCCCGGTCCACATCGGCGAGCTCCAGGCCGCCTGCCTGGGCACGGACCTCCAGGCCTGGGACCCCTCCGGCAAGCCCGTCACCGGTGAGGTCGGCGAGCTCGTCGTCACCAACCCCATGCCGTCCATGCCGATCCGCTTCTGGAACGACCCCGACGGAAGCCGCTACCGCGACAGCTACTTCGAGATGTTCCCCGGTGTCTGGCGCCACGGGGACTGGATCACGATCACCGACCACGGCTCCGTCGTCATCCACGGCCGCTCCGACTCCACCCTGAACCGGCAAGGTGTCCGGATGGGTTCCGCGGACATCTACGAGGCCGTCGAGCGACTCCCGGAAATCAAGGAATCGTTGGTCATCGGCCTGGAGGAGCCGAACGGCGGGTACTGGATGCCGCTCTTCGTCCACCTCGCGCCGGGGGCCGTCCTCGACGACGCGCTCCGCTCCCGGATCAAGGCGACGATCCGCGAGGAGCTCTCCCCGCGCCACGTCCCCGACGAGATCATCGAGGTCCCGGGCATTCCGCACACCCTCACCGGCAAGCGCATCGAGGTCCCCGTCAAGCGCCTCCTCCAGGGCGCCCCGATGGCCAAGGCGGTCAACCCCGGCTCCGTCGACAACCTCGACCTCCTGCACTTCTACGAGGAGCTCGCCCGCACCCGCGGCTGACGCGAACGGCCACTGTCAGTGGCAATGATTACTCTGAGTGAGTAAGCGATCGCGTCACTCAGGGGGAACCATGCCACGCTCGAACGACACCGGAACCGCCTCCACCACGGGCCGTCCGGCCCGCACCGGCAGGCGCCGCACCCTGCGCCGCGAAGTCCCCAGCACCGTCGGCCTCCTGGCCGACGCCGGGGACTTCGCGGCCATGCGCGGGTACCGCAGCTTCGCCTTCGACGACCACCGCGACTACCTGGACCACGTGGACCGGCTGCTCCGCTCCCTCGCGGCCCAGGGCATCCACACGACCATCGCCCTCTTCGACCCGGTGGAGTACGCCGACTACTGCGCCGACCGCGGACTGGATCCGGACACCCCCGGCGCCCGCACCCGCTTCACCGCCGTACTGGGCGGCGCCACCGGCGGTCTCCCGTATGCCGGCCAGCCCATCGACGAACTGGTGCCGCTCCTCGTGGACGCGGCCGTCCGGCAGGCCACCTGGGAGTACGCGAGCTCGCTGCTGGCCGAAGTGGGCCGCTGCGCCGACTGCGGGGAGGACATCGGGACCGCCTCCCTGGAGCGCGCCACCGAGGTGCTCCGGCGCCTGGTGGACCGGGCCGGCCCGGGCCACCACCATCTGGTGTGCAGCGTCCCGGCACAGGACGAACAGCTCGTGGCGGTCCTGCACGCCGACACCGGCCCCAGCGGCCGCCCCCGGGTGGACGGCCGCGACGGCCTGGACTTCGTGACCGTCCTCGCCGCGGGCCTGGCCCTCGGTGGGCCCGGGGGACTGGTCCTGCGCACCACCACCGAAGGAGACCGGGACCGGGTCCACGGCTGGCGCCTGGACCGCGGCCGCCTGGTACCCCTCTCGGCGGCGGCCGTCTTCAACGCCTACTGCACCGACGCCGACACCGGAGAGCCCGTGGGCCCCGAGCCCGGCGTCGAGTACTGCCCCGGATACGAGGTGGACGAACCGGGCCCGCACCACTGAGCGCGGCGCACCCCGCCCACCCGGCAACGGCCGAGGGGCCCCCGCCACCGGCGAAGGCCCCTCGAACGTCGACGACGTACTACTCGCCGGACAGGACCGCCTGGGCGGCCACCCGGGCCTCCTCGGCGCTGTCCGTGGCACGCGCGGCCGCAGCCGCACGCTCGCACTGCGCGAGGGTGTACTTGGCCAGCGTCGCCCGCACGTAAGGAATCGAAGCGGCACCCATCGAAAGGGAGGTGACACCCAGACCCGTCAGCACACAGGCCAGCAGCGGGTCGGAGGCGGCCTCGCCACAGACGCCGCAGCTCTTGCCCTCGGCCTTGGCGGCCTCGGCCGACATGGCGATCAGGTCGAGCAGCGCGGGCTGCCACGGGTCCTGCAGCCGCGATACGGCACCGACCTGACGGTCGGCGGCGAAGGCGTACTGGGCCAGGTCGTTGGTGCCCAGCGAGAGGAACTCGACCTCCTGGAGGATCGAGCGCGCCCGCAGCGCGGCGGAGGGGATCTCCACCATCGCACCGAACTTCGCCTTCAGACCGGCCTCGCGGCACGCGTCCGCGAACGCCTTGGCGTCGATCCGGTCGGCCACCATCGGGGCCATGACCTCAAGGTAGACCGGCAGTCCCTCGGCGGCCTTGGCCAGCGCGGTGAGCTGCGTGCGCAGCACGTCCGGGTGGTCGAGCAGCGAGCGCAGACCACGGACACCCAGAGCCGGGTTCGGCTCGTCGGCCGGGGTCAGGAAGTCCAGCGGCTTGTCGGCGCCGGCATCCAGAACACGTACGACGACACGGCCCTCGGGGAAGGCTTCGAGGACCTTGCGGTACGACTCGACCTGCTTCTCCTCGGTCGGCGCGTGCTTGCTGTCGTCCAGGAAGAGGAACTCGGTGCGGAACAGGCCCACACCCTCCGCCCCGGCATCGACCGCGGCCGGCACGTCCGCCGGCCCACCGATGTTGGCCAGCAGCGGGACCTTGTGCCCGTCGGACGTCGCGCCCGGACCCGAAGACGCGGAGAGAGCGGCCTTGCGCTCGGCGGCCGCGGCCTCCAGCTCGGCCCGCTTCGCCGCGCTCGGCTCCACGAACAGGTCGCCGGTGCTGCCGTCGACGGCGATGACCGTACCTTCGGCGATCTCGCCGGCACCCGGCAGCGCCACGATGGCCGGCACGCCCAGCGCACGCGCGAGGATCGCGCTGTGGCTGGTCGGGCCGCCTTCCTCGGTCACGAAACCGAGGACGAGCGCCGGGTCGAGCAGAGCGGTGTCGGCGGGAGCCAGGTCCCGCGCGATCAGCACGTACGGCTCGTCGCTGTCGGGCACACCCGGCATCGGCACACCGAGCAGGCGCGCGACGATGCGGTTGCGCACGTCGTCCAGGTCGGCCACACGGCCGGCCATGTACTCACCGGCACCGGCGAGCAGGTCACGGTAGGCGGCGAACGCGTCGTACACGCCGCGTTCGGCGGTGCTGCCGACGGCGATGCGCCGGTCGACGTCCGCCATGAGCTCGGGGTCCGTGGCGATCATCGCCTGGGCCTCGAGCACGTGCTGGGCCTCGCCACCGGCCAGCTGGCCCCGGGCGATCAGGTCGGCCGATACGGCTTCCACGGCCTGACGGGCGCGCCCCTGTTCGCGCTCCGCCTCGTCCGCGGTGATCTGCCTGGCAGGCGGTTCGAGAACCGCCGTGCCCATGTGCCGAACCTCGCCGATCGCCACACCGTGGCTCACGCCGACGCCTCGCAGCGTTGTCTCCATTTCACCTGTCTCCGATTGAGCGGCGGGTCCACCCGCCGCGTTGGATGTCCAGTTCGCCCGAGCAGGCGGATACGTCACTGCCAGCCGAAGAGAACGTCTCCGGCCTTCATGTCTCCGGCCTCGACGACGTCGGTGAGGGAGTCGGCAGTCGCTTCCAGCGCCACGACGGGGCAGATCGGCGACTTGCCGGCCGCCTCGACCGCGGCGGGGTCCCAGCGAATGACCTCCTGGCCGCGGGTCACGGTGTCGCCCTTGTTGACGAGCAGCTCGAAGCCCTCGCCATTGAGCTGAACGGTGTCGATGCCCAGGTGCGTGAGCACACCGTGGCCTTCGTTGTCGACGACCACGTACGCGTGCGGGTGCAGGGAGACCACCACACCGTCTACGGGGGACACCGCCGCCGAAGGCTCGCGCACGGGATCAATGGCGGTGCCCGGTCCCACCATCGCGCCGGAGAACACCGGATCGGGCACTGCCGCGAGTCCGATGGCGGTCCCGGCAAGTGGGGACGTCACGCTGGTCATGGGGGCCTCCCAGGGGTGGGGCTTCGTCGTGTCGCCGTCACTACCTGTCGCGAACGGCGTACTCTCCAGAAGGATAAGTCACAAGATGTTCGGGTTCGCCCGATGTTGGTCCCGAACTGGACTGGTCCTTCGGCACGGAGACTAGTGGACTAGACCGGTGGACTAGACCATACGCCTGAATCGATTTGCCCGGGCCCCCGTGGACCTGTACTGTCGTGACTCCCGCCAGGAAGCCCCGCGTGAACATTTCGCGAACGGCTGATGGACGGGACTCCTCCTCTCTCTTGTCTGATCTTGATCTCTGCTCCTTTCCGCACGCCTATTCGGCAAAGCAGGAGAGTGGTCAGAGAGAAGGAAAAGCACTGATAGAGTCGGACTCGCCGGAAAGGGAAAACGCGAAAGCGGATGACCTTGAAGGCGGAAACAAGCGAGACAGACTCTGATAGAGTCTGAAACGCAAGAACAGAACGAAAGCCCGGAGGAAAGCCCGAGAGGGTGAGTACAAAGGAAGCGTCCGTTCCTTGAGAACTCAACAGCGTGCCAAAAATCAACGCCAAAAAGTTGATACCCCGTCCATTTCGGTGGATGAGGTTCCTTTGAAAAAGACCTGTGAGGTCGCGGCTTCGGCCCTGACACTTGCAGGCAATTACACAGCGAGGACGCAGTGGACGGTCGGTCTTATTCCGACATGACTGTCCCGCTCTAAGTGCGTGTGCACCGGATTACCGGTAAACATTCATGGAGAGTTTGATCCTGGCTCAGGACGAACGCTGGCGGCGTGCTTAACACATGCAAGTCGAACGATGAAGCCCTTCGGGGTGGATTAGTGGCGAACGGGTGAGTAACACGTGGGCAATCTGCCCTTCACTCTGGGACAAGCCCTGGAAACGGGGTCTAATACCGGATAACACTCCTGCCTGCATGGGCGGGGGTTAAAAGCTCCGGCGGTGAAGGATGAGCCCGCGGCCTATCAGCTTGTTGGTGGGGTAATGGCCCACCAAGGCGACGACGGGTAGCCGGCCTGAGAGGGCGACCGGCCACACTGGGACTGAGACACGGCCCAGACTCCTACGGGAGGCAGCAGTGGGGAATATTGCACAATGGGCGAAAGCCTGATGCAGCGACGCCGCGTGAGGGATGACGGCCTTCGGGTTGTAAACCTCTTTCAGCAGGGAAGAAGCGAAAGTGACGGTACCTGCAGAAGAAGCGCCGGCTAACTACGTGCCAGCAGCCGCGGTAATACGTAGGGCGCAAGCGTTGTCCGGAATTATTGGGCGTAAAGAGCTCGTAGGCGGCTTGTCACGTCGGATGTGAAAGCCCGAGGCTTAACCTCGGGTCTGCATTCGATACGGGCTAGCTAGAGTGTGGTAGGGGAGATCGGAATTCCTGGTGTAGCGGTGAAATGCGCAGATATCAGGAGGAACACCGGTGGCGAAGGCGGATCTCTGGGCCATTACTGACGCTGAGGAGCGAAAGCGTGGGGAGCGAACAGGATTAGATACCCTGGTAGTCCACGCCGTAAACGTTGGGAACTAGGTGTTGGCGACATTCCACGTCGTCGGTGCCGCAGCTAACGCATTAAGTTCCCCGCCTGGGGAGTACGGCCGCAAGGCTAAAACTCAAAGGAATTGACGGGGGCCCGCACAAGCAGCGGAGCATGTGGCTTAATTCGACGCAACGCGAAGAACCTTACCAAGGCTTGACATATACCGGAAAGCATTAGAGATAGTGCCCCCCTTGTGGTCGGTATACAGGTGGTGCATGGCTGTCGTCAGCTCGTGTCGTGAGATGTTGGGTTAAGTCCCGCAACGAGCGCAACCCTTGTCCTGTGTTGCCAGCATGCCCTTCGGGGTGATGGGGACTCACAGGAGACCGCCGGGGTCAACTCGGAGGAAGGTGGGGACGACGTCAAGTCATCATGCCCCTTATGTCTTGGGCTGCACACGTGCTACAATGGCCGGTACAATGAGCTGCGATACCGTGAGGTGGAGCGAATCTCAAAAAGCCGGTCTCAGTTCGGATTGGGGTCTGCAACTCGACCCCATGAAGTCGGAGTTGCTAGTAATCGCAGATCAGCATTGCTGCGGTGAATACGTTCCCGGGCCTTGTACACACCGCCCGTCACGTCACGAAAGTCGGTAACACCCGAAGCCGGTGGCCCAACCCGTAAGGGAGGGAGCTGTCGAAGGTGGGACTGGCGATTGGGACGAAGTCGTAACAAGGTAGCCGTACCGGAAGGTGCGGCTGGATCACCTCCTTTCTAAGGAGCACAGTACCGATTGCAGACAAACGTTCTGCACGGTCAGCTCAGGGTGGAACGTTGATTAGTTGGCACCAGATGATCTGATGATTCTCAAGTACTGCTTCGGCGTGGAAAGAGGATTCGGAAGAGGTCTGGTGCTTGGCACGTTGTTGGGTATCTGAGGGTACGGCCGAAAGGTCTTATCTTCGCGATGCCGGCCCCAGTAAACTCGCCAGCTTGCCTGGTGGGGTGATGGGTGACTGGTCGTTGCTTGAGAACTACACAGTGGACGCGAGCATCTGTAGGCCAAGTTTTTAAGGGCGCACGGTGGATGCCTTGGCACCAGGAACCGATGAAGGACGTGAGAGGCCGCGATAGGCCCCGGGGAGCTGCCAACTGAGCTTTGATCCGGGGGTGTCCGAATGGGGAAACCCGGCAGTCGTCATGGGCTGTCACCCACTGCTGAACACATAGGCAGTGTGGAGGGAACGCGGGGAAGTGAAACATCTCAGTACCCGCAGGAAGAGAAAACAACCGTGATTCCGGGAGTAGTGGCGAGCGAAACCGGATGAGGCCAAACCGTATGCGTGTGATACCCGGCAGGGGTTGCGCATGCGGGGTTGTGGGAATTCTTTTGACCGGTCTGCCGGCCGGTCGGCGAGTCAGAAACCGTTGATGTAGTCGAAGGACATGCGAAAGGTCCGGCGTAGAGGGTAAGACCCCCGTAGACGAAACATCAGCGGCTTGCTTAAGAATCTCCCAAGTAGCACGGGGCCCGAGAAATCCCGTGTGAATCTGGCGGGACCACCCGCTAAGCCTAAATATTCCCTGGTGACCGATAGCGGATAGTACCGTGAGGGAATGGTGAAAAGTACCGCGGGAGCGGAGTGAAATAGTACCTGAAACCGTGTGCCTACAAGCCGTGGGAGCGTCGCCGTTATTCTTCGGAATAACGGTCGTGACTGCGTGCCTTTTGAAGAATGAGCCTGCGAGTTAGCGGTGTGTAGCGAGGTTAACCCGTGTGGGGAAGCCGTAGCGAAAGCGAGTCCGAATAGGGCGATTGAGTTGCACGCTCTAGACCCGAAGCGGAGTGATCTAGCCATGGGCAGGTTGAAGCGGAGGTAAGACTTCGTGGAGGACCGAACCCACCAGGGTTGAAAACCTGGGGGATGACCTGTGGTTAGGGGTGAAAGGCCAATCAAACTCCGTGATAGCTGGTTCTCCCCGAAATGCATTTAGGTGCAGCGTCACGTGTTTCTTGCCGGAGGTAGAGCACTGGATAGGCGATGGGCCCTACCGGGTTACTGACCTTAGCCAAACTCCGAATGCCGGTAAGTGAGAGCGTGGCAGTGAGACTGTGGGGGATAAGCTCCATGGTCGAGAGGGAAACAGCCCAGAGCATCGACTAAGGCCCCTAAGCGTACGCTAAGTGGGAAAGGATGTGGAGTCGCAGAGACAACCAGGAGGTTGGCTTAGAAGCAGCCACCCTTGAAAGAGTGCGTAATAGCTCACTGGTCAAGTGATTCCGCGCCGACAATGTAGCGGGGCTCAAGCGTACCGCCGAAGTCGTGTCATTGCAGCAATAGGGCCAACGCCCGCTGTGATGGGTAGGGGAGCGTCGTGTGCCGGGTGAAGCAGCAGCGGAAGCTAGTTGTGGACGGTTCACGAGTGAGAATGCAGGCATGAGTAGCGATACACACGTGAGAAACGTGTGCGCCGATTGACTAAGGGTTCCTGGGTCAAGCTGATCTGCCCAGGGTAAGTCGGGACCTAAGGCGAGGCCGACAGGCGTAGTCGATGGACAACCGGTTGATATTCCGGTACCCGCTTTGAAACGCCCAATATCGAATCAGGCGATGCTAAGCCCGTGAAGCCGTTCCGGACCCTTCGGGGAAAGGAAAGTGGTGGAGCCGGTGACCCAGACTTGTAGTAGGTAAGCGATGGGGTGACGCAGGAAGGTAGTCCAGCCCGGGCGGTGGTAGTCCCGGGGTAAGGGTGTAGGCCGAGGGGTAGGCAAATCCGTCCCTCATATAAGGCTGAGACCTGATGCCGAGCCGATTGTGGTGAAGTGGATGATCCTATGCTGTCGAGAAAAGCCTCTAGCGAGTTTCATGGCGGCCCGTACCCTAAACCGACTCAGGTGGTCAGGTAGAGAATACCGAGGCGTTCGGGTGAACTATGGTTAAGGAACTCGGCAAAATGCCCCCGTAACTTCGGGAGAAGGGGGGCCATCACTGGTGATCGGATTTACTCCGTGAGCTGGGGGTGGCCGCAGAGACCAGCGAGAAGCGACTGTTTACTAAAAACACAGGTCCGTGCGAAGCCGTAAGGCGATGTATACGGACTGACGCCTGCCCGGTGCTGGAACGTTAAGGGGACCGGTTAGTCACATTTCGGTGTGGCGAAGCTGAGAACTTAAGCGCCAGTAAACGGCGGTGGTAACTATAACCATCCTAAGGTAGCGAAATTCCTTGTCGGGTAAGTTCCGACCTGCACGAATGGCGTAACGACTTCTCGACTGTCTCAACCATAGGCCCGGTGAAATTGCACTACGAGTAAAGATGCTCGTTTCGCGCAGCAGGACGGAAAGACCCCGGGACCTTTACTATAGTTTGATATTGGTGTTCGGTTCGGCTTGTGTAGGATAGGTGGGAGACTTTGAAGCGGCCACGCCAGTGGTTGTGGAGTCGTCGTTGAAATACCACTCTGGTCGTGCTGGATGTCTAACCTCGGTCCGTGATCCGGATCAGGGACAGTGTCTGATGGGTAGTTTAACTGGGGCGGTTGCCTCCCAAAAAGTAACGGAGGCGCCCAAAGGTTCCCTCAGCCTGGTTGGCAATCAGGTGTTGAGTGTAAGTGCACAAGGGAGCTTGACTGTGAGACCGACGGGTCGAGCAGGGACGAAAGTCGGGACTAGTGATCCGGCGGTGGCTTGTGGAAGCGCCGTCGCTCAACGGATAAAAGGTACCCCGGGGATAACAGGCTGATCTTCCCCAAGAGTCCATATCGACGGGATGGTTTGGCACCTCGATGTCGGCTCGTCGCATCCTGGGGCTGGAGTCGGTCCCAAGGGTTGGGCTGTTCGCCCATTAAAGCGGTACGCGAGCTGGGTTTAGAACGTCGTGAGACAGTTCGGTCCCTATCCGCTGTGCGCGTAGGAATATTGAGAAGGGCTGTCCCTAGTACGAGAGGACCGGGACGGACGAACCTCTGGTGTGCCAGTTGTCCTGCCAAGGGCATGGCTGGTTGGCTACGTTCGGGAGGGATAACCGCTGAAAGCATCTAAGCGGGAAGCCTGCTTCAAGATGAGTATTCCCACCTCCTTGAGAGGGTAAGGCTCCCAGTAGACGACTGGGTTGATAGGCCAGATGTGGAAGCCCGGTAACGGGTGGAGCTGACTGGTACTAATAGGCCGAGGGCTTGTCCTCAGTTGCTCGCGTCCACTGTGTTAGTTCTGAAGTAACGAACTGTGTCATATCCGGTTTGGTTAACTTCATAGTGTTTCGGTGGTCATAGCGTTAGGGAAACGCCCGGTTTACATTCCGAACCCGGAAGCTAAGCCTTTCAGCGCCGATGGTACTGCAGGGGGGACCCTGTGGGAGAGTAGGACGCCGCCGAACAATCATTGTAGAAAGCCCCGTACCGGGTAACCGGTACGGGGCTTTTCTGCGTTTACGGACCGGTGCACCGGCTCCTGTAGGGTCAGGGTGCATCGTTCGACATTTCTACAGTCACAGTGGAGGCCCCCGGGTGGAGGTCCAGGAGACTCGGGTTCAGACTGACCGAATTTTCACCATTCCGAACATCCTGAGCATGGCTCGCCTCGCAGGCGTACCCCTGTTCCTGTGGCTGATCCTGGCCGAGCACGATGGCTGGGCACTTGCCGTCCTGATGCTCAGCGGGATCAGCGACTACCTCGACGGGAAGCTGGCCCGGCGCTGGAATCAGATCAGCAGCCTCGGCCGGCTGCTGGACCCCGCCGCGGACCGGCTCTACATCCTGTCCACCCTGTTCGGTCTCACGTACCGCGAGATCCTGCCGCTCTGGCTCACCGGCGCCCTGCTCGCGCGCGAGCTGATGCTGCTGGTCATGGTCTGGATCCTGCGCCGGCACGGCTATCCGCCGCCCCAGGTCAACTTCTTGGGCAAGGCCGCGACCTTCAACCTGATGTACGCGTTCCCCTTCCTCCTGGTGAGCACCTGGTCGGGTTGGTTGGCCTGGATGGGGTCAGTTTTCGGATGGGCGTTCGCCGGATGGGGTACAACCCTCTATTGGTGGGCAGGAGTCCTTTACGTGGTACAAGTCCGCCGGTTGGTGAAGGCGGACGCCACGGCCGATTGAGCTCGCTCGGCGTGACTGACGCGGGGGAGTGGTCCAGTCACCGTCCGGGACGGGTGAGGTCGGCGATACGCCGTCTCTCAAGGAGGACTCTTCCGACATGAAGGCCGTCGTGATGGCTGGTGGCGAAGGCACTCGGCTTCGCCCCATGACCTCAAGCATGCCCAAGCCGCTCCTGCCGGTGGCCAACCGGCCGATCATGGAGCACGTGCTCAGGCTGCTCAAGCGGCATGGGCTCAACGAAACCGTGGTCACCGTGCAGTTCCTGGCGTCGCTCGTCAGGAACTACTTCGGTGACGGCGAGGAGCTCGGAATGGAGCTCACCTATGCCAACGAGGAGAAGCCACTCGGGACCGCCGGCAGCGTGAAGAACGCCGAGGAGGCTCTGAAGGACGACACCTTCCTCGTCATCTCCGGCGACGCGCTCACCGACTTCGACCTGACCGACCTGATCCGTTTCCACAAGGAGAAGGGCGGGCTCGTCACCGTGTGCCTGACCCGGGTGCCGAACCCCCTGGAATTCGGCATCACCATCGTGGACGAGGAAGGCAAGGTCGAGCGCTTCCTGGAGAAGCCGACCTGGGGCCAGGTTTTCTCGGACACGATCAACACCGGCATCTACGTCATGGAGCCGGAGATCTTCGACTACGTGGACGCGGACGTCTCCGTGGACTGGTCCGGTGACGTCTTCCCGCAGCTGATGAAGGAAGGCCGGCCCATCTACGGCTACGTCGCCGAGGGCTACTGGGAGGACGTCGGCACCCACGAGAGCTACGTCAAGGCCCAGGCCGACGTACTCGAGGGCAAGGTCCAGGTCGACATGGACGGCTTCGAGATCTCCCCCGGCGTGTGGATCGCCGAAGGGGCCGAGGTGAGCCCGGACGCGGTGCTGCGCGGGCCGCTGTACATCGGGGACTACGCCAAGGTCGAGGCCGGCGTCGAGATCCGCGAGCACACCGTCATCGGATCGAACGTCGTGGTGAAGAGCGGTGCGTTCCTGCACAAGGCCGTCGTCCACGACAACGTGTACATCGGGCCGCACAGCAATCTCCGCGGCTGTGTCATCGGCAAGAACACCGACATCATGCGCGCCGCCCGGATCGAGGACGGGGCCGTCATCGGCGACGAGTGCCTCGTCGGCGAGGAATCGATCATCCAGGGGAACGTCCGGGTCTACCCCTTCAAGACGATCGAGGCCGGCGCCTTCGTCAACACCTCGGTCATCTGGGAGTCCCGCGGGCAGGCACATCTGTTCGGCGCGCGCGGGGTCACCGGGATCCTGAACGTGGAGATCACCCCGGAGCTCGTGGTCCGGTTGGCAGGTGCCTATGCGACGACCCTGAAGAAGGGTGCGACGGTCACCACGGCCCGTGACCACTCCCGTGGCGCGAGAGCGCTCAAGCGGGCCGTGATCTCGGCGCTCCAGGCCAGCGCCATCAACGTCCGGGACCTGGAGAACGTACCGCTGCCCGTGGCGCGGCAGCAGACCGCGCGCGGCAGCGCGGGCGGGATCGTGCTGCGGACCTCGCCGGGCGTGCCCGACTCGGTCGACATCATGTTCCTCGACGAGCGGGGGGCGGACCTCTCCCTCCAGCAGCAGCGCAAGCTCGACCGGGTCTACGCGCGCCAGGAGTACCGGCGTGCGTTCCCCGGAGAGATCGGTGACCTGCAGTTCCCGGGAAGCGTCTTCGACGCCTACACGGGATCCCTGCTGCGGCGCGTGGACATCACCGGGGTCGCGGACTCCGGGCTCAAGGTCGTCGTGGACGCCTCCAACGGCAGCGCCGGCCTGGTGCTGCCCAGCCTCCTGGGCCGGCTCGGAGTGGACGCCCTCACGGTCAATCCGGGGCTCGACGAGTCCCGGCCCACGGAGACGGCCGAATCCCGCCGGGCGGGACTGGTCAGGCTCGGGGAGATCGTGGCGTCCTCGCGGGCGGCCTTCGGAGTCCGCTTCGACCCGGTGGGCGAGCGGATCTCCCTCGTGGACGAGCGCGGCCGCATCATCGAGGACGACCGCGCCCTGCTGGTGCTGCTCGACCTGGTGGCCGCCGAGAAGCGCAGCGGCAAGGTCGCGCTGCCGGTGACCACGACCCGGATCGCCGAGCAGGTGGCGGCGTACCACGGGACCCAGGTGGAGTGGACCACGACCTCGCCCGACGATCTGACCCGGGTGGGGCGCGCGGAGAACACGATCTTCGGCGGTGACGGGCGGGGCGGCTTCATCGTCCCCGAGTTCAGCAGCGTCTTCGACGGATCGGCCGCCTTCGTGCAGTTGATCGGGCTGGTGGCGCGGACGCAGCTCACGCTCAGCCAGATCGATGCCCGGATCCCGCGGGCGCACGTGCTCAAGCGGGACGTGCCGACCCCGTGGGCCGTGAAGGGGCTCGTCATGCGACGGGTCGTGGAGGAGGCCGGGGACCGGCAGGTGGACACCACGGACGGGGTACGGGTCGTCGAGGCCGACGGGCGGTGGGCCCTGGTGCTGCCGGACCCGGCGGAGGCGGTCACCCACCTGTGGGCCGAGGGACCCGACGACGCGTCCGCGCAGGCGCTGCTGGACGGCTGGGCCGCGGTGGTGGACGGTGCCGGGCACTGAGCGCCCCGCACGGGACGGCGTAGGCCGCACCGCAGCGGCGTAGGGCGGAGGTCCGGTGGAGCGGGCGGGGCGAAGGTCCCGCCGGTCCACCGGACGTCCGCATTCGGTGGGAGCGGCGCCGACATGCGACGATGTGCGGCATGTCGCAGCCGCCCCACAACCGCAGTTCGGCACCTCCGGCGCGGCCGGACGCTTCCATGTCGCTGCTGACGCACGTGATGGACCACTCCCTCGACGAGGGCTACGCGGAGGCTTCTGCCCGGCGCCAGGCCGAGGGCACGTCCGGCCTGCCGCGGACCCTCAAGGCCAAACTGGGTCTCGCCGCCGGGCTCGTGCTCGCCGCCATGGTCGTCACCCTGGGCGCCGCGCAGGCACGGGCGACCGCGCCGGTGCTGGCCAAGGAGCGTCACGAACTCATCGACCGGGTCGAGCGGGCCGATGCGCACGCGGACGGTCTGGAGCGGGACATCGAGCGGCTGCGGGACACCGTCGCCGCCCGGCAGCGCGAGGCCCTCAAGCAGCACGGCGGCGAGCAGGGACAGCTCCTGGCCCTGCTGTCGGGAGCCACCGAAGTGCACGGGCCCGGGATCAAGCTCACGGTGGACGACGCGAAGGGCTCGACGACCGCGGACGGCTCCCAGCCGCGCGAGAGCGCCGGATTCTCGGACACCGGGCGGCTCCGCGACCGCGATATGCAGAAGATCGTCAACGGGCTGTGGCAGTCCGGGGCGGAAGCGATCTCGATCAACGGGCAGCGGCTGACGTCGCTCTCGGCGATCCGGGCCGCGGGTGACGCGATACTGGTCGACAACAGGCCGCTGGTGCCGCCGTACGAAGTGCTGGCGGTCGGCGACAAGAAGCGCCTCGGAACCGCGTTCCAGGACTCGGCGGACGGCCAGTACCTGCATGTGCTGCAGGAGAACTACGGCATCCGCTACTCCTTGTCGTCCGAGGCCGAGATGCGCCTTCCGGCCGCGTCGAGCCTGACCGTACGTACGGCTACAGCAGCAGAGCAGCAGAAGGGTGCATCGTGATCGCGGTACTGGGCCTCGTGGTCGGAGTGGTGGTCGGACTTCTCGTCCGGCCCGAAGTGCCGGCCGTGGTGGAGCCTTATCTGCCGATCGCCGTGGTCGCGGCGCTGGACGCGGTGTTCGGAGGCCTGCGCGCGATGCTGGACGGCATCTTCGTGGACAAGGTCTTCGTGGTGTCGTTCCTGTCGAACGTGGTCGTGGCGGCGCTGATCGTCTTCCTCGGCGACAAGCTGGGGGTCGGCTCGCAGCTGTCCACGGGTGTGGTCGTCGTCCTCGGCATCCGCATCTTCTCCAATGCCGCGGCCATCCGCCGGCACGTGTTCCGGGCGTGAGGCCGATGAGTACGAACGACACCCCGCCCGAGGAGCCCGGGGCCGCGGCGCAGCGGCCGAAGGAACAGCCTCCGCTGGAGCCGCCGGCCGGGCCCGTGGGCCGCGCGGCCGAGCCCGTGGCGCAGGAGGGGGCCCGGGAGGAGACCGCAGAGGCGCCGGGCGGGACCCAGCCGACCGGGCCCGAGCAGACCGGCAGGCAGCGGCTGGCGGCCGGTCTGTGGCCGCCGCGGGTGAGCCGCGCCCAACTGATCGTCGCGGTGCTGCTGTTCGTCCTGGGGCTCGGTCTGGCCATCCAGGTACGGTCGAACAGCGACTCCAGCGCGCTGCGCGGGGCCCGTCAGGAGGACCTCGTACGGATCCTCGACGAGCTGGACGGGCGGACCAAGCGGCTGGAGGACGAGAAGCAGATCCTCGACGACCAGCGCCGGGAGCTCGAAAGCAGCTCCAACCAGGCCGAGGAGGCCCGGAAGCAGACCGTGGAGAAGGAACGCCAACTCGGGATCCTGGCCGGTACGGTGGCCGCGCAAGGTCCGGGCATCGTGCTGAAGATCACGGACCCCAAGGGCCAGGTGCAGTCGGACAAGCTGCTGGACACCCTCCAGGAGCTGAGGGCGGCCGGGGCCGAGGCGATCCAGATCAACGGGGTGCGGATCGTGGCGGACTCGTACTTCTCGGACGAGGAGGACGGGGTCGCGATCGACGGTAAGAAGATCACACAGCCATATGAGTTCAAGGTGATCGGCAAGCCGCAGGACCTGGAGCCGGCGCTCAACATCCCCGGTGGCGTCGTGCAGTCGCTGGAGAAGGAGCAGGCGGTCGTCAGCGTCACACGTCCGGCGAAGATCGTTGTGGATGCCTTGCGGGCTGCGAAGCAGCCTGACTACGCTCGGTCGTCATCGTCGTGATGCGGGAGGTGCCGGAGACCGGCTCACGCGGGCGAATGCCTGCGGGGGGTCGACGCACCGAAGTCGCGGTGCGTGGTGGAAACTGTCTGATGGTTACGGACGTTGTAAGTATGTCCGGGTCGGCAGGTGTTGCATTCGGAGTTCGTCCTGCCCCACGGGCGGGTCTGTTTCGGTCAAGGGGAATCGCCCGTGAAGTTGTTTGAGAAGTTGTTCGGCAAGAAGAACCGCGAGGAAAGCGGTGCGGCCAGGCACCGCGCGGGGCACGGCGACGTGGAAGGGCAGGGCGACCGGCCGCTCTTCCGCGACGAGGTCGCCGGAGCGGGTGACATTTCGGGCGCGCACGGCGCGTCGACTGTTGACCCTGCCGGTACCGGACGCATAGGTTTCGGTGAACCATCAACCTCAAGTACGGGTGGAGGGTTTGCCCCCGACCCGTATGCCACCAATGCCTCCGCGGGGCAGCCGCGGCGCGAGGAGCCGTCCATGTCGGCCGAGCAGATTTGCAGCAGGTGCGGGCACCGCAGCGATGCGGCGAGCCGGTTCTGCTCCAACTGCGGGGCGCCGCTGCGGCCGGGTCTGACGCCGGAGCGTGCCTCGGAGACCACGTCCACCATCTCGATCTCGGGCCTGGAGGCCTACGAGGCCGAGGTGTCGGGACAGACGCACGTGTCGTCCTCGCTGTCCCCCGAGGCCCAGGCCGCGGTGGAAGCGCTGCCTCCGGGTTCCGCCCTGCTGATCGTGCGGCGCGGCCCGAACTCCGGCAGCCGGTTCCTTCTGGACGGTGAGCTGACGACGGCCGGCCGGCACCCGCAGAGCGACATCTTCCTGGACGACGTCACCGTCTCCCGGCGTCATGTCGAGTTCCGCAGGAGCCACGACGGTTTCACCGTCTCCGACGTCGGCAGCCTCAACGGCACGTACGTGAACCGTGAACCGATCGACTCCGTCGCCCTGCACAACGGCGACGAGGTGCAGATCGGCAAGTACCGGCTGGTCTTCTACGCGAGCCTGCGGGGGCACTGACCCTTCAAGGGAAGGTCCCATGCTGCGTATCCCGGCAGGCGGTGCCGCCAAGAGCGGCACCGCCACCGCCGCCTCCTCGGGCGTGCGGCTGGTGAGCATCGGAACGGTGCTCACGATGCTGCGTGACGAGTTCCCCGAAGTCACGATCTCGAAGATCCGTTTCCTGGAGGCGGAGGGGCTCGTCGAGCCCCGGCGCACACCTTCCGGATACCGCAAGTTCAGCACCGACGACGTGGAGCGCCTCGCCCACGTCCTGCGGCTCCAGCGCGACCACTACCTTCCGTTGAAGGTCATCCGCGAGCAGCTCGACGCGCTCGCACGGGGCGAGCAGATCCGCATCCCGGCGCCCACGGCGCACGGGGAGTCCGTCGACCCCACGAGCCCCGTCGCCCTCTACGGCGAGGTGGGCCGGGAGCGGCCGACCGTGGCCCGGGTGGGCCGGGCCGAGCTGATGGCCGCCGCGGAGGTGGACGAGGTCCAGCTCGTGGAATGGGAGTCCTACGGGCTCATCGCGGAGGCGCCCGGCGGCGGATTCGACGCCGAGGCGGTCACCGTGGCCCGTCTGGTGGCCGATCTCGGCCGATTCGGTCTGGAGCCGCGCCACCTGCGGGCGATGAAGGCCGCCGCCGACCGGGAGGCCGGTCTGGTGGAGCAGGTCGTCTCGCCGCTGCGCCGGCACCGCAATCCGCAGACCAGGGCCCATGCCGAGGCCACCATGAAGGAGCTCGCGGGGCTCTCCGTACGGCTGCACGAGGCCCTCGTGCAAACTGCTCTCGGGGTGCGGATCCACTGATCCCGCGGGGTTTTCGCGCCGACTTCGGGTGAGTTCGGACGGGCTTGTGGGCAGGCTTGGGGGAGCCCGACTACCCAAACCTGCCGGGCAGGTCCTAGGGTTGCTGTGTGAACGAGCTCGACGTTGTGGGTGTCCGGGTGGAAATGCCCTCGAACCAACCGATCGTGCTCCTGCGTGAAGTGGGAGGCGACCGGTACCTCCCCATCTGGATCGGACCAGGGGAGGCGACCGCCATTGCCTTCGCGCAGCAGGGCATGGCCCCTGCCCGGCCGCTGACGCACGACCTTTTCAAGGACGTGCTGGAAGCGATCGGCGAGGAGCTCACCGAAGTCCGGATCACGGATCTGCGGGAGGGCGTCTTTTACGCGGAGCTCGTCTTCGCCAGTGGAGTCGAGGTGAGCGCGCGGCCCTCCGACGCCATAGCGCTCGCCCTGCGGACCGGGACGCCGATCTACGGCAGCGACGGCGTGCTCGACGACGCCGGAATCGCGATCCCGGACGAGCAGGAGGACGAGGTGGAGAAGTTCCGCGAGTTCCTCGACCAGATCTCGCCAGAGGACTTCGGTACCGGCCCGCAGTGAGGCGCGGGTCGCGCCGTCCTCCCGGATATTTCAGCCCATTCGAGTAGCCTTTCCCCGCAATGGGGTACGGGAAACCACTCTCAGGGTGATTATCACTCGGCGTGCCGAGTGTGGCGATCGTTGACGCACCCCTGGTGACTGCCTACCTTCGAGGTGGCAGGTCAAGGACGGAGGGTCGGCGTGAGAGTCACGGGCGACGGTATGACCGGGGGCATCCCCGCACGGAGTGACGGTGGGCCGTACCCGCTGCACGGTGGTGCGGTGAACTCCGCGCGCCGTCAGCCGGAGCCCGCGCCGGTCGGTTCGGTGGGGCCGGTCGAGTCGGTGGGGGGCGAGTCCGCACCCGAGCAGGTCGGATACCGGGGGCCGACGGCGTGTGCCGCGGCCGGCATCACGTACCGGCAGCTCGACTACTGGGCACGGACCGGGCTGGTGGAGCCCACGGTGCGTCCCGCTTACGGGTCGGGGACGCAGCGCCTCTACAGCTTCCGGGACGTGGTCGTCCTCAAGATCGTGAAGCGCTTCCTGGACACCGGGGTGGCGCTGCAGAACATCCGCACCGCCGTGCAGCACCTGCGCGACCGGGGTTTCTCGGACCTGGAGCGGATGACGCTGATGAGCGACGGCGCCACCGTGTACGAGTGCACCTCGCCGGATCAGGTCGTCAGCCTGCTCCAGGGCGGCCAGGGAGTCTTCGGCATCGCCGTGGGCGTGGTCTGGCGCGATGTCGAGAACGCGCTGTCGCAGCTGCACGGGGAGCGGGTGGACACGGGCGAGACGGTGGTCAGGCACAACCCGGCCGATGAGCTGGCCGCCCGGAGGAACCGGGCCGTCTGAGGCGTGGAGCGGGGGACGGGGACGGGCCGGATGGTCCGTCCGGTCCCGACCGGGGTCTGCTTTCCCTTGCGTGCGGTTGGTGCCGGTGGGCCGCCCGGCTCGCCTGTCCCGGGGTCGGGCCGATTGTCAGTGGTGTAGGGCAGCATCGGAGCTGTGAGAGCCGCGCCGACCATCCTGCACCTGGACATGGACGCCTTCTACGCTTCCGTGGAGCAGGCGTCGAAGCCGAGCCTGCGCGGCAAGGCCGTCATCGTCGGCGGGCTCGGGCCGCGCGGGGTCGTCGCCACCGCCTCCTACGAGGCAAGGCGCTTCGGGGTGCATTCCGCCATGCCGATGGCCCAGGCACGGCGCCTCTGCCCCAACGGCGCGTGCCTGATTCCGCGCTTCAGCCTGTACCGCGAGGTCAGCGACACGGTCATGGGGATGCTCCGGGAGCTTTCCCCCCTCGTGGAGCCGCTGAGCCTGGACGAGGCCTTCGTGGACCTTGAGGCCGGCGGCGTCGCCTTCGACTCCGAGGCCGCGCGGGCCGTCGGCGAGCGGCTGAGGGCCGATATCGCCGCCGCGACCGGGCTGAGCGGTTCGGTGGGGCTCGCGGGGTCCAAGATGCTGGCCAAGGTCGCCTCCGAGGAAGCCAAGCCGGCCGGACTGCTGCTGATCGAGGTCGGCACGGAGCGGGCGCACCTCGCACCGATGTCGGTACGGACCCTGCCCGGGGTGGGGCCGGCCACCGGGGAGCACCTGCGGCGGGCCGGGATCACCACGGTGGGGGAGCTGGCGGGAGCCGGCGAGGACGAACTGGTCCGGATGGTGGGGCGCTCGCACGGCGTCGGGCTGTACCGGATGGCGCTGGGTGTGGACGAGCGGCCGGTGGTCGCCGAGCGCGATGCGAAGTCCGTTTCGGTGGAGGACACCTTCGACGTGGACCTGCACGACCGGGTGCGGATCCGGAACGAGGTGCAGCGGCTCTCCGACCGGTGTGTGGAGCGGCTGCGGGGGTCGGGGCACTCGGGGCGGACCATCGTGCTCAAGGTGCGGCGCTACGACTTCTCCACGCTGACCCGCTCGGAGACCCTGCGGGGGCCCACGGATGACCCCGCGGTGGTGCGGGAGGCTGCCGGGCGGCTGCTGGAGGCTGTGGACACCACGGGCGGGGTGCGGCTGCTGGGGGTGGGGGTGACAGGGCTGGCGGACTATACGCAGGAGGACCTGTTCGCGTTCGCCGATGCGATGGCTGCGCGGGCCGGGGCGGGTGAGGGGTCGGCTGCGGGGCCGGGGCTCGGCGCTGGCGCTGGCCTTGGCCTGGATCCGGATGCGGACCCCGATGTGGATCCCGATGCGGATCGTGCCGGCGGGGGGCAGGAGGCCGAGGTCCGGGTCCAGGGCCTGGGGAGTGGTGCCGGGCGGGGGGCCGTGGCGGGTCTGGGTGGGGCTGCTGGGCAGGGGCCGGGTGCCGGATCGGCGGAGGGGGAGGCCGGCGGGCAGGGTCTGGGCGTGGGGCAGGGCCCCGGGCACGGGCTGGGGGCTGAGTCGGGGCGTGGGGGTGGGGTGGGTCTGGAGGGTGTCGAGGGCGTGCCTGAGCGGCGGTGGGCGGCCGGGGGTGATGTGCGGCATGCGGTGTACGGGCCCGGGTGGGTGCAGGGCAGTGGGGTCGGGCGGGTGACCGTACGGTTCGAGCAGCCCGGATCCCGGCCCGGCCGGGTGCGGACGTTTCTGGTGGACGATCCCGAGTTGGAGCCGTCCGATCCGATGCCGTTGGTCGGGGACCAGGCCTTGGGGGTCGGGGGGGATGGGGTGGGGACTGGGTAGGGGGTGGGGCCGCCCTGCGGGGCTGCTGTCCCCTACCCGCCCTTCCACCGTTCCCCGGGCTTCGCCCGGACCCCTTGCAGCGTGCGGCGCCGTTCCCGGGGGCCTGCCCCCGGACCCCCGCTCCTCAAACGCCGGAGGGGCTGGAGTCTCCCCGGAGGGGCGGTAGCGGCCCCCGGAGGAGCTGGAGTGGCCCCCCGAGGGGATGGGGTGGCCTCCGGAGGGGCTGGAGTGGCCCCAGGGGTTACTGGAGTGGCCTCCGGAGGAGCTGGAATGGCCGGGGGTTGCTGGGGCGGCCTTCGGAGGGGCTGGAGTGGGCCCCGGGGTTGCTGGAATGGCCCCCCGAGAGGCTGGTGTGGCCTTCGGAGGGGCTGGAGTGGCCCCCGGGGTTGTTGGAATGGCCCCCCGAGAGGCTGGAGCGGCCCCCTGAGGGGCTGGAGTGGCCGGGGTTGCTGGGGTGGCCGTTGGGGTCAGGGGGTGTCGGGGGTCTTGTGGCCGAAGTCGTGCTGGAAGTCGGAGGGGAGGGTCAGGTCCAGGCCGTAGTGGTGGTAGAGCTGCAGCTCCTGTTCGGGGGAGAGGTGGCGGCCGACGCCGAAGTCGGGGGCGTCCTTGATGAGGGAGCGCTCGAAGGGCACGCGCAGGGTGTCGCCCACCATCTCGCTCGGCTCCAGCGGGACGAAGGCGTCCCGGCTGAAGAGTCCGGTGCGTACGGCGGCCCATTCCGGGACGCCCGTGGCGTCGTCGAGGTAGACCTCGTCGACGGTGCCGATCTTGGTGCCATTGCGGTCGAACGCCTTGCGGCCGATCAGGCTGCGGGGATCGATGTCGGTCTGCACGGTCCGGTCCCTCCATTTGGGCGCAACTCCTCCGTAAGCACTACAAAAGTGCATTTCCGGAGAGGGGGCCACTCGAGGGAGGTGCCCAGATCCTCGCTGGTAGGCTGGGTGACGGCTGTTGACCCTGTGCGGGAGAGTCCTCCGAGTGAGTGAGACGGAGGCGCCGAAGGAGCAAATCCTCCCCGGAATCTCTCAGGCATACGTACCGCACGTGGTGAGGCCACTCTGGAAAGCAGGTGCGGGAACCGGGCGCGCAGTGCCGGTCCCTCTCCTCACCGACGGTGAAAGCCGGATCTCGTGGGCGACCCCCGCGCGGCCCGGTGAAGCTCTCAGGTTGTGATGACAGAGGGGGAGGCCGTCCGGGTGCCCGCGCCGTGGTGCCCCTCGCAGGTCGTACGACCAGGAGGCCTCCGTACATGACCGCCAACCGCATTTCGCTCTCCCAGCTGGAGCGAGGCATCCCCTTCGAGCAGCGCCACATCGGCCCGGATGCCGAGGCGCAGGCGAAGATGCTCGCTCAGGTGGGCTACGGCTCCCTCGACGAGCTCACCGCCGCCGCGGTACCGGATGTGATCAAGACCACTGCCGCGCTGAACCTGCCCGAGGCGCGGACCGAGGCCGAGGTGCTCGCCGAGCTGCGTCAGCTCGCCGACCGCAACCAGGTCCTCTCGTCCATGATCGGCCTGGGTTACTACGGCACCTTCACGCCGCCGGTGATCCTGCGCAACGTCATGGAGAACCCGGCCTGGTACACGGCGTACACGCCGTACCAGCCGGAGATCTCCCAGGGCCGCCTCGAAGCCCTGCTGAACTTCCAGACCGTCGTCGCTGAGCTGACCGGGCTGCCGACCTCCGGCGCCTCCCTGCTCGACGAGGGCACGGCGGCCGCCGAGGCCATGACCCTGGCCCGCCGCGTGGGCAAGGCCAAGGGCAACATCTTCCTCGTCGACGCCGACGCGCTGCCGCAGACCATCGCGGTGATCCAGACCCGCGCCGAGCCGATCGGCATCGAGGTCGTCGTCGCCGACCTGAGCGACGGGATCCCGGCCGAGATCGCCGAGCGCGGCGTCTACGGCGTGCTCCTCCAGTACCCGGGTGCTTCCGGCGCCGTGCGGGAGATCAAGCCGGTCATCGAGCAGGCGCACGCGCTCGGCGCCATCGTCGCCGTCTCCGCCGACCTGCTCGCCCTGACCCTGCTGACCTCCCCGGGTGAGCTGGGCGCGGACATCGCGGTGGGTACCACCCAGCGCTTCGGCGTCCCGATGGGCTTCGGCGGACCGCACGCCGGCTACATGGCCGTCCAGGCCAAGCACGCCCGCTCGCTGCCCGGCCGCCTCGTCGGCGTCTCCGTGGACGCGGACGGCAACAAGGCCTACCGTCTGGCGCTGCAGACCCGTGAGCAGCACATCCGCCGCGAGAAGGCCACCAGCAACATCTGTACCGCGCAGGTGCTCCTCGCCGTCATGGCCGGCATGTACGCCGTCTACCACGGCCCGGACGGGCTGCGGACGATCGCCCGCCGCACCCACCGCTACGCCGCCCTGCTCGCCGCCGGTCTGACGGCCGGCGGGGTCGAGATCGTGCACGGCGCCTACTTCGACACCATCACCGCGCGCGTCCCGGGCCGGGCCGCCGAGGTCGTGGCCGCGGCCCGCGAGGGCGGGGTCAACCTGTACCAGGTCGACGCCGACCTGGTCTCCGCCGCATGTGACGAGACCACCCTGCGCGCCGACGTGGACGCGGTGTGGGCGGCCTTCGGGGTCACCGCCGACCTGGAGGCGCTCGACGCCACCACGGCCGACGCGCTTCCCGAGGGGCTGCTGCGCGAGGACGCGTACCTGACCCACCCGGTCTTCCACCAGCACCGGTCCGAGACGGCGATGCTGCGCTACCTGCGCAAGCTGTCCGACAAGGACTACGCGCTGGACCGCGGCATGATCCCGCTGGGCTCCTGCACCATGAAGCTCAACGCGACCACCGAAATGGAGTCGGTCACCTGGCCCGAATTCGGCCAGTTGCACCCGTTCGCTCCGGTCGAGCAGGCCGAGGGGTACCTCACGCTCATCACCGAGCTGGAGGAACGTCTCTGCGAGGTCACCGGATACGACAAGGTCTCCATTCAGCCGAACGCCGGCTCCCAGGGTGAGCTCGCCGGCCTGCTGGCCGTCCGCGCCTACCACCGGGCGAACGGCAACGAGCAGCGCACCGTCTGCCTCATCCCGTCCTCCGCGCACGGCACCAACGCCGCGAGCGCCGTGATGGCCGGCATGAAGGTCGTCGTCGTCAAGACCGCCGACGACGGCGAGGTGGACGCGGACGACCTGCGCGCCAAGATCGAGCAGTACCGCGACGAGCTCGCCGTGCTGATGATCACGTACCCCTCCACGCACGGTGTGTTCGAGGAGCACGTCGCCGACATCTGCGCCCAGGTGCACGACGCCGGCGGCCAGGTCTACGTGGACGGCGCCAACCTCAACGCCCTGGTGGGCCTGGCCAAGCCGGGTCACTTCGGCGGCGACGTCTCGCACCTGAACCTGCACAAGACCTTCTGCATCCCGCACGGCGGCGGCGGCCCGGGCGTCGGCCCGGTCGGTGTCCGGGCGCACCTGGCCCCGTACCTGCCCAACCACCCGCTCCAGCCGACCGCCGGTCCCGAGACGGGCGTCGGTCCGATCTCGGCCGCTCCGTGGGGCTCGGCCGGCATCCTGCCGATCTCCTGGTCGTACGTGCGCCTGATGGGCGGCGAGGGCCTCAAGCGCGCCACCCAGGTCGCGGTGCTCGGCGCCAACTACATCGCCAAGCGCCTGGAGCCGCACTACCCGGTGCTCTACACCGGCCCGGGCAACCTGGTCGCGCACGAGTGCATCATCGACATGCGCCCCCTGTCGAAGGCGACGGGCGTGAGCATCGACGACATCGCCAAGCGCCTGATCGACTACGGGTTCCACGCGCCGACCATGTCCTTCCCGGTCGCCGGCACGCTCATGATCGAGCCGACGGAGTCCGAGGACCTCGCCGAGATCGACCGCTTCTGCGACGCGATGATCGCCATCCGCGCCGAGATCGAGCGGGTCGCGGGCGGCGAATGGCCGGTCGACGACAACCCGCTGGCCAACTCCCCGCACACGGCGGCGGCGCTGGGCGGCGAGTGGAACCACCCGTACACCCGCGACGAGGCCGTCTTCCCGGGCGGTGTGTCGGCCGCGGAGAAGTACTGGCCGCCGGTGCGCCGCATCGACGGCGCCTTCGGTGACCGGAACCTGGTGTGCTCCTGCCCGCCGCTGGACGAGTACGACAACTGATCGGCGACGGGTCGACCATCGGTCGGCAACTGATCCGGTGACATGACGAAGGGGCCGGTCCGGGAGTTCTCTCCTGGGCCGGCCCCTTTCGTTCGCGTCGTCGGCTAGGCCGCCTTCATCACCTGCGTCGCCGCGAGAGCGCGGTGCGGGGCGATGATCTGGCCGTCCGGCAGCAGCTCACCGGTGTCCTCGAACAGCAGGACGCCGTTGCACAGCAGGCTCCAGCCCTGTTCCGGGTGAACGGCCACGGGGTGCGCGGCCTCCCTGTCGGCGGAGTCGGCGGTCGGGCATGCTGGCTTGTGCTGGCACATGGATGCGTTCTTTCGCTGCGGTGTGGTCTGTGTGCTGCGGCTCGATGCGTTGGTCATGGCCGCCCCCCGTATCAACGATTTGGCTCGGTCAGGGTCCCCAGTGTTCCCCCACGGCACCGGGTCCGCAGGGATTTCCCGGCAGCTGTCCTCATAGATTGATGACGCATCACCCGTGCGGGCGGTTCAGGTCAACTCCCCTGTCATTTCGGATGGTTCGCTGGGGGCCCGAGTGGGCTAGGCCGAATGGGCAGAACCGGCCAGGGGTCGGATCAGGCGGCCGGAGCGGCCATGGAAGGCGGGACCGGGGGCGCCGTCGGCGTGAGCCGATGGGTCAGTACGGGCAGCAGTTCGGACACGGGGTGCGGCCGGTAGGCGGCGATGCCGGGCGGTGCGGGCGCCAGCGGCACCAAGAGGTCGGCGGCGGCCGGGAGCCCGGCGGAGGCGTCGGCGCCCACCGATCCGTGCAGCCACAGGGTCAGCATGTACAGCTCCGGTACGGACAGAAGGCGCGGCTGGTAGTTCTTGCCGAGCGATTCGGCCTGGCGCAGCGCGCGTTCGGTGGCGGCGACGTAGGGGCCTTCGAAGAAGTGGGAGAAGGTCCACCCGTCCGGGGTCAGCCGGGTGTCGGCCGCCGCGACGTAGCGGTCGCCGCTGCGGATCAGGAACCGCCAGCCGGTCAGGCGGGTGCGCGGCGGCCTGCCGCCGGCGGTCAGGCCGGAGACGTGCAGCCGGTCCAGAACGTGGACGGGCAACGGCAGTTCGGCGGTCATCGGCCCCTGGAGGGCGCGCAGGGCCGGTGTGTGCGCCTCGTGGACGGCGGTGGGGGAGCCGAGGGCCGCGAGGACGCTGCGCAGGGCGGGCGCGGGAGCCGGAGGGACGTGCAGCGGCATGGTGGGTCGCCTCTCACTTGGGAGACCTGTGGAACGGGGCGGGTGCGGGGTGCGGACGGCGCTGTCGCATTCTGGGGTCAGAGGGGGGCTGAGGGGCAATGGCCGCGCGCCAACTCTCTGCCTCGCATGCGGAGTTTATCTGACATGTGTTCACGCAGTGTTTCGGCTAGCTGTCCCGCCTATTGCCGACAAGGCGCTTACCGGTCCCGCTGACGTGGCATTCATGCCGGGTGCGCGCAAAATTTCCGCGCTGACCTCGGAGGTTACCGGATGGGGGCTCGGCTGAAAAGCGTCGGTTATCGATAACCGGCAAGGTCTACGCTGTATTTGCGCATGAGCCCTTGCCAGGTGAATGTGCCAAAGCGCCTGTCGGCCAAACCGGCGCGCGCTCCCCGCCAGTCACGCCCCTTCCGCGTTATCGATCACGCCGCCGGGGCATCATCGACCGTAACGCGCGCCTGGGGGCGGATCCATTCCACGCTGCCCAGGCCCAGTCGAGGAGGGACGCTCCGATGGGGGAGAAGGTCGTGGCGGGCGGATTCGACCTGTCCGATCGGCAACGGTACCGGAGGAAGCTTCACGAGTGCCTGGAGGTACTGGAGCGACTTCTGGAGGAGAAGAGGTTCGATCGCCCCAAGAACATGATGGGGCTGGAGATCGAGTTGAATCTCGCAGGTGCCGACGGGTTGCCGAGAATGGTGAATGCGCAGGTCCTCGAGCGTATTGCGAGCAACGATTTCCAGACGGAACTGGGAATGTTCAACCTGGAGGTGAACGTCCTCCCGCACCGGCTCGGCGGCCGGGTATTCGACCAGCTCGCCGAGGAACTGAGCGCGGGTCTCGGCTATGCCCACCGGCAGGCCCTGGAGGTCGGCGCCGGGGTGGTCATGATCGGAATTCTGCCGACGATCTCGCGCACCGACCTGGTCACCGCCAACCTCTCGGCGGTGGACCGCTACTCCCTGCTCAACGAGCAGATCCTGATGATGCGGGGCGAGGACTTCGTGCTCGACATCGACGGGGTCGAGCGCCTGACCTGGACCTCCGGGTCGATCGTGCCGGAGGCCGCCTGCACCTCCGTACAACTGCACCTGCAGGTGACGCCGGCCCGGTTCGCCGACGTGTGGAACGCGGCCCAGGCGGTCGCGGCCGTACAGATAGCCGTCGGGGCCAACTCGCCCTTCCTGTTCGGGCGGGAGCTGTGGCGGGAGTCGCGGCCGCCGCTCTTCCAGCAGGCCACCGACACCCGGCCGCCCGAGCTCCAGGCGCAGGGGGTGCGCCCGCGCACCTGGTTCGGCGAGCGGTGGGTGGACTCGGCGTACGAGCTCTTCGCCGAGAACGTCCGCTACTTCCCGGCCCTGCTGCCCATCTGCGACGAGGAGGAGCCGCTGCGGGTGCTCGCCGAGGGCGGGGTGCCGAGCCTGCAGGAGCTGGTGCTGCACAACGGCACCGTCTACCGCTGGAACCGGCCCGTCTACGGGGTGGCCGACGGGGTACCGCACCTGCGCGTGGAGAACAGGGTCCTGCCGGCCGGTCCGACGGTGGCCGACGTCGTCGCCAACGCGGCCTTCTACTACGGGCTCGTACGGACGCTCGCGGACGAGCAGCGCCCGGTGTGGAGCCGGCTGCCCTTCGCGGAGGCGGAGGCCAACTTCGACGCGGCCTGCCGCTACGGCATCGACGCCCGGCTGCGCTGGCCGCGCCGGGGCCGGGGCGGGGGATTGGCGAGCGTGCCCGCGGTGCGGCTGGTGCTGGAGGAGCTGCTTCCGATGGCGGCCGCCGGACTGGACGCGTGGGGCATCGAGCCCGCCGACCGGGACCACTACCTCGGCATCATCGAGGAGCGGTGCCGGCGCCGGGTGAACGGAGCCACCTGGCAGGTGGACACGTACCACCGGGCGCTCGCGGACGGGCTGGAGCGGGACGCGGCTCTGGCCGCGACCACGCGCCGCTACAGCGAGCTCAGCCACCGGGGCGATCCCGTGCACACCTGGCCGGTGGGGCTGGGGGGTGGCGCCGCGGCGGCGGGACAGGCGGCCGCGGACTGATTTCCTGCTGAATCCCGGGCCTGCCCGGTCCCGCCTCGTCCCGCCCGGTCCCGCCCAGTGATCCCCTTGCCCCGTGGAGGAGGCAGTATGGGGTGATCGGGGCGGGGCGCCCCGCGAGATGTCGCAGCCGAGATGTCACGGCGGTGGCGGGACGGGAGACGGGCGTGCGGACGGAGCCGGAACCGGTGGTCGGGGAGCTCGAACTCGGCGAGGGCCCGAAGGGGCGCGGGATGCTGCGCTCCGAGACGCTGCTCGTGCTCGCGCTGTCCCTGGGCGCGAGCGGCGTCTCGGCGCTGATCAGTTTCATCGGCTCGCTGACCAAGCCGGGCGGGCTCAAGGACCAGGCCGCCACGCTCAACGGCTCGTACGCCCCCGGGCGGCCCTGGCTGGACCTGGCCTGGCAGCTCTTCGGCATCGCGAGCGCCCTCGTCCCCGTCCTGCTCGTCGCGCACCTGCTGACCCGTGAGGGCGCGCCCGGGCTGAAGGTGCTGGGCTTCGACCGCACCCGGCCCTGGTGGGACCTGGGCCGGGGAGCCCTCGTCGCCGCCGGCATCGGCAGCGCGGGACTGGCCTTCTACCTGGGGGCCCGGGCGACCGGCTTCAACCTCACGGTGGTGCCGGAGGCACTGCCCGACGTGTGGTGGAAGTTCCCCGTGCTGATCCTCTCCGCGGTGCAGAACTCCGTGGTGGAGGAGGTCATCGTGCTGGCCTACCTGCTGCGCCGGCTCGACCAGCTCGGCTGGTCGCCGATGGCCGCGCTGCTCGCCAGCTCCGTGCTGCGCGGCTCGTACCACCTCTACCAGGGCATCGGCGGATTCATCGGCAACGTCGTGATGGGCGTCGTCTTCGTCCTCGCCTACCGGCGCTGGGGCCGGGTGGGCCCGCTCGTCGTCGCGCACGCGCTGCTCGACATCGTGGCCTTCGGCGGGTACGCCCTGCTGGCGGGCAAGGTGGGCTGGCTGCCCACCCCGTAGGCGCACCGCCCGGCCGCTTACGGTGCGCTGAGCAGCTCGCCGTCGACGACCGTGACCGCGCGCCCGATCAGCAGCGTACGGTCGCCCAGCAGCCGGACCCCGACCAGGCCGGTGCGGGCTCCGCCCTGGAGGCCGACCAGCTCCGTGCGGCCCAGCCGCCGCGCCCAGAAGGGGGCCAGGGCGGTGTGGGCGCTGCCGGTCACCGGGTCCTCGTCGATGCCGAGGGCGGGGAAGAAGCCGCGCGAGACGAAGTCGTAGCCGCGGGAGGGGTCCTCGGCCGCCGCGGTCACGATGACCCCGCGCCGGGAGTAGCCGCGCAGGGCGGCCAGGTCCGGCGCGAGTTCCCGTACGGTCCGCTCGTCGGCCAGCTCCACCACGAGGTCTCCGATGTGCGCGGAGGTGTCGTGGACCGACTTGGCCGTGGCGCCGAGCGCGCGCTCGACGGCGGCGTCCGGGTCGACCTCGGTCAGGGAGGAGGTCGGGAAGTCCATGACCAGGGTCCCGTCCTCCTCGGCCGTGACCTTCAGGATCCCGCAGCGTGCCGAGAAGCGGACCGTCCCCGTCGTGAGGCCGCTGGTGGCCAGGACGTGGGCGGTGGCCAGCGTCGCGTGGCCGCACATGTCGACCTCGGCGGTCGGGGTGAACCAGCGCAGCGCCCAGTCCGCCTCACCGCCGGGCGGGAGCGGATGGGCGAAGGCGGTCTCGGAGAGGTTGACCTCGGCGGCGACCTGCTGGAGCCAGGCGTCCGGGGGGAACCCGCCGTCGAGCAGGAGGACTCCGGCGGGGTTGCCGCCGAAGGGGCGGTCGGTGAAGGCGTCGACGATTCGGATGCGCATGTCACCGACCGTAGGGACGCGGCGGAGGCGGCCGCAAAGGCCAATCCGGGATGACTGGACTGTTCGGGTGGCCGGGCTCGGGCCGGATGGGTGCAGCACCGCCGCGGTGATCTCGTCGAGGTCAGGCGTTCCACCACTCGTCGGTGCCGCAGCCGACTTCGTAGTGCCACCAACCCTGCTCCTCCCCGTGGGTCAGGAGTGCCTTGATCCCGGTGAAGTCCGCGTCGGCCGGTGCGGTGAAGGCCACCATGGGGAACTCCTTGCTGAAGACCTCGCCCCCGAGCCCGAACGGTGAAAGGCCGCTCCAGCACTTGCCGGGCCAGGGCCAGTGTTACCTCGATGTCGTCGCTCCAGGAACAGATCTCCAGCCATGCCAGGTAGCCGGACTGAGCGAACACCAAGACCTCACCGGGGCATTCCCCGTCCTCCGTGACGATCTGGGCCTCCGCCGCCACCACCGTGCCCGAGCCGGACGGTGCCGGGGTGACCAAGCTCCTGTCGAGATCGAAGTACGCGGTGCCGCACCCGCACGTGCACCGATCCCGCACCCGCAGATGGGGGATGTGAACACGGAGCGCCACGTGGACGGGGTCCTCCCCGCCGAGAAGGACACCGAGCACCTCGACCACGTCGGCAGGGAGGAGCTCAGGCATGCCCGCACCGTATCCAGCCTGCATCGTTTCCATCCATCGAGATTCGATGAGACGGACGAGGCCGTGGTCGAACCTCGGTGAGATCGGTCAAGGATCGGTGAGGCAGGACGTGGTCATGCGGTGGTCCGGGCTGTGTTCGTTGAGGGAGTTTCCGATATATCGTTGACGCATCGCGATGGGTCAGCGATAGTGGAGACATCGCAACAGCGACTACGAGTACCGAATGAGGAAAGGAGCGCAGTCATGCGTTCACACGGACAGCACGGACACGACCACGGACATGAGCACGGACGGGGTCACGGCCACTGCGGGCCGGACCGTCGGGAGGAGTTTCAGGGGCGGCGCGCCGCCTTCGGGCCGTTCGGGCCGCCCTTTGGAGGCGGGCCCTTCGGTGGGCGTGGCGGGCGCGGTGGACCGCGCGGCCGGGCCCGGCGGGGTGATGTGCGCGCCTCCATCCTGGCGCTGCTCACCGACCGGCCCATGCACGGTTACGAGATGATCCAGGAGATCGGCGAGCGCAGCGGCGGGGCGTGGAAGCCCAGCCCGGGGTCGGTCTACCCGACCCTGCAGCTCCTGGAGGACGAGGGTCTCATCACCAGCGAGAGCGAGGGCGGCAAGAAGCTGTTCACGCTCACCGATGCCGGCCGCGCCGAGGCCGAGTCCGGCCCGGACGCCCCCTGGGAGGAGGCCGGCCGGGGCTTCGACTTCGAGGCGATGAACGAGGTCCGGACGGCCGGATTCGGCCTGATGGAGGCCTACGGCCAGGTCTTCAAGACCGGCACTCCCGCGCAGCGGGAGAAGGCCCTCGCCGTCATCAACGACGCCCGCAAGAAGCTCTACCTGATCCTGGCCGACGAGCACTGAGTGCGCGTCGGCGGGACCTCCCGCACCACATGACGGCGCGCCCCGCGAGGATTCTCGCGGGGCGCGCCGTCATGTGCGTGTGCGTGTGGGTGCCGGTGTGCGTACGGACCTGCTCGACCCGGAGCGGTGGTCAGGCGACCAGGCCGGAGAGCTTGCGGAGCGACTCGTTCAGGGCGGCGGTGGCCGAGTCCTTGAGCTTGCCCGCCATGAGGGAGACCGCGGCTCCGGTGAACTCGCCGTCGATGCGGACCGTGGTGGCCCCGCCGTCCGGGATCAGGGTGTAGCGGGTCAGGACGGCCACGCCCATCGGACCCTTGCCGGTGATCGCGAAGACGCGCTCGTCCTCCAGCTCCGAAACCGTCCACAGGACCTCGGCGGGGAAGCCCATCATCTTCATGTTCTCGGCGAAGGTGGATCCCACCGCCAGGGTCTCGGGGCCGCCCTTCGGGAAGTTGGTGTGGGTCATGCTCCACTGGCCGTAAGCGTCCCAGTCGGTCAGCTGGGACCAGAGCTTCGCGGCGGACGCCTCGATGCGTGATTCCGCGGTGACTTCAGCCATGCGACCACCCCTTCTCGTCAGGTACGTGCGGCGGAAGGTAGTCCCGGCGGACGCAACATTCAAGACTGACGACCTGTCAGATATTGCGGAGCGGGGCGGGTGGGGAGGTCGGTGGGAAGCGGGTGCGGACCCGGCCGGTGTCGGGTCGGTCTCGGGAGCGTCTCAACAGGTGTCACGGGTCTGTCGCTCCTGACCGGGCCTGCCATGATGTCCGAATGCAAGCGTCAGGGAGACATGCCGGACTGGGCCTCGCCCTCATTTCGGCGATCGCGTTCGGTGGTTCGGGTGTTGCGGCGAAGCCGCTGATCGAGGCGGGTCTGGACCCGCTCCACATGGTCTGGCTCAGGGTGGCCGGGGCGGCGCTCGTGCTGTCCCCGCTGGCCTGGCGCCATCGCGATCTCGTACGCAGCAAACCCCTGCTGCTCGCAGGCTTCGGGATCGTCGCCGTGGCCGGGGTCCAGGCCTTCTACTTCGCCTCGCTGTCGCGGATCCCGGTCGGCGTGGCCCTCCTGCTGGAGTACCTCGGCCCGGCGCTCCTGCTCGGCTGGATCCGCTTCGTGCAGCGCAGGCCCGTGACCCGGGCCGCCGCGGCCGGCGCCGCCGTGGCCGTCGTGGGGCTCGCCTGCGTGGTGCAGATCTGGGCCGGGCTCAGCCTCGACCTGCTCGGCGTGCTGCTCGGCCTCGCGGCAGCCTGCTGCCAGGCCTTCTACTTCGTCTTCGCCGACCAGGGCAGCGACGGGGACGACGTGCCCGACCCGATGGGCATGATCGCGTACGGCATGATCGTCGGCACCCTCGTGATGACCGTGATCGCCCGGCCCTGGCAGATCGACTGGCAGGTGCTGGGCGGCGACGCGGCGCTCGGGGACCTGATGGTGCCCGCGCCGGTGCTGCTCGGCTGGGTGGTGCTGATCGCGACCGTCTTCGCGTACCTGACGGGTGTGGTCTCCGTGCGCAAGCTGTCGCCGCAGGTCGCGGGCGTGGTGGCCTGCCTGGAGGCGGTCGTGGCGACCGTACTGGCCTGGGTGCTCCTCGGCGAGCACCTCTCGACCTGGCAGATCATCGGCGGCGCCCTGGTGCTGGGCGGGGCCTTCATCGCGCAGACCTCCCGGAAGGTCGCGCCCGGGGTCGCGGAGCCGGTGGCGGCCCTGGACCGCGATCCGAGCAAGGTCTAGGATCGCGATCATGCTGTCGACCGTGCTTCCGCCTCCCGCCGCCTAGCGCGGGCGGCTGCCACCACGTAGGAGAACCCGGCCCGGGCCGTGACCCGGGCGGATTCGCGCTGCCCGCGAAGCGATGACCTGCTCCTTTCATCCTTCACGCATGCGCGGAGAACTCTCGTGTCGATTCAGTCGATTCAGTCGGTCCAGTCCGACCACATGCCCGCCACCGGGCGCAGTCTGCTCTTCCTCGTCATCGCCGGAACCGCCTGGGGCACGGCGGGGGCGGCGGCCTCGCTGCTCTACCTCGCCAGTGACCTCGGTCCGCTCGCCCTGTCGTTCTGGCGGTGCGCGGGCGGGCTGGCGGTGCTGCTCGGGGTACTCGCCGTACGCCGTCGCCCGCGGGGCGCCGCCAGGGCGGGTGCCGCCAGGGCGGGCGCCGTCCGGGCGCGGGCCTCGGTGGGGTCGCTGATCGGGACCGGGCTGATGTTCACCCTCTTCCAGTCCGCGTACTTCGCCGCCGTGCGCGAGACCGGCCTCGCCGTGGCCACCGTCGTCACCCTCGGATCCGGGCCCGTGCTCATCGCGCTCGGGGCCCGGTACTGGATGGGGGAGCGGCTCGGCCGGGGCGGGATCCTCGCGGTCGGCGGGGCGCTGGCCGGGCTGGCCGTGCTCGTCCTCGGCAGCGGCGGCGGCGGCGAGGTGCGGCCGCTCGGTGTCGGCTGGGCGCTGCTGTCGGCCGCCGGCTACGGGGCCATGACCCTGCGGGCCAGGCTGCTCGGGCGGCGCGGGACCGGCGGGGACCCGCTGGTCACCACCGTCTGGTCGGTCGGGGTCGGCACGGTGTGCCTGCTGCCGTTCGCCCTGGTGGAGGGCCTGATGCCGCACACCGCGGAGCCCGTCCGGGTGCTCTGGCTGCTCGCGTACATGGCCACCGTGCCGACCGCGCTGGCCTACGCGCTCTACTTCAGCGGGGCCGCCGCGGTGCGGGCCGCGACGGTGTCCGTGATCATGCTGATCGAGCCCGTCGGCGCGGCGGCGATCGCCGTTCTGGTGCTCGGGGAGCGGCTGACCGGGCCGGTGGTGCTGGGCACCGTACTCCTGCTGACGGCGGTCGGGGCGCTGATCGCCGCCGAGTGGCGGCGGCCGGTGGACACCGGGGCCGCGGACGCGCCGGAGGGCGGGCCGGAGGTCCGGCCCGCCCTTGTCGATGAAGTGGTCGTCAGAGCGCGGTGACGTAGTCCGGGACGGCGATGCCCGCGGCGAGGTCGGCGGCCGGGACCGGGGTCCCGTACGCCGGCGCGACCGGGACCACGCCCGTCCAGAACGGCAGCGCCAGGTCCTCGGGGTCGTCGTTCGGCCCGCCCGTACGGAGCTTCGCGGACACCTCGTTCAGGTCGAGGCGGATCACGGCCGTGGCCGCGAGCTCCTTGGCGTTCGCCGGCCGCGAGTCGGCCGAGCGGCCCGGGACGACCTGGTCGACGAGGGCGTCGAGGGCGATCCTGCGCTCCTCGGGGTCGGTCACCTCGTAGGCGGTGCCGTGTACGACCACCGAGCGGTAGTTGAGCGAGTGGTGGAAGGCGGAGCGGGCCAGAACCAGGCCGTCGACGTGCGTCACGGTCACGCAGACCGGCAGCCCCGGGTCGGCCTTGCCGGCCGCCAGGAGGGGGCGCGAGCCCGTGGAGCCGTGGATGTAGAGGGCCTCGCCCACCCGGCCGAAGAGGGTCGGCAGGACCACCGGGGCGCCGTCGCGGACGAAGCCGAGGTGGCACAGGTAGGCCTGGTCGAGTATCGAGTGCACGGTCTCGCGGTCGTAGCGGGCGCGGTCGCGGGACCGGGTCGGGACGGTACGTTCGGTGGGCGCGTACCCGGCGGGCGACGCATTGGAGGGCGCCGTCGAGGCCGCTGCCGTCGACGTCTCCGTGGTGGTCTCGGGGGCAGGCGTGACGCTCATCGTGCGGACTCCGTTGTATTAGTGCATACTTGCCTTTGTGCTAGGAGAGTATCTGATCATCGGGCGGCGCGCATCGGAAATCGCCGCGAGTGTGGAAGCGGGCGTCGCCTCGGGCGCGCTCGCGCCGGGAGCGTTGTTGCCGCCGATGCGGGAGCTCGCGGGCGTGCTGGGGGTGAACCCCAACACCGTGGCCGCCGCGTACCGCACGCTGCGCGAACGCGGGGTCATCGAGACCGACGGGCGGCGCGGCAGCCGGGTGCGGGCCCGCCCGGCGACCGCCCCGCGCGACCAGCTGCGGATGGCCGTCCCGGCGGGGGTGCGCGACCTCGTCTCCGGCAACCCGGACGTGCGGCTGCTGCCCGCGCTGGACGCCGCGCTGGCGGGCGCGGCGCGCCGGTACGCCGCGCAGCCGACGCTCTACGGCCAGGACCCGGTCGTTCCGGAGCTGGCGCGGCTCGCCAGGGCCGCCTTCGACGCGGACGGGGTGCCGACCGGGGAGGTGGCGGTGACCTCGGGCGCGCTGGACGGCGTCGAACGGGTGCTGGCCGCGCACCTGCGGCCCGGGGACGCGGTGGCGGTCGAGGACCCGGGGTGGGGGAGCGTGCTCGACCTCGTCCCGGCGCTGGGGCTACGGGTGGTGCCCGTGGCCGTGGACGACGACGGGCCGCTGCCCGACGCGGTGGAACGGGCGCTGGCGCAGGGGGTCCGGGCGCTGCTCGTGACGGCCCGGGCGCAGAACCCGACCGGGGCGGTGGTGAGCGCGGAGCGGGCCGCGGAACTGCGGGCCGTGCTCGCCGGGCACCCGGACGTACTGGTCATCGACGACGACCACGGACACGGGATCGTGGACCTGCCGCTGAACGTGCTGGGCGGGGTGACACGTCACTGGGTGCTGATCCGCTCCACCGCGAAGGCGTACGCCCCCGATCTGCGGCTCGCCGTGCTGACCGGCGACGGGGTCACCCTCGACCGGGTCCGGGGGCGGCAGCGGCTGGGCCCCGGGTGGGTGAGCAGGCTGCTGCAGTACACGGCGGTGGAGCTGTGGAACGCCGGAGCGGTCGACCATGCGGCGGTCGCGCGGTCCTACGGGGAGCGCCGGGACGGACTGGTCGCGGCGCTGGCCCGGCGCGGGGTGCGCGCCCAGGGGCGGAGCGGGATGAACGTGTGGGTGCCCGTCGCCGAGGAGACGGCGGTGGTGACACGACTGCTGGGCGCCGGCTGGGCGGTCGCTCCGGGGGCCCGGTTCCGGGTGGAATCGGGGCCGGCCGTGCGGATGACGATGTCGGCGCTGTCCCTGGCGGACGTACCGGGGCTGGCGGAGGCGGTGGCCTCGGCCGTGCGCCCGGCGGCCGGGGGGCGGCTGGACTGACGGCGGGGTGCCGCGCGGCGGCGGGCCCCCTCCCGATCCGTCCCTGATCCGAAGGGCAGGCCTCAGCGGCGCCGGGTCTGGGTGAGGGCCGCGCCGGCCAGGACGACGGCCGCGCCCACCGGGGTGTTCCAGTGGAGCTGCTCGTCCAGGAGGAGGACGCCCGCCGTCGTCGCGATGACCGGGATGAAGTACGTGACCATCTGCGCGGTGGTCGGGCCGATCTCCGTGACCAGGCCGTACTGCATCTGCAGGGCCATGCCCGTGCCCAGGGCGCCCAGGGCGATCACCGACAGGGTCGGCCAGAGCGGGAACGAGGTGGGGGCCGAGGTGAACAGGACGCTGACCGCCGCCAGTTGGAGCGTGGAGACCAGGAGCTGCGCGCCGGTCAGGGCGACCGGGGAGCCCGGGGTCGAGGCCAGGGTGCGGCGTACGTAGATCCAGCCGATCGGGTAGCAGAGCGCGGCCAGCAGGGCGAGCGCGGTGCCCTTGGCGTCGAGGCCCGAGAAGCCCTGCCACGCGCCGAGGACGGTCAGGACACCGATGAAGCCCAGGCCCAGGCCGGCGAAGCGGCGGCGCGTCGGGCGGTCCTCGGAGAGCGCGACCAGCGAGAGGGCCATGCCCCACAGCGGCGAGGTGGCGTTGCAGATGCCGGCGAGGCTGGAGGGGATGCTCAGTTCCGCGTACGCGAAGAGCGAGAACGGGGCGGTGTTGAGCAGCAGCGCCGCCACCGACAGGTGGGCCCAGGTGCGCCGGCCCCGGGGAAGCGGCTCGCGGCGGATCAGGAGCACCGTGAGCAGGGCCAGCGCGCCGAAGAAGACCCGGCCGAGGGCGACCTGGAACGGGGCGTACGCCTCCGTGCCCACCTTGATCAGCAGGAAGCTGAAGCCCCAGATCACCGAGAGGACCGCGAAGCGCAGGCGCCAGTCCAGCCGGGCGGTGGCGGGCGCCATCGTGGTGGCGGTGGCGGTGGCGGTGGCCGCGGTGGCATTGGCGGTGGAGGTGGCCGCGGTGGTGGCGGTCGGGGGCAGGGACGGGACCGGGGTGCTGGGGGCGCTCATGACAGCAACCTTGGCCCGTGCAACCTCGTAGGGCAAGCGAAAGTTGTTGGGGGTGACGTCGTAGGATTGCTTACATGTTGAACTTGGAGCGGCTGCGCACCCTCGATGCCCTCGCCCGCCACGGCTCCGTCAGCGGCGCCGCCGACGGGCTCCATGTCACCACCTCCGCCGTGTCCCAGCAGATGGCGAAACTGGAACGGGAGGTCGGCCAGCCGCTCCTGGCCAAGAACGGGCGCGGGGTCCGGCTCACCGATGCCGGCCGGCTCCTCGCCGAGCACGCCGCCCGGATCATCTCCCAGGTCGAGCTCGCCCAGGCCGATGTCGAAGCCCGCCGCGGGTGTGCGGTCGGCGAGCTGCGGATCGGCGCCTTCGCGACCGCCATGCGGGGGCTGCTGCCGCAGGTCCTGGCGGAGCTGCGTGCCGAGCACCCCGAACTGCGGCCCCGGGTGAAGGAGCAGGAGCCGGAGGAGAGCATGGCCGCCGTGGTGCGGGGCGACCTCGACATGGCCCTCGCCATCGACTGGCACAACAAGCGGATGCCCGTACCGGTCGAGCTCACGCGGGCCCACCTCCTGGACGACACCCTGGACATCGCGGTGCCTGCGGGGCATCCGCTGGCCGGGTGCGACGGGATCTCCCTGGCCGAGTTCGGCGAGGACGACTGGATCTCCTGGACCGAGGGGCAGTTCTGCCACGAGTGGCTCGTCTCCACCCTGCGCGGTACCGGCATCGAGCCCCGGATCACGCACATCGCGGAGGAGCACCACACCCAACTGGCCTTCGTGGAGGCCGGACTGGGCGTGTGCGTGGCCCCCCGGCTGGGGCGCGGTCCCGTGCCGCCGGGGGTCCGGCTGCTGCCGGTGCGCGACAGCGTCCGGCGCCACGTGTACGTCGTCTGGCGGGCGGACGCCGACCGCCGGCCGTCGATCCGGGCCGCCGTCGAGGCCCTGAAGCGGGTGGCCGCGGCCACGGCTTCGGCTTCGGCTTCGGCCTAGATCTTGCGGAAGTCCCAGGACACGATCGAGTCCGGTGTCAGCCGGATCCAGGCGTGCCGTCCGTCGTGCGGCATCTCCGTGATGCCGAAGTTCTTGACGGGGAAGAGCCGCTCCGGCTCGGCCAGTTCCCCGCACGGCTCGCCCGTACGCGGGGCCTCGCCCACGAAGACGGCCGTGCCGGACAGTTCCACCCCGCGCAGTTCGTCGTAGGCCTCACCGGCGTCCACGACCACCGAGATGCGGGGGTCCTTGCGGAGGTCGGACCAGCGGCGGCTGCGGGTGATCGAGTACAGCCACAGGGAGGTGCCGTCCCAGACGAACCAGAGGGCGCCCACGTGCGGGCGCCCGTCGGGGGAGACCGTGGCCACCCGGCAGGTGCGCTGCTCGCGCAGGAAGGCGTTCGTCTCCTCGTCGGTCATCATGATGCGGCGGCCCCGCCGCTGCGCCCTGTCCACGGGTGTGCTGTCCACGGGTGTGCCGTCCACGGGTGTCCTGTCCATATGGTCCGCGCCCCTTCACATCTGACTATGTGTCAGGAATCATGCGTGCTCTTCCGTCGCCACGCCAGGGGGAGCCATGGCCGATCTCGATCCCGCCACCACCGCACTGCTCACCGTCGAGTGCCAGAGCGGCGTCGTCGGCGAGGAGAGCGCCCTGCCGGAACTGGCGAAGGAGGCCCGGGACTCCGGCATGCTGGACCGGGTCGCCGCGCTGGTCGAGGCCGCGCGCGGGGCCGGGGTGCAGGTGCTGCACGCGGTCGCCGAGCGGCGGCCGGACGGGCTCGGGGCCAACAGCAACGCCCGGCTGTTCCGGGCCGCCGGGAGGCTGCCCGTGCGCCAGCTGACCGGGAGCCCGGCCGTGGAGGTCGCCGCGCCCATCACCGTCGCCGAGCAGGACCTCGTGGTCCGCCGGCTGCACGGGCTCTCCCCGATGGCGGGCACCGACCTGGACGCGCTGCTGCGCAATCTCGGCATCCGCACCCTCGTCGTCACCGGGGTCTCCTCCAACATCGCGATCCCGAACACCGTCTTCGACGCGGTCAACCTCGGCTACCAGGTCGTGGTCCCGTCCGACGCCATCGCCGGGGTGCCCGCCGCCTGGACCGCCGAGGTGATCCGCAACTCCCTCTCCCTCGTCGCGGCCATCACCACGGCCGAAGCCCTCCTGGCCCAGTGGGCCCCGGCGGGCTGATCTCCGTAACACCCGCCAAATCGGGAGCCGTTGTCGAGTTCCGCAAATCGCGGCGGCGTAGGGTCGGGGGTTGGCCGCGGCGTGTGGGCCGTGCGTAGCGTGGGGAGCGGAATCCGCGCGCTGTGCGCGTGACGGCCCACGGGGAGGTCGAGGTTCGTGCCCCAATGACCAGCCATCAAGTGCAGTTGCTCCTGCTGGACATCGCGCTGATCCTGATGCTCGCCCGCGGGCTGGGCGCTCTGGCCGCCCGCGTCGGCCAGCCGCCCGTCGTGGGTGAGATCCTCGCCGGGATCCTCCTCGGGCCCACCCTCTTGGGCGACTTGGCCACGGACCGCCTCTTCCCGGCCGACGTGCGGCCCCTGCTGGCCGGCCTGGCGAACGTCGGGGTCACGCTGTTCATGTTCGCCGTCGGTCTGGAACTGGAGCACCGCTTCCTGCGCGGCAGGGTCCGGGCAACCCTCGGAGCGGCCGTCGGATCGACCCTCGTGCCGTTCGCCCTCGGCGCCCTCCTCGCCTTCTACGTGCTGCGCCACCACCCCACCGAACAGCGGGCCGCATTCGTGGTGTTCATGGGCCTGTCGGTATCGGTGACCGCCTTTCCCGTCCTTGCCCGGATCCTCGTCAGCCGGGAGCTGTCCCGTACGGCGATCGGGGGTCTCGCGCTGGCCACGGCGGCGGTCGTCGACGTGGCGGCCTGGTCGGCACTCGGCGGCGTGCAGGCGGTGGCCGGCGGCGCCGCGGACTACTGGATGGTGGCCCTGCTGATCCCGTTGGCGGGAGTACTGCTGGCCCTGCGGCCACTGCTGCGCAGGATGTTCGCGCCGGGCGGTACCGAGAAGCCCCTCACCCAGACGATCCTGGCCCTCGTGATCGTCGGGGCGCTCCTCTCCGCGGCGGCCACCGAGGCTATGGGGATGCACCACATCTTCGGCGCCTTCCTGTTCGGTGCGCTGATGCCCCGCGAGGGCGTGGACCTGCTGCGCGAGCAGATCCTCGAACGCACCGGCCAGATCACCTTCCTGCTGCTCCCCGTGTACTTCGTGGTGGCGGGCCTCAAGGTGGACCTGCGGGGCGTGGGGATCGAAGGACTGGCCGAGTTCGGCGTCATCCTGCTCGTCGCGATCGGCGGGAAGCTCGGCGGCACCTACCTGGGCGCGCGCTCGCAGTCCCTGGGCAAGAGGGACTCGGCCACCCTGGCGGCGCTGATGAACACCCGGGGCCTGACCGAGCTGGTGATCCTCGGAGTGGGTCTGGAACTCGGGCTGCTGGACGGCTCGCTGTATTCCCTGATGGTCGTGATGGCCCTGATGACGACGGCGATGACGGGGCCGCTGCTGTCCCTGATCGGCGCCAGGGGCACCCGGGCGCCGGCCCCGATCCAGGCCCCGATCCCGGCCTCGATCCCGGCTGGCGCAGCCCGAGCGGGAGGCGCCGGGGCGAGCGCCGGGTCCGGTTCCGGCCCCGATGTGTAGTGTGGCGACATGAAGGCAGAGACCTTGCGAGGCAACCTGGAAGGCATGCTGCTGGCCGTGCTGGAGCCCGGAGAGCAGCACGGGTATGCCGTCATCGAAGAGCTCAAGCGGCGCAGCGGGGACGCGATCAACCTCCCTACGGGGACGGTCTATCCGGCCCTGCACCGGCTGGAGGCCGCGGGGCTGGTCGGCAGCGAGTGGTCGACCTTCAACGGCCGCCGCCGCCGCAACTACTTCCTCACCACGGCCGGCCGCCGCGCCCTGGCCGACAAGCGCACGGCATGGCGGGAGGTCTCCTCGATCATCTCGGTGGTGCTCGGAGGCGGGGCGTGACGGAAGCGGCGGTACTGCGGCGCTACACCGCCCGCATCGCCGAGCACCTCGTCGGACCGTCTTCCAGGCGGTCGGCGATCCTCGATGAGGTGCTGGACGGCCTGGAGTGTGCGACCGAGAGCAATCTGGAGCACTGTCCCGACGCCGAGGAGGCCGCGCAGCGCGCCGTCCGGGAGTGGGGTCCGCCCACCGAGGTGGCACGGGCCTACAACGACGCCACGCTGCGGATCAGAGCCAACCACTTGTCCGTGCGCGCCGTGTGCGCGCTGCCGCTGCTCGCGGCGACCTGGGCGTCCGCCATGCTCGGGGGTCCGCCCGGGCCGTGGGCGTACCGACATCCGCCGTTGCTGCTGGTGGGGTTGTCGGTCGTCGCGTTCGGCTGTGTGCTCTCCCTGGCGGGAGCCGTCTCCGGGCTCCGCAAGGGCAGTGGCATCGAGGCGGCGGACGCCCGGCGGGACCGCGGGGTCACGACCGGGACGCTCGCGGCTCTCATCGGACTGCTCTGCGTGCTGGGTGCGCTGATCCTGCTGATGCTCAACAGGGGCCTGAGCCACCCCGAATCCCTGGACTGGCCGATGGTCTCCGTCGCGGCGGCCCTGACCCTGCTGGCCGGCGCCTACTTCGGGCTGGCCCTGAAGCGTTTCCTCTCGGTGATGCGGGGAGCCGGTTCCCCGTAGCGTCCGCGTTCCGCAGCATCGCGCAACACCGCGCAACACCGCGCAACACCGCGCAACACCGCGTAACACCGTTTAACACCACGATCAGAGCCCCTGGTGGGGGCGGCATCCACGGACGGATGCCGCTCCCGCCAGGGGCTCTTCGCGTTCCCCGGCGCGGTCCGTGCCCCGCCCAACTCTCCTGCCCGGCAATGGCTTTGTGTTGCGGACGCCGTGCCAGGCGGCTACGTTGACCGCCATGTGTAGCGAGGCTACACAATAGCGTCGCTACAGGAGGTGTGCCGTGGAGCGCATGACGCGATGGGTGCTCGCCCATCGGCTGCCCGTGGTCCTGGTCTGGGTGGTGCTCACCCTGGTCGGGGGCGCCCTGTCCGGCAGCACGATCGAGAGGCTCTCCTTCGAGTCCCGCCTCCCGGACAAGCCGGCCCAGGTGGCGAACGACACCCTCGCCCGGCACTTCTCCCAGACCGGAGGCAAGAACGCCCCGCTCCTCCTCGTGGTGACCGTGCCGGACGGCACGACCGCCGACAGCGAGGAGGTCCGTACGGCCTGGGGCGACCTGATCGCCAAGGTCACTCCGCAGGGCGGCCGCAGCGTGTCCTACGCGAACACGGGCGACGACTCCCTGATCTCCGGGGACAGGCGCACCACCGTCGCGCTGCTCTACCCGCCGGCGAACCGCACCAACGCCCCCTACGAGCAGTCGCTCCCGGGGATCAGGCAGGCGGTCGGGCAGGCGAAGATCGCGGGCGCACCGGTCGAGCTGACCGGCCAGCCCGTCCTGTCCGGCCGCGACAGCGGAGCCCAGCGCAGCCCGATCCACGAGACGCTGATCGGAGCCCTGGGGGCCCTCGTCGTGCTCTGCCTCGTCTTCACCAGCGGCCTGGCCGTCGTTCCCCTGCTGATGGCCGCGGTCGCCATCCCCACCACGTTCCTGCTGGTGCGCGGCATCACCGGGGTCACCGACGTCTCGTTCATCGTCCAGTTCCTGGTGGCCCTCATCGGTCTGGGCATCGCCATCGACTACGCCCTCCTCGTCGTCACCCGCTGGCGGGAGGAACGGCAGAAGCCCGGAGCCGACGGCCCCGGTCCCGCCGCCCGCCGCGAAGCGGTCGTACGCTCCCTGGCCAGTGCCGGCCGCGCCGTCGCACTCAGCGGCGCCACCGTGGCGATCTCGCTCGCCGCCCTCGTGGTCCTGCCCGTCCCCTTCCTGCGCAGCGTCGGCTACGCGGGTCTGCTGATCCCGCTCGTCAGCGTCGCGGTCGCCCTGACCCTGCTGCCCGTCCTGCTGTACTCGTGGGGCGACCAACTCGACCGGCCGCGCCGGGCGCACCGCCCGGACAGCAGGATGTGGGCCAGGATCGCCGGGGCCACCACCCGCCGCCCCGCGCTCACCGCGGTGATCAGCGGCGCGCTGCTGCTGGCCCTGGCCGCGCCCGTACTCGCCCTGCGCCTGGGGCAGCCGGCCACCGTGACGCTCGCCCAGGGCGGACAGCCCGCGGCGGCCTTCCAGCGGATCGTCGACGCGGGCTTCGGCGAGGGCATCGCACGCCCTCTCGAAGTCGTCGTGGACGGCGCGAGCAGTGTCGCGATGGAGAGCAGGCTCGGCGCTCTCGAAGGCGTCGCGGGCTCCGTGGCCCCCGCGGGCTGGCAGCGCGGCGGACGGCGCATCGTCGAGGTGTGGACCGCGGCGGACCCGTCGAGCGGCGACGGCCGGGACGCGGTGACGGCGGTCATGGACACGGCGGGGGAGACCCCCGGCGCGCTCGTGGGCGGCGGACCCGCCCAGGACGTCGACTTCATCGACGCGGTCTACGGGTCCCTCGGGCTCATCCTCGTCTTCGTCGCCCTGCTCACCTTCGTCGTGCTGGCCCGGACCCTGCGCTCGGTGGTCCTGCCGGTGAAGGCCCTGGTCCTCAACGCACTGTCGACCTGCGCGGCGTACGGGGTGGTCGTGCTCGTCTGGCAGGAGGGCCACGGGAGCGAGGCGCTGTTCGGCACCCCGGCGATCGGGGCGGTGACCATCTGGATCCCCATGGCGGTCTTCGCCTTCCTCTTCGGGCTGTCCATGGACTACGAGGTGTTCATCCTCCACCGCATCCGCGAATCCCACCTGGAGCTGGCCGCCGAGGGGGTGCGCGACACGGTGATCCCCTCCGTCGTGACGGGCATCGGCCGGACCGGCCGGCTCGTGACCTCCGCGGCGCTCATCCTCTTCCTGGCCTTCACCGCGCTGGGCAGCGTCCCCATCACCGACGTGAAGGTGTTCGCCACCGCGCTGGCGGCGGGCGTCATCATCGACGCCACCGTCGTACGCGGCCTCCTCACCCCGGCTCTGGTCACCCTCCTCGGGCGGTCCAACTGGTGGTTCCCGGACGCCTTGGGCCGGTTGCTCGTCACCTCCCCCGGACGGGCGGCCGGCCCGGGGCGGGACCCCGGCCTTGACGCGGCGGCAGACGGTGGGGGCGGGGCGGTGACGCCGGCCGTCGTTCCCTCCTCGGCGACGGCGGGCCCGCGCGGCCACGGACGTCGGTGATCCGCCGGATCGGTGGGTCCACGGGGTCGGCCGGGTCCGCCGGGATCCGCCGGAATCCGTCCCGTGCCGATGTCTACCGGTCCAAGCCTCCTCGCCCGATCATGACCGGACGGTCCCGCCCCCGGGACGCGGCAGTCGGGGATCGCGGGTCACGCGCGGGCCCGATGCGGAGAGGAGCGGCACTCATGGAGGACGAGGCGGCGGACGCGGTGGCCACGGCCACGGCGATCGTGCATGCGGCGGCGATCAGGCGGGCACGGCAGGAGCAGGTCGTACGGGCGGTGGCGTGGCTCTGGGGCGGGGCGTTCCTGGCCGGCTGCCCGTCCGGCGTGTGGTGGAGAGGGGACCGGGCGAACATCCCGCTCGTCGGTGAGGTGCTCGCCGCCTGGGGTCCGGGCACGATGCCCTACCCGACCGACCTGATCGGGCTGATGCTCCTCGTGTACGCGGCCCTCTTCGCGGCCGCCGGGGCCGGGGCCCTGTGGTGCGGCGCCGCGGACCTCGCCCGCCGCGTGAACCCTCTCGCGCGCTACGACCGGCCCCGGGAAAACCATGGATCGTGAACCATGATCGCCGGATAGCCTGGATAAATGCTCACAGAAGTGATCGCGACCCGCTATGTGACGCCCCTGCGTGAGGGCGGCTCGCTCCCGGGAATCGTGGAAGCCGACGATCTCGGCACGTACGTCATGAAGTTCACCGGAGCCGGCCAGGGCCGCAAGACCCTGGTCGCCGAGGTCATCTGCGGCCGGCTGGCCCAGCGGCTGGGGCTGCGCGTCCCCCGGCTGGTGCAGATGCAGCTCGACCCGGTCATCGGGCTCGGTGAGCCCGACCAGGAGGTCCAGGAGCTGCTGAAGGCCAGCGGCGGGCTGAACCTCGGGATGGACTACCTCCCCGGCTCGATCGGCTTCGACCCGCTCGCGTACCAGGTGGACCCGGTGGAGGCGGGGCGCGTGGTCTGGTTCGACGCACTGATCAACAACGTCGACCGGTCCTGGCGCAATCCCAACATGCTGGTCTGGCACGGGGACCTCTGGCTCATCGACCACGGCGCCACCATGATCTGGCATCACAACTGGCCCACCGCCGAGAGCGCCGCCGCCAAGCCCTACAACGCCTCCGACCACGTACTGGCCCCGGTCGGCCCGGACATCGCGGCGGCGGCGGCCGCGCTCGCGCCGCTGGTCACCGAGGAGCTGCTCACCGAGGTCGCGGCCGACGTGCCCGACGAGTGGCTGGTCGACGAGCCGGGCTTCGACTCCACCGACGCGCTGCGCCGCGCCTACGTGCAGGCCCTGCTGCCGCGCGCGGCCACGATCCACGAGAGGATCACGATGGAGGCCGAGGCGAAGGTCCGGTCGGGTCCGCCCGGCTGGCTCGCCGACCGCCTCGACCCCCGTCCCCGGAAGATGAAGAGCGACAGCGAGTGATCAAGCGGGACGTGTTCGAGTACGCGCTGGTGCGTGTGGTGCCCCGGATGGAGCGCGGGGAGTGTTTCAACGCCGGCGTGATCGTCTACTGCCGGGCGCGCTCGTACGTCGCCGCGCGCACCCATCTGGACGAGGCGAAGCTCCTCGTGCTGGATCCGGGGGCCGACGTGGCCGGGGTACGGGCCGCGTTGCGCGGGGTCGAGGGCGTGTGCACGGGCGGCGAGTTCGCGGGGCAGGCGGCCGGTGACGACGCGGGGCGGCGGTTCCGGTGGCTGATCGCACCCCGGAGCACCGTCGTGCAGCCCGGCCCGGTGCACATCGGCCTGACGGCCGATCCCGAGGTGGAGGTGGAGCGGCTGCTGGACCTGCTGGTCCGGTAGCCCGATCGACTCCCCGTTGACACGGAGTGCCAGGGCTCCTAGCGTCTCCTCAGCTGAAGCTACTAAGCGGTTGCTCAGCCCTGAGGGGCCGCTTTCCGAGGCGAGGAGATCCAGCATGTCCACCACCGAGCAGCGCGTCGCGATCGTGACCGGGGCGGCCCGGGGCATCGGCGCGGCCACCGCCCTGCGCCTGGCCGCCGAAGGGCGGGCCGTCGCCGTACTCGACCTGGACGAGGCGGCCTGCAAGGACACCGTGGAGGCGATCACGGCGGCCGGCGGCACGGCCGTCGCGATCGGCTGCGACGTCGCCGACAGCGCCCAGGTGGAGGCGGCCGTCGAGCGGGTGGTGAGCCTGCTCGGCGCTCCGACCATCCTGGTCAACAATGCGGGTGTGCTGCGCGACAACCTGCTCTTCAAGATGAGCGACACCGACTGGGACACCGTCATGAACGTGCACCTGCGCGGTGCGTTCCTGATGTCGAAGGCCTGTCAGAAGCACATGGTGGCAGCCAAGTTCGGCCGGATCGTGAGCCTCTCCAGCAGCTCCGCGCTCGGCAACCGCGGCCAGGCCAACTACTCGGCGGCCAAGGCCGGTCTGCAGGGCTTCACCAAGACGCTGGCCATCGAGCTCGGCAAGTTCGGCATCACCGCGAACGCCGTCGCCCCCGGTTTCATCGTCACCGAGATGACCGCGCACACGGCCTCCCGGGTCGGGATGGACTTCGAGGACTTCCAGGCCGCGGCCGCCACGCAGATCCCGGTGCAGCGCGTCGGGCGCCCGGACGACGTGGCCAACGCCATTGCCTTCTTCGCCGGCGAGGCCGCCGGCTTCGTTTCCGGCCAGGTCATGTACGTGGCCGGCGGCCCGCTCAGCTGACGAAAGGCAGGGTTCACGTCATGACGTACGACGGAACGGACAGCGGCAAGGTGGCGCTGATCACCGGGGCGAGCCGGGGCATCGGCTACGGCATCGCCGAGGCCCTGGTGGCGCGCGGCGACCGGCTCTGCATCACCGGGCGGAACGAGGAGGCCCTCAAGGAGGCCGTCGAGCAGCTCGGTGCGGACCGGGTGATCGGGGTCGCGGGCAAGGCGCACGACGAGGCCCACCAGGCCGTCGCCGTGGAGCGGGCGATGGAGGCCTTCGGCCGCGTCGACTTCCTGATCAACAACGCGGGGACCAATCCGGTCTTCGGGCCGATCGCGGACCTGGACCTCGGGGTGGCCCGCAAGGTCTTCGAGACCAATGTGATCTCGGCGCTCGGCTTCGCCCAGCGCACCTGGCACGCCTGGCAGAAGGAGAACGGCGGCGCGATCGTCAACATCGCCTCCATCGCCGGCGTCTCCGCCTCGCCCTTCATCGGGGCGTACGGGATGAGCAAGGCGGCCATGGTCAACCTGACCCTCCAGCTCGCCCACGAGATGGCGCCGGGGGTCCGGGTCAACGCGATCGCGCCCGCGGTGGTGAAGACCAAGTTCGCGCAGGCGCTCTACGAGGGCCGGGAACAGGAGGCGGCCGCGGCCTATCCGCTGGGCCGGCTCGGGGTTCCGGAGGACATCGGAGGGGCCGCCGCTTTTCTTACATCTGCACAAGCGGAATGGATCACGGGACAAACTCTGATCGTTGACGGGGGAATGTTCCTCAATGCCGGAGTGCATTGACCGATAATCGGACGCATTTGCCTCTCAAGGGGAGGCAAATGCGTACCGAATGGGCACGTAATCGGTCAAGTGCCTCATGAAACCTACCCATTGGTTTCGTGATGCTCTGCGGTAGGGTCTGCCGCACCCCTGGCTGATCGAGGAGCGTGCACGTGTTCAACCGGACCAGATGCCTGCAGATCACTGCGGCCGTTGCGTCCATATCCCTGCTCTCCGGATGCGGCCTGTTCTCGGACGACGGTGGCAATGGCGAACAGCGGATCGTCGTCGGAACGACGAGCGCACCCACGACCCTCGATCCGGCCGCGGCCTGGGACGGCTCCTGGGAGCTCTACCGGAACGTCTACCAGACCCTGCTGGCGTTCCCCACGGGTGCCACCAAGCCCCAGCCGGACGCCGCCCAGAGCTGCGAGTTCACCGACTCCGGGAACGAGTCGTACCGCTGCACCGTGCGCAAGGGCCTGAAGTTCTCCGACGGCGAGCCGCTGGACGCCAAGGCCGTCAAGCACTCCCTGGACCGGATCATGGCCATCGACGCCCCCTCCGGCCCCAAGGCCCTCTTCGGCAGCCTCGACAAGATCGAGACGCCGGACGCGCAGACGGTGGTCTTCCACCTGAAAACCCCGGACGCCACCTTCCCCTTCGTGCTCGGCTCCCCGGCCGCCTCGCTGGTCTCGCCGAAGCAGTACCCGGCCGACAAGCTGCGCGAGGGCGACAAGGTCACCGGCTCCGGCCCGTACACCCTCGAGTCGTACAAAGAGGGCAGCGAGGCGGTCCTGAACCGCAACGAGAGCTACAACGGCTTCGCCAACCGCCGCAACGGCGGGGCCACGATCCGCTACTTCGCGGACTCCAAGAAGATGATCGCGGCCCTCAAGGGCAAGGAGATCGACGCGACCTACCGCGGCCTCTCCGCCGAGGAGGTCAAGGACCTCCAGGCCCCCGCCTCGCACGACGAGGGCGTCCAGGTCGTCGAGAACGTCGGCGCCGAGATCCGCTACCTGATCTTCAACCCCAAGGACCCGCAGGTCGCCAAGGTCCAGGTGCGCCAGGCGATCGCGCAGCTCATCGACCGCGGGGCGCTCGTCTCGCAGGTCTACCAGGGCACCGCCGAGCCGCTCTACTCGATGGTCCCCAAGGGGGTCGTCGGCCACAAGACGCCGTTCTACGACAAGTACGGCCAGCCGGACGTGGCCAAGGCCAAGAAGACCCTCAAGGACGCCGGGATCCCCACGCCGGTCGACCTGACCTTCTGGTACACCACCGACCGCTACGGTGCCTCCACCGCGGACGAGTTCACCGAGCTCAAGCGCCAGCTCGACGAGAGCGGGCTCTTCAAGATCACCCTGCGCGGGCAGCCCTGGAAGGCCTTCCAGGAGGGCTACAAGAAGGGCGAATACCCGGTCTTCGGCCGCGGTTGGTTCCCCGACTTCCCGGACCCGGACAACTTCATCGCGCCGTTCGTCGGCAAGGAGAACGCGGTCGGCACCCCGTACGAGTCCAACGAGATCCTGAGCGTCATCCTGCCCAAGTCCCGCCGCGAGAGCGACCGGTCGGCCGGCGTCCACGAGTTCGAGAAGGCCCAGCAGATCTTCGCCGACGACGTCCGGCTGCTGCCCCTGTGGCAGGGCAAGCTGTACGTCGCCGCCCGCGAGGACATCGCCGGCGCGGAGCGGGCGCTCGACCCGCAGACCGTCATGCAGCTGTGGGAGCTGCACCGCAAGACCAGCTGGTAGCAGGCCCCGTACGCCGCCCCGCCCGCCCGCACCGCCCACCCGGGCGGGGTGGGCGGGCGCCGCGTTGTCAGTGGTCACCGGTAAGTTCTTGATCCGTCGCGCGAAGCAGTTGCGCGGGCGTGAAGTCTCGAACAACGTGTACCGGAGGTTGTCGCCGTGACCCAGATGCTGCCCGAGTCCTGGCTCCCCGTCCTCGGCGGGGAGCTGGATCAGCCCTACTTCAAGGAACTCACCGAGTTCGTCGAGAAGGAGCGGGCGAACGGGCCGGTCTACCCGCCCCGCGAGCAGGTCTTCGCGGCCCTGGAGGCCACCGCGTTCGACCAGGTGAAGGTGCTGGTCCTCGGCCAGGACCCGTACCACGGTGCGGGCCAGGGCCACGGGCTGTGCTTCTCCGTGCAGCCCGGCGTGAAGACCCCGCCCTCGCTGCGCAACATCTACAAGGAGATGCAGGCGGAGCTGGACACCCCCATCCCGGACAACGGGTACTTGATGCCGTGGGCCGAGCAGGGCGTCCTGCTGCTCAACGCGGTGCTCACCGTCCGCGAGGCGGAGCCCAACTCGCACAAGGGCAAGGGCTGGGAGAAGTTCACCGACGCGGTGATCCGCGCGGTGGCCGCGCGCCCCGACCCGGCCGTCTTCGTCCTCTGGGGGGCGTACGCCCAGAAGAAGCTCCCGCTGATCGACGAGGAGCGGCACGCGGTCGTCAAGGGGGCCCACCCCTCCCCGCTGTCGGCCAAGAAGTTCTTCGGCTCCCGGCCGTTCACCCAGATCAACGAGGCCGTCGCCGCCCAGGGCCATGCGCCGATCGACTGGCGGATCCCGGACCTGGGCCGATGACCGACCGCGCCTAGGCGGCATTGCCGGTGCCTCCGGCTAGCGTCTTGATGATCAGACCGGAGCAGGTCTGACAGGAACAAGCCGGAGGCCGCGTTGACGGAGCAGCAGGAGGCGTCTGAGGACGCCGTCATGACCAGGATCGGCCAAGCGGCCATCCTGCTGCACGCCGGCGACCGCGAGGAGGCCCGCAACCGGCTCGGCGAGATCTGGTCCGAGATCGGCACGGAGGGCGACTCCCTGCACCGCTGCACGCTCGCGCACTACCTCGCCGACGCGCAGGACGACCCCGCCGAGGAGCTGGCCTGGGACCTCAGGGCCCTGGCCGCCGCGCACGCCGAAGCCGACGGCGACGGTCCCGGTCCGCCCCCGGCCGTCCGGGTCTTCTACCCGTCGCTGCACCTGAGCCTGGCCGCCGACTACGTGAAGCTACGGCGCCCCGAGGCGGCCCGGATCCACCTGGCGCGGGCCCGCGCCGCCACCGGTGCCCTGGCCGACGACGGGTACGGGAACGGCGTACGGGCCGCCATCGCCCGCCTGGAGCGCCGCCTGGCGGCGGAACCGGGGGAGGGGCCCCGACCGTTCCCGGAGCAGAACCAGTAGCGGGAGCGGGAGCGGAACCAGGAGGAGCAGGGCCGGGCCGTCAGCCGCCCTGGACGCCCGCGCAGATGCGGGCCTCCGGGCTGTCCGGATGCCAGCGCCCGTGCCGGCGGCCCAGCGCGCACACGTCGGCGGGCCGCACCGGCAGCTCCCGCACCAGCTCGCGCGGCACCTCGCCGCCCTCGGAACGGGGCCGTCCGGGGTGCCCGCCCGGACGCCCGTCGGTGTGGTCGCGGTGCCCGCTGGGCCGCCGGGGCTCCGGGATGTCCGGAACCGGCGCTGCGGCCGCCGGGGCTCCGCGTGCTCCCGGCCGGCCGTCCTGCGCCGCCTGCGCGGTAGGGGCCGCGGCCCGCGGGACGGCGGCCCGGCCGGAAGCGGAGGGGGCCGGCCCGGCCGGGTGTCCCGGCCTTGCCTCCACGGCCTCCAGCGCCTCCAGAGCGGGTGCCCGGACGACCACCGGCGCGGCCCCCGGCCCGCCGCGGGGCTCGTGCCGGGGCGGCGCCCCCGGGGTGCCGGGGGCGGTCGCGGGCTGCAGGGGAGCCGGGGTCACGTTCACGCAGCCGGAGACGGCCGAGACCGCACAGGCGACGCCGAGCAGCAGCTTTGTCGTGGTTCGGGTTGGATGCACTCACACAACTCTGCTGTGCGAGGACTGTGTTGCGAAAACCCGGAGCCGATATTCACCCCGCACGGGTGACGGCTACTCGCCCGTGGCGCCGTCGATGTGCTCCCGCAGCAGGTCCGCGTGGCCGTTGTGGCGCGCGTACTCCTCGATCATGTGGTTGTAGACCCAGCGCAGGCTGAACACCTCGCCCCGGCGGTGGCTCTCGGCCTTCGAGGCGAGGTCCAGCGAGCGGCCGGCCGCGGCCTGCCGGGCCAGCTCGATTTCGGTCTGCCACACCCGCTCCGCCTCGGCCCAGGTGTCCTTGTCGGCGAAGTGGAAGTCCCCGTCCGGGTTCTCGCCGTTGCAGTACAGCTCGGGCAGCTCCTCGTCCAGCATGATCTCCCGGAACCAGTACCGCTCCACCTCGGCCATGTGCCGCACGAGTCCCAGCAGGCTCAGTGCGGACGGCAGCAGCGGGGTGGTGCGCAGCTGCGCGTCGGACAGGCCCTCGCACTTCCAGGCCAGGGTGGAGCGGTGGTAGTCGAGCCAGCCGTCGAGCATCTCGCGCTCGTCGGCCGTGGTGGAGGGTTCGGAACGGTGGGATCCGTCACTGATCGTCATGGGCGCCATCCTGGTCGAACTCGGCCGTGGTCACCACCGGTTAGGCTGCGTACTCCCACAAGGAACGAACCTGGAGGTCCCGGTGAAGGTCGGCTGTATCGGACTCGGCGACATCGCGCAGAAGGCGTACCTGCCCGTCCTGACCACCCGCCCGGGGCTCGAACTGCACCTGCAGACCCGGACCCCGGCCACCCTCGAACGGGTCGGCGCCCAGCACCGCGTCCCGGCCGAACGCCTGCACACCGACCTCGACTCGCTGCTCGCCCAGAAGCTCGACGCGGCCTTCGTGCACGCCCCGACCGCCGTCCACCCCGAGATCGTGGAACGGCTGCTGGAAGCGGGCGTGCCGACGTACGTCGACAAGCCGATCGCCTACGAGCTCGCGGAATCGCGCCGCCTGGTCGAGCTGGCCGAGGAGCGCGGGGTCTCCCTCGCCGTCGGCTTCAACCGCCGCCACGCGCCCGGCTACGCGCAGTGCGCCGACCACGCGCGCGACCTCATCGTCATGCAGAAGAACCGGGTCGGCCTGCCCGAGGACGTACGGACCTTCGTCCTGGACGACTTCATCCACGTCGTCGACACCCTGCGCTTCCTGCTGCCCGGCGAGGCCGACCAGGTCGACGTACGGGCCGTGGTGCGGGACGGCCTGATGAGCCAGGTGGTGCTCCAGCTGTCCGGTACGGGCTTCACCGCGCTCGGCATCATGAACCGGCTCTCCGGTTCCACGGAGGAGGTGCTGGAGGTCTCCGGGCAGGACACCAAGCGCCAGGTCGTCAACCTCGCGGAGGTCATCGACCACAAGGGCCAGCCCACGGTCCGGCGGCGCGGGGACTGGGTGCCGGTGGCCCGCCAGCGCGGCATCGAGCAGGTCGTCGACTCCTTCCTGGAGGCCGTCTCCACGGGCACGACCCTCAGCGCGCGCGACGCGCTGGCCACCCACGAACTGTGCGAGCGGGTGGTGAGGTCCGCGCTGGAGCAGGCGTCCTGAGCGGCCACGACACGGTCGGCTACCCGGTCGGCGCCGGTGGTGTTCCCAGGGGCGCCCCGGCGCGTTTCCCGGGCCGTACGGAGCGGGCGCCCGCGGCCGCGCCGTAGACGGCCAGGGCGGTCAGCGAGGCGCCCACGGGCCAGTCCCCGAAGCGGACGTACAGGGTCGTGCCCCGCGCGAGCGGGACCTCGTACACCCATGCCGTGCTCGCCGAGGTGGACAGCGCCGGCCCGATCCGCTCGCCGGACGGGCCGTGCACCGCGCTGATGCCGGTGAGAGCGGAGTGGACCTCGGGCCGGCCGGTCTCGGCGGCGCGCAGCGCGGACAGCGAGGCGTGCTGGGCCGGTGCCCAGCTGTTCTGGAAGGTGGAAGTCGACGACTGGTCGACGAGCAGTGCGGCGCCCTCGCGGACGAGGTGGCGGCTCATGTCCGGGAACGCCGACTCGAAGCAGACCAGCGGGCCGAGGCGGACGCCCGGCCGGCCGGGCAGGTCCATCAGGACCGGCGCCTCGCCCGGAACGCGGTTCTCCGCCGCGGCCTTGCCGACCGAGGTGGCCCAGCCCAGCAGCCCGCGGGCCGGCACGTACTCCCCGAAGGGGACCAGGCGCATCTTGTCGTACCGGTCACCGGTCGGGCCCCCGGGACCGACGAGCACCGCCGATTTGCGGATCCCGGGCCGGTCGGCGGCCCGCGCGTCCACGTTGACCAGCAGCGGAGCCCCCACCCGCGCCGACAGGGCGGCGAGCCGCCGGGCCAGGTCCGGGCGGGCCGTCAGGTCCTCGCCGACACTGCTCTCCCCCCACACCACCAGGTCCGGGCGGAGCCCGGCAGAGGTCCCCGTGGGCCCCTGCCCGGCCAGGGCCCCGGTCAGCTGCTCCCCGAGGGCGAACCGCCGCTCCGCGCCGTCCGGGCCGTCCTCGACCGGGCCCGGCTGTACGAGGGCCACGCGCAGCACGCCCGAGACCTCCGGGCGGGGCGCCCACAGCCACACCACCCCCGCCAGCACCGCGCAGCCCGTCACCCCGGCCAGCGCGGGCGTCCGCGCCCCCGGCGCCGTGGCTAGCAGGACCAGCGCGCAGTTCACCGCCACGACCAGCAGGCCGACCAGCCAGACCCCGCCCACCGAAGCCAGCCGCAGCGCGGGCGCCACCTGCCACTGACTGGCACCGAGCAGCCCCCACGGACCGCCCAGCCCCTGCCAGGACCGGGCCAGCTCCGACAGCAGCCAGCCCGCCGGTACGAGGACCAGCGCGGCCGCGGCCCGCCCCGGTCCCGGGAGCCCGCCGAGCAGCTCCCGCACCAGCAGCGCCCAGGGAATCCAGAGCAGGCCCACGAGCGCCGCCACGGCGAAGAGGAACACGTGGAGGCTGGGCAGCAGCCAGTGGTGGACGGCGAAGACGAAGCCGGCGCCGCCGAGCCAGCCCTCCAGGGCCGCGCGCCGGCCGGTGGGGGCCGACCTCAGCAGCAGGATCCAGGGCACGAGGGCGACGTAGGCGAACCACCACAGCGAGGGGGCCGGGAAGGCGAGGCAGGGCAGGGCCCCCGCGACGACCGCTGCCGGCGCACGCCACCACGGGACCCGCTTCGAGACCGTCGAGACCGTCAGCACCCTGGGCCTCCGCTTCCAGTGTGGAACAGCCCTGCCCGTGGAACCAGCCGCTTGTGGAACCAGCTGTCCGTGAACCGGTTGTCCGCCGGGTGAACCACCTGTACGTCCGGCACCTGTCCGTCCGGCACCCGTCCGTCCGGCCATCTGCCCGTCGAACCGTCAGAACGACATGTGCCGCCACTTCTCGTGGACGGTCACCCGCGAGAGCCGCCAGCCGGACCGGGCGGTACGGGTGACGGCGAAGGTGTAGCGGCCCGCCGCGACGAAGTTGGGCGCGGTGACGGCGGGGCCGCCCTCGTCGGGCTCCTCCCCGGCCAGCCGCATGGGATTGAGGAAGTCGGCCCGGACCTCCGCCGTGTCACCGGGGGAACCGCCCTCGTCCGGGATCCGGATCAGCCGGTTGACGATGAGGTGCTGGCGCACCGGGAACAGCTTCATCGTCTCCGCGAGCCAGTCCGCGACCTCCCCGGCGGGGCCCTCGATCCCGCCGGCCGAGGCGTAGTCGGCCCGCCCGCCCGGGGCGAACAGGGCGCGGTACGCGTCCCAGTCGCCGTCGTCCACGGCGATGGCGTACCCCGTGACCAGCTCGTCGATCGCCAGCCGGTCCATCAAGCCCGCAAGGTCCACACGCTGCGTCATCGGGTCAGTGTGCGGGCGCGGGGCGCGGAGGCCAAGGGGCGTGCGGGGACCGGATCTTCCGGCCCCGCGTCAGTGACCGGAACGCGCCTCCCGGGGACGGACCACCACGAGGTAGGCGTCGCTGGCCAGATCCATCACCACCTCCGCGGGCACGCCCTCGCGCGTCCGCTGCGCCGCGTACTCCTCGGCCGGCCAACTTCCCCTCGGACTTCCGGCCGGAAACCGCTCCAGCACCACTCGACCCATGGGACACCCCCTGCTGTTCGTCTTCAGGTCTCTTCAGCACAACGACGCGAAGGCCGCCCGGGAACGTTCCCGAACGGCCTTCGATTCACGCGGAGCGGTGACGTGCGCCACGTTCTTTGCGGAAGACGGGCCCTAGCCCGCCGACTCGCCGGCGTGGGGGCTGAGGACGCCCCTGCCGATCAGGATGACCAGCAGGATGCCGAGCAGGACCCGGTAGATCACGAACGGCATGAAGCTCTTGCTGGAGATGAACGTCATGAACCAGTTCAAGCGTCGAGGTCCTGAGCGGCTTTGAGCTGCTGTTTCCACCACTCTTCAAGATCGAATCAGAGAGCAGTGGGAGATGGCACCCTGCAGTGCTCTCCCTCGCTGGCCACGAAGCGCAGCGACCTGGTTTGCAGCGAATCGGCAATCTCCTGCTCCATGGTCAGTGCCGATGAGGCGGTTGCCGAGCTGGCGCAGGGCGGGGTTGTAGTCCAGGTCCCGGGCTCGTTGCTTGTCGTAGTAGCGGCGGGCGCCGGGCGAGATCTGCAGCGTGCAGATCGGAGAAGTAACCGGGACGGACCCGGCCGCCCTGGCCGTGTTCATCGGTAACCAGAGGACCGGGCACCGCATCCCGCACCGGCTGGCCTGCAGAGCTCTCGGGGTGTCGGAGTCCTGGTTCTACAAGTGGCGCGACAAGCGCCACCGTGCGTGAGGTCCGGCGCGGACAGATGGCCGACGTGGTCCGGCAGATCTTCGAGGACTCCGGCGGCACCTACGGTTCCCCGAAGGTCTGGCGTCTCCTGGTCCGCGCCGGCTGGAGGGTCTCGGTGAACACCGTCGCCCGTCTGATGGCCGAGCTCGGGCTGGCGGGGCGGAAGGTGCGCCGACGGCGCGGGCTGACCCGGCCCGGCAAACGGCCGGCGGCCCCGGACTTCGTGCGGCGGGACTTCACCGCGGACGCCCCGGACCAGGTGTGGTGCGGCGACATGACCGAGATCACCACCGGTGAGGGCAAGCTCTACCTCGTCACCGTCATCGACCTGTTCTCGCGCCGGCTGCTCGGCTACGCGATGGGCGCACACCATGACGCTGACCTGGTCGTGGCGTCCTTGAACATGGCCGCGGCCACCCGCGGCGGTGACGTGAAGGACGTGATCTTCCACAGCGACCGAGGCGGCGAGTACGGCTCCCGGCGCTTCCGGCGGTCCTCCGCGACCACCGGGCACCCAGCCATGCCCACACCCACCCTGACCTGCTGTTATTTACGCGTCAGAGTCGCTCAGCGCTGGACACTGCGCGCCGCGACACACGGACAACCTTGATCCCGTCGGCGCTCGCCGGCCCCTCACCAGGAGATGACCATGCCTCGCGCTGCCCGCTTCGCCGCCACGTACGCCCTGCTCACCGGCGCCCACGAGGTCGGCGACTACATCGTTATCGCGTCAAACAACGTGTCCACCATGCAGAAGGCTCGGTGTCGTGAACCGGCCGGGCTCGACACACCCGACAGGGGACCCGTTGCAGGCCCGGTTCGGGAAGCCGGCGGGTCCGGCTTCCCGAACGCAGAGCTATCGTCGACAGACACGGGCCTCTGCCTAGGTTCCGGCTCCGGCAGGCGTTACTCGACTTCCTCGAAGTTGTAGCTGGAGCTATTGCTGTCGATCTTGATCCGCACAGTCCGGTAGCCCGGCTTGCCGTTTTTGGCGTGCTTGCCCCAGTGCTGGCATGTGAAGCCGGTGTCGCCCCGTACCTCTCATTGATCATCTGGTAGATGAGCTTGTCGACCAGGAGCGCCTTTTTGGGCTCCTTGGTGTACGAGATGATGCTGCTGCCCGCGGTGTAGCTGTCGCTGATCTTGACGTCGTAGGGGATCTCGCCCCCGCGTATGTCACCATGCACTGGCTGACCGCACCGGCCTTCTGCGTCACGCCGGCGGGGTGAGTGGTGCTGGTCTTACCGGCGACCTTGGCGGTGCTGAGCACGTCCTCGCGCAGCGCGTGCTCCACCTTCTTCACGAAGGGAGCGCCGAGATCGGGGGCCGGGGTGACCCGGAGCGCGTCGCCGCACGCATGTACACGTCCGGCTGAGGGCCGGCGATGGCGACCGGCAGGGCCTTTGCCGCGTCGTCGCTGCCGCCGCCCTGGGCGGTTTCCGAAGCGCCGCAGCCCGCGCTGAGTAGGGTCACCGCGGCCACGCCGGTCAGAACTCTGGGGAATCGCATAAGAGGAACGTAAACACCCCGACCGGCGGGCCGTGCCCGGGGTCCGGCACCGGTCCACGCCCGACGCCCCCGCGAGCGACCGCGCCGACACGTGTACGGCTCCCGAGAGAACCGCGCCCGCGCGGACTCGGGACCAAGGCGCCCCTTCCACCGGTTGGGATTTCGTAGCCGGTGGCGTCGAGTGCCGTCCCGGTACAGCGCCCGCCTTGGGCGGGTGGATTGGGCCGATGCGCAGGCGGGCCCGGGCTCGCCGGTGACCGGGCCGGTCGGGCCGCGGCGTTGGGCGACGGTGCGCCAGGCCGTACCGTCGCCGGAGACCTGGATGGCGTGCTCCTTGCCGTAGGCGACCTCCCAGGCGAGCCTCACGGTGTCGATGCTTCGGGCGGAACCCAAGGTCGACGTTGAGTCACTGGTCGTTGCTATAGGCGCTGGTCCAGCGCGTGGTGGGATCCCCGTCGAATTCGTTGACCACGGCGAGGAAGGCCGTCTCGGTGGACGACGCGGTCGCGGTTCGGCCGTAGGCGAGGTCGGCCGAGTCGGGGGCGGGCTTGGACGCGCGGCCGAACGAAACTCGTCCGCCGTGCGGAGCAGGGCGTGCTGCACGGTGGGTTGGCTGTACGAGGAGAGTTGGGTCGGGACTGGAGCGGTGACGGCCGACTGCAGTTCCTGGTCGACGTGGGCCGTAGGCCGGTAGTGCCCCCCCGGGTAGCGGCACCGTGCCGCTGGAACCGCGAGGCCCGGATACCGCCCGCCGGTCTTCGACGCGGACGTGCACACCTGTCACCATTCGCCGATGTCGAAGTTGGCCGCGACGGGCATGACATTGTCGTCGAACACAAGGACCAGGTAGGTGCCGAAGCCGACCAGTTGATCGTAGAGACGCTCGGCGAGCTGATAGGTCTCCACCGTGTCGGACCGGGACCGGGCGGTCAGCATGGCCGGAACGGATTCGAGGGGAGGACCAGGATCCGGCTCGCCCACGTACAAGCTCACGGTCACATCGTCGCTCTGGAAGCCGTAAAGGCGGCCGCCGTCTTCCTGGGTGACGCCGGGGGCCTGCCCGAGGGCCACGTCCAGGATGCCCCCGACGTCCTGCCAAAGCCGGTCTCCGAAGCCGGTGGTGTCCCACGGCCCGGCGGTGGGGCCGACCCGGAACTCGAAGTCCCGATCGCCACCACCGTGCTTCTCAAAGTCTGTCATGCGCATCTCTCGCTCTCTGTCTCGCCGTCTGCCTCGGAAGTATCCACGTGAACGATCGGCGGGGTGCCGGGAGTCCCGGCACCCCGCCGACAGGAGCCACGTGCCTACTTGACGTCCAGGTCGAGCATGTATCCGCGCCCGAAGACGATGACGCGTTGGATATGCGTGTTGCTGCGCTTGAAGTCGTCGATGCCCTTGTTCGCCGTCTTCTCGTCCATGCCGCCCTTGCGAAGATCGATCACGGCCAGGTCGACCTGCTGCTTTCGGTCGGCCTTCTTCAAGTGGTCGCGAAGACCGTCGTCACGCGTACTGGTCATAGCCTTGAAGTCGGCCCGCTTGTCGTCCACCCAGGCATCACCGGCATGCGGCGCGAGCTGGTCGTCGTTCCGGGACATCACATTGTGTCCGTGGATCGCCAGGGTCAGCGCGATCTGGAACTCGGCGGGGTCGTCGAACCCGAATCCCTCCTCGCCCTGCTTGTTCTTGCGCTTCCAGGACTCGTCGATCCGCTCCATGATCTTTTCCACGTCGCTGCGCGAGGGTCCCATCATCTCCAGGAGGTCGTGCGCCAGGTTGGCCGCGCCGCAGCCGTCCCGCGCGCCCCTGCGGCAGAGGTCCTCGTCGATGTCCTCGATCTCCTCTTCCAGGTAGTTGTGGAGGTCCCAGTCCCCGTCGAGGATCTGGTTGACCCGCTCCTTGCGGAGCTTGGCGGCGATCTCCGCGTTGGAGAAGAGCAGCTGCTCCAGGTAGCGCTCGTAGCGGGGCGCGCCCGCCGGGGGGTGGCCGGCCCGGCCACGGCCGGTGTTGTAGTTCGTGCCGCGGTGAGGCGGCGGGTTCGACGTCGCCTTGCGGTCCAGGAGGATGTCCGGGATGCCTCCGGTGCAGGAGATCTCGCCGGTCCTGCACTCTGGCACCGCGAGACCGGAGGGGTCGCTGAGCGTGGTGGGGTTGTTGTTGGCGTAGCCGTAGCCGTTGAGCGACTGGTGCTGCTCCAGCGTCAGGTTCGGGTCCACGCTGATGAACTGCCCGATGGAGGGGTCGTACTGACGTGCCCCGACCTGCGTCAGTCCAGTCCCGGCGTCCGCCGACTTGCCGAGGAACCCCTTGTCGTCGGGCCAGGCCCCGGTGTCGCTGCCGCGCTGGGCGCCGAACGGCGTGGTGTACCGCTTGCTGAGGGCCTGGGCGCTGTCCGCGGAGATCGCGACGTGGCCCGTGCCGTGATGATCGACCGACAGGAAGGTCAGCTTCTCGCTGCCCGACTGGTTGGTGCGCACGGCCACGGTGCTGGTGCCCGCCGTGTAGTACCGGTTGGCCCACTTCTTCCCGGACTTGAGGTGCACCTCGGTGTTCCCCAGGTACAGCACCGACTCGCCGGCGGCCGCGTTGTCACGGCGGATCAGCAGGGTGCCGTCGGCGTCGTACACGTAGCCCGTGGAGGTGCCGCCCTCGGTGAGCTTGCCCAGCCGGCCCTCGTGGTTCCACAGGAGCGACTGGCGGACCGTCGAGGCGGCACTCTCGGCACGGCTCTCCGTGCGTCCGGAGTCGTCGTAGGTGTACTGGGCCGCCGCCGACGCGCAGGCGTCGGGCGCGGTGGAGCGGACGACCGCCTTCAGGGCGTGCCGGCGGGTTGTGTCGTAGCAGTACGTGGAGGTGACCGGGTCGGCCCCGCCGCGGGTCTCCGTGGCCCGCTGCCCGGAGGTGTTGTAGGTGAAGCCGCTCCAGTACGGAGCGGGGCCGCCGAGGTTGGCCGCGGTGCGTCCGGCCGTCGAGCAGTCGGCCGTCTTCGGGGTCCAGGCCTCGGTCAGGCGGCGCAGCCCGTCGTAGCCGAAGCACTGGTAGTCGCCGCCAGTGCCCGTGTCGGCCCGGTCGTGGATGGAGGTGACATTGCCCGCTTGGTCGTAGGCGTACTGGAGGTCCTGCACGGGACCGCGGGTCTGGTCGTCGGTGGCGGAGGCGAGCATCCGGCCGGTGCCGGGCTCGTAGGTGCGGGAGAGGAAGATCCGCTTGGCCGCGGCCGAGGTCCCCAGCTCCAGCTGGTGGACCTGCCCGGTGGCCGAGTAGTCGGCGCCCAGCAGGTAACCGGAGAGCCCGGAGAGCTGAGTGGGCAGGCCAGCGTCGTTGTAGAGCGTCTCGACCGTCTCGGCGGGCAGCCCGCCGGCAGCCGGCTCCTTGACGTTGTTGAGCGTTCCGTCGAGCCGGTAGGCGGTGCCCAGGGCGACGGTCTCGGTGACGGCACCGGAGGTGACCAGCGGATCGGAGGCGGGCAGTGTGAGGGAGGTGGCCGTCGCCCGGCCGACTGTGTCGTACGCGGTGACGGTCTTGGTGTACTCCTTGCTGCCTGCCTGGTTCACACCGTTCTCGTAGCGGACGGACTTGTCGGGCAGGCCCTTCAGCAGGCCGTCGAAGGTCCACTTGGCGAGCTTGTTGACGTCCGTGCGGCTGGTGTGCCACATGTCGGTCTTGCGGCCGAGCTCGTCGTAGCCGAAGAGGATCAGATGCCCCTCGGCGTCCTTGGTGTGGTCGACCTGATCGAGAGCGGTGTAACCGGTGGTGATGGTGCCGGTGTCCGGGTCGGTGCTGGACACCTCCCGCCCGTACAGGTCGTAGGTGTGAGACCAGGTCGAGCCGTCGGGGCCGGTGACGGTCAGCGGCTTGCCGTCACGGGCGTAGGTGTGCGTCACCCGGGTGTACGGGGCCGCGGTCGTGGCACCGTACTGTTTGTCGTCCGGCTGCGGACCCGCGTAGGTCCGGGTCTCCGCGGTACGGCCGAGCGCGTCGGTGATGACCCGCGAGGCGGTGCCGCCCTGAACGGCGGTCGTGGCCACCGAGTCGCCGGTGTACGTGGTGCGGGTGTCCCACTTCTTGGTGCCCCAGGAGGACAGGGCGGTTTTCACTACCCGGCCCGCGCCGTCGTACACCATGTCGTTCTGGACCGGCGCCTGGGCGTTTTCGATGCCGTAGTAGCTGCTGTTGGGCGCCTTGGCGCTGTCGAACGCGTCCGCCTGCGTGACCACGGCCAGGCCCCGCGCGTCGTAGCGGGTGTCCGTCAGGATCCGGCCGCCGTTGACTCCGGGGGTCTGGGTCTGGATCTTCCGCAGCAACGAGTCGTAGAGGGTGTAGCTGGTGCGGTAGCCGACCCCGTCCGCCTTGAGCTGCGCCACCGAGGTCCACGACGGTGTGGTCTGGCTGAGCTTGTAGGTAAAGGAGCCGCTCGGGCTGTCACCGGCGGCCTTGGACCGGTTGGGCAGCCAGACGGCAGTGGTACGGCCGAGGGCGTCGCGGGTGTACTCGGTCCTCTTGAGATTGGCGTCGAGGGTGTAACTGACCGACCCGCGGGCCGGGTCGAAGTAGGTGTACGACTTGTGGGCCTGGCCGTTGGAGGCCAGCTTGGGGTGGGTGACGATGACGCCGGTCACCGGGCCGCCGGCCGCTGGATAGTAGGCGGTGGTGGTGGCGTTGCCCTTGCCGTCGGTGGACTTCAGCGGTCGGCCGAGGCCGGCGGTGTCGGTGTCGGTGTCGAACTGGGTGGTGACGACCGTCTGCCAGGATCCCGCTCCGGGGTTGCGGTCGGCGGTGCCGTTCGCGGCCGGGTATCCGGTGGGCTGGCCGGTCCAGGTGGGCAAGCCGAGCGTCGGGGTCTGGGACGCCGTCCAGGCGGTGGCGGCCGGGTTGTCGAAGACGGTGGCCGCGTCGGACAGCACATCGCCGCGCGTGGCCGTGCTCGTCGGCAGGGACAGTTTGTCGTCGGAGTCCGCGCATGGCTTGCCGACGGTACGGGTCCGGGAGACCAGCGAGGTCAAGCCCTTGCCGGTGTTGCGGGCGTACCAGGTGCGGGTGCAGGTCTCGTCGCCGGTGAACGACCAGTCACCGTGGTTCTCGACCTTGGTGATCATGCCGTAGGTGCCGTCGTAGGTGTTCGTCGACGCCGTGGTCCGCCACTTCTTCGCAGCGGTGAGCCAGGTGTACTCGTAGCTGCGCGCCGTCCGGACGAAGTGGGCCCTGGAGTGCGCGTAGGACTTCTGTTGGCTGGCCGTCTCCTTGGACCATAGGTTGTTGAAGGTGAACGCGATCGGGGTGGCCCCGTCGTAGGTGATCTCCTGCCGGAGCTGTCCGGCGTACTGATCGTGGTCGTCGGCCGCGGCGAGGGTCGCCGAGGGGACGGGAACGGGGGTCACGGTCGCCGTGCGACTGCTGCCGTCCTTGCGCCGGTCGCCATGCATGCCCTGCATGAACAGCCGCACGGACTTGCCACGGATGCTGCCCGGTTCACCGGTGTACGTGGTGACCTGCTGGTAGCCGCGCCAGTTCGACCACGTGCGCTCCTTCTCCTCGGTGAACGGGTCGTCGTTGTAGTGCCAGCCGGCCTTGGCGTACTCGTAGCCCAGTTCGACGGCGGGGTTCTTCGCCGCAGGGTCGCTGGTGCTGACGGCGAGGACCCGGTACTTGTGGAACCAGTCGAGGGCCGGGTCGCCGCCGTTGATCGGCCAGTACACCGGGTAGCAGGACAGGGCGTTGTCGTCCTCGGCGGCCGGCATCCTGGTGCCACGCACGCACTCGGGGTTCGACAGCGCGACTGTGGTGATCGAGCCGGACTCCGCCGTGATGGTGGAGATCCGGGGTCGGGTCAGCGGCAGGATGTTCGCGCCGCCCGGCTGAGTGCCGCCTTCGACGCGATTAGGCCGCTGCTGGTAGGTGAAGCCCACCGGGGGCAACTCGACGGCGGGGCTGCCGTTGAGACCCGTGCGGTGCAGCTTCGTGAGCGTGAGGACCTGGTCCGAGCTGTTGCCGATGTCCTGGCCGTCGAAAAACTCCTGCGTGAACGCGTACGAGTCGACCGGCTTGAACGCGTCGGGCTCGGCCGCGGTCGACCACGACTGGGTCTCGACCTTGACCAGCCGCATGCGTGAGAAGAAGTGCGGGCCGGTGCTCAGGCAGTCCTTGGCGGTCGCTGCGCAGATCGAGTCGAAGGGCACGTCCGGCCAGTTGTCGGCGGTGTCCTTGGTCAGCTCGGCGCATGTGGCGGCCGTGCAGCGCTCCTTGTACGAGAAGACCACGCGGGCGGCCGGCTTGCCGGTGAACAGGGCGCCAGCCCGCTGCCCGTAGCGGATCTCCGTGGGGTGACCGCCGCGTACGTAGTCGGCGAGCTTGGTCTTGTCGCCGTTCTTCGCGTAGTGGTTCAGCTCCTTGGCGTACCAGTACGTCGAGGCGTTCCCGTGGACGTCCTGCACCAGATCCAGGTTCCACCTCCAGGCCTGGGTCTTCGCGCGATCCCCGAAAGCAGCGCCCGCCGTGTACCCAGGCTCGCCGCTGTCGTCGCCGAACACCGGCACCGTCCACACCGACTCGGTGCGCTCGGCCCCGGCGCCGGGAAGCTTGTTCAGGCCGAAGGTGTACGTGGTGCCGTCACCGGTGGTGACCTTCCAGTGCTCGCCCTTCCCGTCGCCCTTCCCCGCAGCCTTGTCGTCACCGTCGTCGCCGTTGTCGGCGCCGGTCTCGTGGACTACCAGGGAGGCGTCGTCGTTCTTCAGCCGCCACGTGCCGGAGGCGTCATCCTTGACCAGCTCGTTGGCCGTGCCGTTCAGGACGAGGGTGGCGTTCTCGTATTTCCAGCACTGATCGGACTTGTCCTTCTGGCCGTCATCCTCGCAGCTGCCGTACTTGCGCTCGATGTAGGACTCGGTCAGCGAGAAGCCTTCACCGATCAGCGAGCCCTGGTTGTTCGTGTTCGCCGTCCGGCCGTCGATGCTGCCCGAGTCATAGGCGAGGCTCAGCGGAGGGACGGGACCGGCCGGGGACGGCGGCAGGGTCAGCGGGTAGTTCCAGGCAAAGGAACCGGAGGAAGCCCCGGCTTCCCAGGTCGCCGACGGGGTGAGCGGAGTGGCTGTCATGTCGCCGCCACCAGTCGCAGACTCCCCGCCCGAGGTGGCGGTCACCGCCATCACCATCGGGGCGGAGCGTGCGGTGAGCACGGTGTCCGCGGTGACCTTCTGCCGTACGGGGTCATTCGCGGACGGCAGCTCGACCGGGACCCGGCAGGCCGCCTTCTCCGGCGTGGTCAGCGCACAGTCCGGGAGCTGCACCAGGCCGAGCCGTCCGGACCAGTTGCCGCCGACGGCCGAGGCGAAGGAGCTGTAGTCCACCGTCACGCCGGCCCGGCCGGGCCGCCCGCCGCCCACGGTGAACAGGACACCGGTCACACCGGCACGGCTCGCGGCCCGCTGGTCGAGGACGGAGACGGTGGCCACGTCCGACGCGGCGGGCCCGGAGCCGGAGGAAGCCGTCGCCCGCTTGCCGTTACCGGACTTCACAACGCTGCCGCGGACATCGACGATCCGCCCGGACGTGCTGGATCCGAGGGGGTCCGAGACGGTGCTGGCGGTCGGCCAGGCCGCCCGCCGCTCGGCCTCTGCGCTCTCGACGAGCTGCCGGTTGGCCTGCTTCTCCCGGGCGACCCTGGCACGAGCCTGGTGTGCGCCCTGGCCGACGACGGGACTGACACGGCTGACCCGGGAGTCGGCGGACGGCGGAGCGCCCGGAAGGTCGGCCGCAGCCGCCGGCACGGCGTTGGGAGCGGCCAGGGACAGGACGATGGCCCCGAGCAGCGGAAGGCTCCGCGTCCGGCGCCGGTGTCCCGACAAAGGTGTTCTTATCACGATGTGCTTTCTTCTCCGAAGGGATGCGGGGCCCCGGCTCCCTGGCGGGTTGAGGAGGGAGCCGGGACCGCTCCGCGGGGCGCGGGCCAGCGGCCCGCACCCTCGGTGGCGTGCGAAAGGCTCAGTCGCCGACGACCGCGGTCTTCTGCTGGGCGTTGTGGACGGCGCCCGCCCAGAGCCTCAGCTGCGTGATGCGGCCCGGCAGACGGCTGCCCCAGTCGGATCCGGTCCAGCCCTTGCCGACCGTGAGGACGCCGGTTCCGGCCTGTGCCGTGAAGGCGGTGGGCACGCCCTGGCGGTCGACGAGGAAGAGGCTGACCGTCTGCGACTGCGCGTCGTAGGCACCGGTCAACTGGACCTCGGTGCCGAGGACCGCCGTCTCCTGACTCTGCACGGACACCGTCGTACCGTCGGTGTTCACCCGGCCGAAGTGCCACCGGCCGAGCGCCCAGGTCTCGGACACAGGCTGCCCGGTCTCCTCGTCGATCACCGGGTCGCCGTTCTCGTCGACCACCTCGTGACCGGTGGTGTCGACGCTGGTCTTCTCGAACCACAGGCCCCAGGACGTGCCGGTCGCGGTCCGCTGGGAGACGATCTGCGCCTTGTGGCCGTTGGGCTTGCCGGCCAGTGCGGCGCCGTCGACGAGGGCCTCCACGGAGACCGTGAACGAACCCGTCGGGTCGACCACCTGCGTGGCGAGATCCCCGCCGCCGGTGCCGTCCAGGACGACGGCGGAGCCGTCCAGCACGGCACCGCTGCCCAGGGTCAGGGCCTGGCCATAGTTGCTGGTGGTGTCCCGCAGGACGCTGCCGGAGGCACCTGAGGGGTTGAGGTCGGCGACCAGTTCGAGATGGGGTAGCCCGGTGCCGTCAGGGCCGTCGAGGAGCCGAGCCTCGGTGGCGATTTCCTCGGCAGACTTCGCCGCCTGCCACACCGTCATCTCGTCGATCTGTCCAGGGAACTGGTCGACGTAGGCGCCGCGATACTTAGCCCGGCCGACCTGGAAGCCTCCGCTCGAGGGCCAGTTGGTGGTGATCGCGTCGGTGCCCTGCAACTGGCCGTTCACATAGAGGGACAGGACGTTCTTCTCGTGGTCGGCGACCATCGCCAAGTGCGTCCAGACATTTAGCTGGGCGGATGCCTGGGCGTTGACGCGCTGACCCTCCAGGTCGGTGGTGGCCGCGTCGGCTGCCGCGAGACGGGCGCACCAGGTGTCCACGGCCGCGCAGTAACTGAGGAAGAAGGCGCTGTGATGGGTGCCGTCCTGACCTGCGACGGTACGGTTGCGGCCACCCTCCTCCAGCCGGACCCAGGCGGAAACGGTGTACGAGGCCGCCGTCTCCAGGACCGGCCTGGTGGTCGAGGCGGACGCCGTCGCGCCGGTGCGGAGCGCCTGGTCCGGGCCGCGGACCTCCGGCACGGTTCCGCTCGCCGCAGTCTTGACGACCTCGCCGCGGCGCCCGTCGGGGGTACGGACGGCACCGGTCAGGGTCAGGTCGTTGCGCAGCGCCGGATCGGTGGCGGTCGCGTCGACGGCGACACCGGACTTCTCGTCAAAACTCCAGCGTGCGATCGCCTTGGGACCTTCGGCGACCAGGAACCGGACGATCTGCTCCTCGCCGCCGAGCGGATAGGCGGCCGACTTCGCCTGGACGTGCAGCAGTTTGGTGCCGGAGGAGGGCGGGGTGATCGTGGCCCGGTAGGTGGTGCCGCTCATCCACGCCGACCAGGTGGCGGTCGTGGAGAGGCGGTAGCGATAGCCGGTGTTGGGCGTGGTCTCTCCGGCGCCCGGCCCGAACAGCACGGTGCCGGCCTTCCCCGGGGCCCCGCCCGGAGTGCAGGATCCGCCGGAGACGCACTCGCTGTAGACGGTCCAGGAACTCAGCGTGGGTTTCCGGGGCGCCTTGCTGTCCACCGTGAAGTAGCACCAGGGCGTGGCTGAGCTGACCAGTTGCGTCGAGTCGCTGTTGTACAGCGAGTAGGTGAAGGCGTTGTAGCGGTACAGCTTGCCGTCGACGAGCGGGTTGTCCCAGGTCTTCGTCTGCGCGGGGAAGTTCTTCGCCGTGCTGCTGTACGCCGCGTATCCGGGGCTCGGCTTGACGGAGCCGCTGGCCGGCTGCGGAGCGTCCGCCCAGGTCGTCCCGTTCTTCACGTCGACGTCGAAGTACACGCGCAGCCTGCCCTCTGCCTCGCCGCCGACCGCTGTCTCGGGTGTGGCCAGCAGGTCGGGCGTCGGGTCGGTCAGAACGGAGGGCTGCCCCTCGTTGGTGCTGCACACGCGGCCGGCGCCGGACCTGATGCCGTACTCGGTGGGGGTGGCGGGCTTGCTGACGTAGCTGACCACGAGGACGGCGTCGTCGTCGAAGCGCTTCCAGGAGACGGTGTCCTTCTCGTCCTTCGCCATCAGCATCAGGGTGAGGCGGGGAAACTTCCCGGCGGCGAAGTCCCGGACGGTGGGCGTCAGGTTCTCGTCCGTCTCCTCAGGGTTGTCGTTGAAGGCGATGGGCGCCTTGGGCTGCGACGGTGAACAGGCGGAGCCGCGGCCGGCGGAGACATGACGGTCGCCCATCTGGTCCAGGACGGCCGGCCCCGGCCATTTGGTCGCGGAGGAGATGTTGTTGGTCCGCTCCAGGTCGACCCAGCGGGCGTCACAGGAGAACGACCAGGTTTCGGTGACCTTGAAGGTGGCGTCGAGGACGTGCTTGCCCTTGAGCTTGTCCGGGGCGAACTCGAAGTACATGCGGTTCGTGTAGCCGTTGCCGCAGTAGTACGACACGCCGCCGATGACGGCGGTGCCGCACCTACCGACACTCATGCCGTTGGTGCCGCCGTCGAAGTTGTAGAACACGTCGCCGTCCGAGGACAGCACCGTGCGCTCGGACTCGTTCAGCTCCACCGAAGGGTCAATGTAGAGTGGCAGTTCGGCCTCGGTCGTACGAGCGATCAGGGCCGAGTCGGGAACCACCTTCACGGAGTCCTCGGCCACCGCGACCCGCATGACCGCGGCCTCGTCGCCGGAACCCGGTCCGCTGAGCGGGTCGCCCTCCTCGGGCGGCGCCACCGGCACCGGCTCCTGGGAGTGCAGCACCGCCGGGACGGCGGCGGCTGACCTCTTCGCGACGGACGCGGAAGCACGTGCCGGGCCGGCGTGCGCAGGGTCGGCGTCGCCTGCCGAGTTCCACATCTGAGCGCTGGGCGAACGGAACAGAACCTGCCCGTTGGCGTCCACGGCCTCCATGCTGCCCGCGGCACCCGGACGGACGGCCAGTCCCTCGGCGTTGAGGGCGTACTCGATGGTGCTCAGGGCCGGGTCGGCCGCGGCCTTGAGCGTCTCGACCTCCAGGACTTGCCGGAACCCCTCGACGGTCGCCGTCAGGATGAGGTTCACGTCGGGACGTACGTTCTCGTACACCGCCCGACTGCCCTCCAGCCTCGGAGCGGGCAACTCGCCCGGCCAACCCAGCGACACGCTGCGGCCGTTCTCGCCGATGGTCACCAGGTCCGCACCCGGGCCGCCGGCGGAGAACGAGATGTCGACAGCGGCGGCCTTCGGCCCGACCGTGCCGTCGGCCCTCGTGACCAGTGTCGGGTCGGGCTTCGTCCAACCGTTGCCGGCATTCACCCGGACCGGGGCGATCGCCTTCTCCAAGGTGAACGTCTTGCCGTCAGGGTTGGCGTAGACGGTGTCCCGCTCCGTGCGTTCCTCTGCGACCTCGACCCGCTGCCCGGTGTTGAAGGCCTCGACGAGCGCGAGTTCGGAGGGCGTGCCTGCCACCTGCGCGGGGGCGGGGGTCGCGGAAACCGGGACCGCGGGCGCAGCGGTGAGGGCGAGGGCCAGCACTGTGAGCACGCCGCAGAACCGGCCGACGCCCCTTCCAGGACGTCTCACGGCGTTCTCCGCGGGGGCGGGGTGCCCGCGACTGCGGACAGATGAATAAGCGTATGCATGGTTGAACCGTTTCGATGAGCACGCCCGGAACGGGTGTGCCGGGAGTGTTGTGTGTGAGGCCGGAGCGGGGAACGGCCGGGGCCTCCGGTCGCGACAGGGGCGACCGACTACCGGGTGGCGGCAGCCTTGGGGTCAGCGCCACAGGGCATGACCCCTTCGGCGAGCGCTAAGGCTCGCGCCGGTGTAGGCCGAAGCCTGTCGATGGTGTGCACGCGTGATCCCCCGGTGATGCGAGGCCTCCCCAGGCCCGCGATACCTACGATCGAGTCAGGATCGTAGGCGACAACTTAAGCATCCTTTTCATGTGAAGCAAGCAGTCACTTACGGAACCAAATATTCCGCCAGCATCCTTGGGGCGAATCGAAGGAAACCCAAGAACTGGAATGAGGGGACGAGTGGAGCTGAGGTTGCGCGGTCGACTCGGGGCGCGGTGACGACGTTGCCGTCGTTCCGTTTCCCCGAGTCGCCGACCCGAGTGAAGTAGGCCGCCGACGAGGTGTCCGTGGTTCGGGTCCTTTTCCGACAGCCCCTTCCCTAACCGGACTGGCCGTTGGGTAGGCCGCCAGCGAGGTCACGGCTTCGTAGTGGTGTGACGCCCGGTTCGTGATGATCTATCAGTTCGGCGATGCCCCGGGAACGCGACAGGCACGGCTTCCAAGATCATGGAGTTCTCTACGTTCCGTGATCCGAGTGGAAGGCCGTGCCTGCCGACGCATCATCGCTGATCCCGCCTGCCCTTGACCAACTCCGCCAGTACCCGCAGGTCGTGCCCGAGGAGATCCCCGGTCTGCTGGAGCGGCTGGCCGAGGTCCCGGATCCGCGTGATCCACGCGGGATACGCCACCGCTTGGCTGCCGTGCTCGCGCTCACCGCGTATGCGGTGCTGGCCGGAGCGACCTCACTGCTGGCAGTCGGTGAGTGGATCGGCCGATGCCCCCAACGTACGTGCTCCAACAGGTCGGTGTCCGCCCCGATCCACTCTCGCCCAGGCGGGTCCTGCCCGCCGAGACGGCGGTCCGCCGACTGCTGGCCCACGTCGACGGCGACGCGCTGGACCGAGCGGTCGGGAGCTGGCTCGCAGAGCGCTGGCCGAAGACGACCGGGGCCGCCGGGATGCGCGGCCTGGCCGTGGACGGCAAGAGCCTGCGGGGTGCGGTCAAAGGGAGGGGGCGGAAGATCCACCTGCTCGCCGCGCTGGAGCACACCACCGGCCTTGTCCTGGCACAGCGAGATCACCTGCTTCCAGCCGCTGCTGGACACCGTCGCTGACCTGGCCGGAGTCGTGGTCACCAGCGACGCGATGCATACCCAGTGCGAGAATGCCGACTACCTCCTCGGCCGGGCGGCGCACTACATCGTGATCGTCAAGGGCAACCAGAAGAAGCTGTGCCGACAGCTCAAGTCCCTTCCCTGGAAAGACATCCCTCTCCAGGGACGCACCCGGGGCGTCGGCCACGGCCGCTCGGAGATCCGCCGGATCAAGGTTGCCACCGTGAACAACCTCCTCTTCCCTGGATCTCGCCAGGCTGTCCAGATCAAGCGCCGGCGCACCGACCGCAAGACCGGCAAGACCACCCCTCGAGGTACTCGACCTCTGAGGCTGATCCTTTGGAGTGGACACCCTGACAATGGATCTTGATGGTCCAGGAAGGGATGCCCAGGTGGGACGTAAGTCTCCGTATCCGGAGGAGTCCAGGAAGGACGCGGTCGCGCTCTACCGCGCCGCGACCGGGAAGCGGACATACGCGGCGGTGGCGGCGGATCTCGGTATCACCGCGGAGTCGCTGCGGACGTGGGTACGCAAGGAAGAGGCCCAGGCCACGCCCGAGGGCCGCGACGGCAGTGTCAGCGCGGCGGAGGAACTGGCCCGGTTGCGGGATGAGAACGCCAGGCTGCTCAAGGCCGAGCAGGAGTGGCGCCTGGAGCGCGAGATCCGCGCCGGGCAGCCGCCTATTTCGCCCGGGATTGCGTCCTGAACACGAAGGGGAGTTGACAGTAGGGCAGCTTCCAAGAGTGGTGCTGTGCGGATGATGAAGGTTTTGTGGCCCTTCGAAGTCGCCCTGCGGGGGGAGGCTTCAAACCGCCTCATGCTGCGTTGGTTGATGACCGTCGTGGTGAGCGATGAGGAAAAGGCGTCCTGCGAGGCGTCAGGTGGGGATCGGGAAGACGAACGCAAGTGAATCGCTGCTGACGTGTCGAAACGAAATCAGACGACATCAAACCGGGGTGTTCCCGAAATCCCGGGATGAGCCTGGCGGGTGCCCGTCTATTGGCCAGGCGGTGTCCGGCATGCAGGCGACGTGATCCCGGTCTGCGGCTTCCGTACGGAACAGGAGAAGGCAGGTACCGATACCGCCCGCCGCGATGCGACGGCAAGAGGGAGTGCCCCAAGCAGAAGCAACTGCGAGGGGTCGAGTACCGATGCGGGACCTGCTGGCGGACCGGCTCGTAGTAGTGACGAAGCCCCCTCGGCGACGCGTGGCGCGCGGCGGTGCCGAACGGGAAGTTCTTCGGTGCGACGGGTACTGCGATCCAGGACAAGGACCGTTCGACGTTCAAGCTGTTCGGTGACCCTGACGATCCGGACTTCGTGATGTCGCGGTACACGCCGGAGCAGTCCATCGCCGATGGGTTCACCAAGCCGGTGATCGTGGAAGGCCGAGCTGTCGGTTTCAACCTCGACAAGGAGGCCCTGGACGAGGCCTTCGACGAGCTGGCCACAGCGGAGGGCCTGGACGAGGAGGAGAAGGTCTTCCTGTCGGGGAAGGCTTCTCACATCGAGACGATCCTCTCCAACCCCGAGCGCGTGGCTGCCGTGTGCAGAGACATCGTCGACCACTTCCTCACATACGTCGCGCCCCTGGGGCAGAAGGCTCAAGTCGCGGCCTACAACCAGCGCCTGGTGATCGCCTACACCAAGGCAATCGAGGCCGAGCTGGAGCGCCGCGAGGCCGTCATGCCGGAGGGCGGATGCGCGAGGTCGGCGTGGTGATGCACGTCGCCGACAGCAAGGAGACCCCGAAGGAGTTCAAGAAGCACCGGAGCACTCCCTTGATCCGGTCCGGCTACGGCTGGCCGTCGAGCGTGCGGCCCGGGAGCTCGGCAGGGAACCTGACACCGTGCTCCTCCACAACCCCGAACGGACCCTCGCTGGCCTGTCCACTGCCGATGGCCACACCCTCCGCGCGCCACATGACCGGCTCACCCGGCTCGCGCCATGCCACGCCCTGGTACCACTCGGGCATCGCGACCCCTTGCAGCATGGCGGCGGCCTCGGTCCCGTTCCAGCCCTGCGGGCCGATCCGCTCGAATCCCCGCCGCTCGATACGCACCCACGTCCCCCGCTCCGTACGGCCCCCCAAGGAACGGCGCTTGCGCACCAGGGCCTCCCGAACCAGTCGCACCTGTAGGGCCTCCTCCACGCGCTCCAGCACGTCTTCCACAGGCTGACGGCGCAGGTCCACCTGGGCAGCAACGGGCAGGGATCCAGTCATCACGACCTCCTCGGCGAACAGATGACCGTATCAGGAGGAGCCCCGCCGACACGATCCGTCCGTCAACACGGAGCACCGCAACTTCCCCTGTCGTCGGCCGTTGCAAGAATGGTGCCCGCCTCGCCCACGCCGTCCGCGGTGGACGAGTCTTCCTTGACCGAGGCAGTGGCCGCGCTCACGGCGATTAGCATCGGCATCCCTCGGTCGAGGAGACCGACGCGGCCGGGCTCGAGCGCAGCGGCCTGCTTCTTGGAACTGGTGAGGAGCAGACCGGTCAGCTCGGCGGCGGTGGACTGCTCGAACCACCACACGGCGCAGCCGGCCTCGTCATCGTCCTCGTCGTGGGCGTCCGCGAGAATCTCGAGTAGCGGACGGTTCGGCTTCACAGGCTTGGCCGCGCGGTCGAGTGCCGCCTGGTGCTTGGCCTCGCTCTCATCGCGGCGCTCGATCAGCTCGTGCAGGGACTCGCCCTGAGACCAGGTGTACTCCCGCCCCTGCATCGCGTTACGCCGGTAGTTGACCTTTTCCTCGTACGCTATGGCCTTCTCGAACAGCTCAGGGTGGCGGTGAGACCGACCCACTCGTGCTTGCGCTGGAAGAAGCAGAAGTAACAGCCCGACCACGTGCGCCACTCGTAGTAGGCCGGCAGACCGGTACCAGCTTCGTCGAGAATGCGATCTACGCCGGCGCGGTCGATACCGTCCTCGCGGAACGGAAAGACGGCGCTGATGTTCGGCTTGGTGCTTACGTAGCCAAGACGGTTCTCGTCTGCGCGGATCGCCACGTACGAGATCACCTCATCGTCGCCGACCCACTCCTCCAAGGGCTTGAGCTTTAGGTTCTTGGTGCTTCTCTGCACTTCACTCTCATGGGTGAAGGCGGGTATGTGACTCGTCAAAGGGCCTCCGAGATGAATGGGATGGGGTCAGGGGGCGGCGCCGGCGACGGCAGGGCAGATCCCCACGCGTCGGTAAGATCAGCGCTCTCAATGGGGGTGCGATGCGAACATCAGGGCGGGGCGGCGAGGGGCAGAAGTACGCGCTGACCTCGGACGAGGACGACAGTGACTTCTGGGGCTTCGCCCACGAAGCCGAGGGGTTGTTCACGCCCCTGCCAGATGAAGAAGGAGCGCGCCGAGTGCACCTCGCGGGTTGCCTCCCGCAGGGTGGCCTACTTAGGTGCGTTGACCACGTCGGCAGTCGTCGTGCCGTGGCGGGGAACGCCTGGTTCGAGCTCCTCGACGGTGACGGTGCCACCATGGGGTCCTACTTCGTCAACGAGGTCACCGTCATCGACGTCAAGCCCTCCGCCAGTGGTGCCGACCTCGTCGACCTCACGGTGACGCTCTGGTGCGAGAACGCACTGCCCGGAGCGGAACGACCGTGGGAGCTGGTCCGCACCGGTCACCTGAACCACACCGGAATGTGGCACGAACTCGCACCCGGGGACCGACACGCGTGGCTGTCGGTGGCCCTGTGGTCCCGGGAGTACCAACGCCAGGGGAAGCCCGATGCGCCTGCGGGCCAGGTGTTCACCTTGGATGGCCGACACATCGTCGACCAAGACAGCTTCTACTGCGCGATCGGTGAGGCCGTCAACGGGCCCGGCGGGTACTTCGGCTGGAACCTGGACGCTCTGGACGACTGCCTTGTCGGCGGCTGGGGCGCGACCACTCCGTTCACTTTGCACTGGGACTTCTCTGCCGAGGCTCGGACGCGGTTGGCGGAGCGCGTGCCCGCCGGTGATCGCGAGGTTGTGCTGTTCGACCTCCTCCTGGAGATCTTCGAGGAACGGGGTGTAAGCGTCATCCTTCGGTGACAGCTCTTTGCTTCGAGGCATCGGTCTGGGGAACGTCATTCGGACTCCTGTGGACGGCGGTGTGCGGGGATGCCGAGGTGGACAGCTGGTCGCTGGGCTCGGCGTTGGGTCTCGTCGCGCTTCGCGCGGAGGAAGGTGAGGGTGAGGTCGATGCCCTCGATCTCACCGATCCAGCCTTCGGCCTCGGCCTGCGTCCTGCGTTGCAGGAGGTCGGCTTCGAGCTCGGAGAGCCGGGCGAGCATCTTGGGATTGACGTGGAGCATCGGGCAGCGGATGCAGGCATGTTCGTGCTGGCAAGGGGTGCCGTAGGGGCGTCCGCAGGAGCCGAGCTCGACCTTGCGGCGGTCGAAGTGCTCCTCGAACTCGGTCCACTCCTGCTCGGTGGCGTCCCGGTACTCCTCCGAGGGGCGGACTTGGCGCCTCTGGTGGAGGTGGGCCTGGTAGTGGCGGATCACGTCCTCGTCGAAGACGGCGACGTAGCCGCGGGTGGTCTGGATGCTGAGGTGACCGAGCAGTGAGGCGCCGATGTGGATGGGCAGACCGCTGTTGACCAGCTCGGTGGCGAAGATCCTCCGGAAGTCGTGCGGAGTGAATTTCAGCCCGCGGAACCCGGGGTGGGTCTCGGCCAGGGCCTCGCACCGTCGGCTGATCATCTGCTGAATGGTGCCGGGGTTGAAGATCTTCGACCCGATCGCTCCGTTCTGGCGCTGGAAGAGGAACGGCATCTGCGCACTCCAGACCTTGTCGTGCGGGTCGTAGCGGCTGACCAGCGGAATCGGCCTTCCTCGCCGGCCGTGGCGCCGGATGATCGAGGCGATGACGTGGAACAGCTCGGCCGACATCGGGATGACGCGCTCGCGGTCGGTCTTGGACGGTTCGATGACGAGCAGCGCGATGACCTCGCCGTTCGCGCGCTGATACTGGCGGATGCTGAGGTGGGTCAGCTCGCACAGCTCCTCGATGCGCACGCCGGAGTGCCGCAAGGTCTCCACTGCCGCCCAGTCCCAGAAGGCGGCCTCCTCCTCCGTGCCGATGTGCCTCAGTTCACCGGAGCCAAGCTCCAGCACGCGGGTGGGAACGGCATCGCCGTGCCGGAGCCGCTTCTGGTCCGACTCGCTGATCACCCGGCGATAGGCGTTGCCGGCGAAGGTGAACTCCTCCCCGTCGGCGGCCTGGTCGGCGCGTTCGCGCAGGAGCCGGGCATGGTCGTAGCGGGACTCGACGTGGTCGACCAGGACGGGTAGGAGCGGCTGGCGCTGTCGGGTGCGGTCCGCGGAGCGTTCGGTTCCCTTCCGCCGGCGGACGCCCAGGCCATGGAATTCACCAGGCGGGACGGGACACGGTGCGACCCAGGCCGCCCAGCGTTCAGGTTCAGCAGCAGCCCAGGTGTGCAGGTCGTAGTAGAAGCTGCGAACCGAGATGACGATGTCGTCCTGGCCCCGCCGGTGGGTGCCGTCGTCCTTGAGACGGATCGTCTCGCGCCAGCGCGTGTAGAGGTCCGGTGCGATCCGAAGTCCCTGCTGTCCGGGGTTGAGCTGCTCGATCTTCACCCAGAAGTGCTTGACCAGCAGGAGCGCGAGCTGCTTCAGACTGGAGTAGTCGAGATCCGCTCGGCGCCGGCCGAAGTAGTCGATCAGCAGGCCGCGGACGGCCTGGTCGCGGATCCCGTACTGATCGACGAGCTCCTCGATGGTCCGCTGACCGCGCATCATCGCCGCCCGCATAGTCGTCGGCGTGGAGACCGGGAACCGCCCCATCGTGATCAGGGCCGTCCACATCCCGTGCCCGAACAGGCGGTTGGAGGCCGGTTGTCCGGGCTGGAGACGGCAGCGGGCCAGCCGGTTGTCGTGCGCGTACTGGAGGATCGACTCCGGCGTGATGTCAGCCAGCGCGACGCCCTGATAGGTCAAGAGCGTGCACATGTCGAGCACTGCCTCCCGCTGGTGCTGGAGCCGCAGCTCCTGTGCGGCGATGTGCTCCTCGAAGGTGACCAGCAGCGGGTCGTTCTGCGCGGAGATGAACAAGGGTGTGAAGTTGTTCAGCTGGTTTTGCCGGAAGGCGAGCATCGTGGGCTGGACGACGCGAAGGCAGAACAGCGTGCGGACCCCCGGGGTGACCGCGAGGCCGGTCGTCCTGCGGGCACCAAGACTGTTCGCCTTGATCAGCCCCTTGCCCAGAGGGCTGGCGTCCCACCGCTCCTGCCAGGTGTGCCCCGGGTGGGTGGACAGGTACTGAAGGATGTCGCGGGTGGCCTGAGCACGCTGGTGCCGGGTAACGGTGGAAGCGTCCTCCCAGACGTCGAAGGCCAGCTTGGAGATGTGGTTGATCGACGCTTCAGACAGTTCTCCGTGCGGTCGCGGCGGGGGATCCGAGACCGCAGGCTGGGGCTTCATCGGACCGCCCACGAACCGGCTGGGAAAGGTGAGCCCCTCCACGATGGGCCCGTGCCGGCGGCTGACACCGGTGGTTGTGCTGGACCTAGCCACCGAACACCGCCTTGATGTCATCCGCGGAGTACCCAGTGGGGTAGCTCGTCGCCGGCCGCGGCGTGCTGTAGTGCTCCGCGACCTTGTCGAACATCTCCTCAACCCGCGCGGTCAGGTAGCGGCTGGTGGTCTGGATGTTGGTGTGCCGCATGATCGCTTGGACCTCGACAGGGGTGAGCTTCCCGCCGTTGGCCATCCGGGATGCCGCCGTGTGCCGGAGGTCGTGCAGGGTCCAGTTCGTGCCCAGCAGCTCGTTCGCCCGCTGCATGATCCGACGCATCGCCCAGTAGGACAGGGGGCGATCGCTCCCGCGACGAGTTCGCCAGACCGACTCGCCCCGTGGCGGCGTGCCCGCCTCGTCGAGGTAGTGGGCCAGCCGGACGAATGCCTGCGGCGAGGCCGGCACCGCTTCCCTCTCCCGGGTGCCCTTGGAGATCACGTAGACCCTCTGGCCAGCCCAGTCGATGTCGTCCACTCCGACCCCGAGCAGCTCGACCGCTCGCGCGCCGCTGGAGACGTAAAACTCCAGCAGGGCGCGGTCGCGCTCGCAGCCCATGCGGTCGAACAATTCGTCCCAGAGCCGGTCGGGAATCGAGCGGGGCGGCCGGTCGGAGACCTTCTGCCGTAGCCGTGCCCGCCCCACGACCGCCCGCGGCTCCAACGGGCTTCGGTGAGCGAGGGCCCGTCGACGCTGCGGAGAGATCGGGACGGGATTGACCACCGGCCCGTTGCCCTGATGAGCATGGAACCCGTAGAAGCCGCTGACCACCGACAACGCGTGGTTGATCGTCCTGGGCGCATACCCGGCGCGCAGCGCGGGCTTGCCGGTCCTCAGATTGACCGACCCCGGTGCGGCGCCACCTGCCTGTGTCCGCTGGCGCTGCGGATTCGAGGCCGTCCGTAGCCATCCCGCCAGCACCGCGACCTCAGACTCGGTCGCCTTCTCCCACGCCACTCCCAACAGCCACAGCAGCCGGAACCACCGCAACAGGCCGTACCCGTAGCTGCGTACCGTCAACGGGCTGCAGTCGTTTAGCGCCAGGTCCCGCAGGTAGGCGGTGGCCGCCTCGATCTCGTCGTCGTACGCGTTCACGACGACGTACGGAGGGTGGACGCCCCGAGCGGGGACAACGGCCCCTACCCGGGGCAGCTCGGCCCGCCCCTCGATCAGTTCATGTCGCAGTTCCACGGTGTTCCTCCTCGTTGATCGCACTGACCATCACGCTGATCAACGAGGGGACTTGGTGCAGATAACTGTGCACCAGCGCATCTGGGGGCTGGGAAGCGTGCCTTGGTAGACCTCAAGCCAGTGGTCGAAGTCGCGGGTCGCGTTGAGACGCACGATCGGCTTGCCGACGGCCGCTTCGAGGCGGTGCCGGCCGCCACGCGGAAGGGCCCGCACTGCCGTGCGGGCCCTTCCGCGTCATCCCCCTACTTTGCGGACGCACGCGTCCTAGTGGTGCGTATCCCGGCTCTCTGGTGGGAGATAAGTGGGAGATGATCATGGCGAGGTGCTGCAATCAGGCGCTAGGAAATGCTCGATAGAGCTACCTGTACGGCCCTGGTTCAGCCGCCGGATTCGCCCGCGTGCGGGCTCAGGACCCCTGCTCCCACCAGCACGAACAGCAGGATTCCGAGCAGGACCCGGTAGATCACGAACGGCATGAAGCTCTTGCTGGAGATGAACTTCATGAACCACGCGATGACCGCGTAACCGACGAGGAAGGCGACGACCGTGGCGAAGATCGTCTGGGGCCAGGCGATGTGGCCCGGGTTCTCCATCACGTCCTTGATCTCGAACAGGCCCGAGGCCAGCACGGCCGGGATGGCGAGGAGGAAGGAGTAACGGGCCGCCGCCTCGCGGGTGAAGCCCAGCAGCAGACCGCCGGAGAGCGTCGCGCCCGACCGGGACACACCCGGGATCAGGGCCATCGCCTGGCAGAGACCGAAGATGAGGCCGTCCTTGACGCCCAGTTCCTTCAAGGTCTTGCGCTCGCGGACGACTCGGTGCCGACCGCCCTCTTCGTCGCGCGCCGCCAGCCGGTCGGCGAAGCCGAGCACGAGGCCCATCACGATGAGGGTGGTGGCGATCAGCCGCAGATCGCGGAACGGGCCCTCGATCTGGTCCTTGAAGGCGAGGCCGAGGACACCGATCGGAATCGAGCCGACGATCACCAGCCAGCCCATCTTGGCTTCCTGCTCGGACCGCAGCGCCTTCGTGTACAGCGAGCGGAACCAGGTGGAGATGATCTTCGCGATGTCCTTGCGGAAGTAGATCAGTACGGCGGCTTCGGTGCCGATCTGCGTGATGGCGGTGAAGGCCGCTCCCGGATCGTGCCAGCCGGCGAACGCCGCGGTCAGCCGCAGGTGGGCGCTGGAGGAGATCGGGAGGAATTCCGTAAGTCCTTGGACGAGACCGAGGATGAGGGATTCGATCCAGTTCATGTCGGGGTGCGCTCGTCCTTGTGATCGTCGGGCAGTTCGGGTCCGATGCTAGGGCCCGTGGGGTGCCGCCGTGACCACAGGGGGGTGTACTGCCGTCAGTTCCCGCACCGGCGCCGGACGGTCGGGCTTGTCCACGGGCGCCAGCCGGTGCCGCTTGCGCCAGGCGACGACCGCCGCACCCACGGCGGAGACGGCGATGAAACCGAACGAGGCGAGGAACGCGGGGGAGGTCGGGGAGGAGGCGCTGGCCCCCGCGATCACGTACGCGGCGGTGTTCGGGACCACGCCGATCGCGGTGGCGAGGAGGAAGGGGAGCCAGCCGCAGCGGGACAGCGCGGCGGCGTAGTTGGCCATCGCGAAGGGCAGACCGGGGAAGATCCGGACCGCCAGCATCGAGCGGAAGCCGTGCCGGGCCAGCTGATCGTCGGCCGCCTGCAGCCACCGGCCGCGGATCAGCGGACGCAGGGCGTCACGGCCCATCATCCTGCCGAGGCCGAAGGCGATCCCGGCGCCGATCACCGAACCGCCGACCGCCGCGACCAGGCCGAACTGGGAGCCGAAGAGGGCACCGGAGGCCAGGTTCAGCAGGGGGCGCGGCACCAGGGCGGCCGTGCACGCCCCGTACGCCGCGGCGAAGAGCAGGACCGCGGTGCCCACCGGGAGCCCCGGGGGCCACCCCTCCGAGAGCAGGCGCTGGGGCTCGTACAGCACGACGCAGACGCCGGCCGCGAGGAGCAGCACGACGAGCAGCGAGAGCCGCGTCCACGGCGCGAGGAGGAGGGACATTCCGGGAGACTAACCGACCCCCCTGTCCGAGCGCCGTAATCTGGGCCTCATGCAGTCGAACGACAGGCGGCCCCCGCTGGTTCCCCACAGCGGCCTCGCCGAGCTGTTGGTGGCGCGGCTCACGCAGACCTACGGCGCCGCGGCCGACGCGGAGCGGGCCGGGCCCATGGCCGCGTACATGAAGGACGTCGCGCCCTTCCTCGGGATCCCCACCCCGCTGCGCCGCGAGCTGTCGAGGGCGGTGACCAAGGACACCCCGAAACCGTCCGAAGCGGACTGCGCGGCCCTCGCGCTGCGCTGCTGGGAGCTTCCGGAGCGTGAGTACCGGTACTTCGCCGTCGACTACCTGCGCCGGCACGTCTCCCGCTGCTCCTCCGGCTTCCTGCCCGTGGTCCGGCACCTGATCGTGACGGACCCCTGGTGGGACACCGTCGACCTGCTCGCCGCGCACACGGTCGGGCCGCTCGTGGCGGCGGATCCGGCGCTCGCCGCCGTCATGGACGAGTGGGCCGGGGACGAGGACCTCTGGCCGGCCCGCACCGCCCTGCTCCACCAGCTCCGGTACAAGTCCGCGACCGACACCGAGCGGCTCTTCGCGTACTGCCGCCGCCAGAGCGGCCACCCCGACTTCTTCATCCGCAAGGCCATCGGCTGGTGCCTGCGCGAGTACGCCAAGACGGACCCCGGCGCCGTACGCGCCTTCGTCACCGCCGAGCGGGAGTCGCTGTCCCCGCTGTCCGTGCGCGAGGCGCTGAAGAACATCGGCGAAGTCCGGCCCGCCGCCGCGTAATTCATTGGCCCCGCCGAGCCCGCTCCGGCAGGATCGAGCACATGTCCAGGCACGCCTTCCCCACAGAGCCGTCCGCAGTCGCGGACGCGCCGAAGGCTGCCGTCCCCGTACAGCTCGCCGCAGGCGCAACCGCGTTCGGCGGCGCACGAAGCTGACCCTTCCCGGATCGTCCGGCGGACCCCACAGGGGGAGGGTCGGTTTCGCTCAGGGGTCCCGCGATTCGAGTTTTCAGCTTCGGAATCACACGGGAAGACATCATGGCCAAGACGGCCTTCGTGCGCACCAAGCCGCACCTCAACATCGGCACCATGGGGCACGTCGACCACGGCAAGACGACGCTGACCGCCGCCATCACCAAGGTCCTCGCCGAGCGCGGCGGCGCCTCCTTCGTGCCGTTCGACCGGATCGACCGGGCCCCCGAGGAGGCCCGGCGCGGCATCACCATCAACCTCACGCACGTCGAGTACGAGACCGACACCCGCCACTACGCCCACGTGGACATGCCCGGCCACGCCGACTACGTCAAGAACATGGTTACGGGCGCGGCCCAGCTCGACGGGGCGATCCTCGTCGTCTCCGCCCTCGACGGGGTCATGCCGCAAACCGCCGAGCACGTGCTCCTCGCCCGGCAGGTCGGCGTCGACCACATCGTCGTCGCGCTGAACAAGGCCGACGCCGGGGACCCCGAGCTCACCGACCTGGTCGAGCTGGAGGTCCGCGAGCTGCTCACCGCGAACGGCTACGGCGGGGACGGCGCCCCGGTCGTACGGGTCTCCGGGCTCGGGGCGCTGGACGGCGACCCGCGCTGGACCGCGTCGATCGAGGCCCTGCTCGACGCCGTGGACACGTACGTGCCCATGCCCGTGCGGTACACCGACGCGCCGTTCCTGATGCCGGTCGAGAACGTCCTGACCATCACCGGGCGCGGCACCGTCGTCACCGGCGCCGTCGAGCGGGGCACCGTGGCCATGGGCGACCGCGTCGCGCTGCTCGGCGGCGACGGCGCGGCCGTGGAGTCCGTCGTCACCGGGCTGGAGACCTTCGGGAAGCCGATGGACTCCGCCGAGGCCGGGGACAACGTCGCGCTGCTGCTGCGCGGGGTGCCACGCGACGCGGTGCGCCGCGGCGACGTGGTGGCCGCGCCCGGCAGCGTCGTACCGAGGCGCCGCTTCACGGCGCGGGTGTACGTGCTGTCCGCCCGCGAGGGCGGCCGCACCACCCCGGTGGCGACCGGCTACCGGCCCCAGTTCTACATCCGCACCGCCGACGTGGTGGGGAACGTGGACCTGGGCGAGGCGGGCCATGCCCGGCCGGGGGACACGGTCACCATGACCGTGGAGCTCGGGCGGGACGTCCCGCTGGAGAGCGGGCTCGGCTTCGCGATCCGCGAGGGCGGGCGCACCGTCGGGGCCGGGACGGTCACCGAGGTCGGGTAGCGGCCGGGTAGCCGCGGGGCGGTACCCGCTGTGGTGGCGGTGGTCGGCTTGCGCCAGACTGCCGTCACCACTGGCATGCGGGGAGGGAGCAGTTCGTGGAAGGCAGCAGCATGGGCGGCGGCGGCGAAGGCAAGGGCACGGCTCTGGTGCTCGGCGGTGGCGGGCTGACCGGCGTCGGCTGGGAGGCCGGGATGCTGTACGGGCTCGCCCGCGCGGGCGTCGACCTGACCGGAGCCGACCTCGTCGTCGGGACCTCGGCCGGCTCGGTCGTCGGCGCGCAGCTCACCTCCGGACTGCTCACCCCGCAGGACCTGTACGAGCGCCAGCTCGGCGACCCCGGAGGGGAGCTCCCCGCGAAGCTGGGAGCCTCCCTGATCGGGCGGTACGCCGTCGCGATGGTGCGGTCCCGCGACGCGAAGTCCTACCGGCGCCGGATCGGGGCCTTCGCGCTCGCCGCCGATACCGAGCCGGAGCCGGTTCGCCGCAAGGTGCTGGAAGGCCGCCTGGTGTCGCACGCATGGCCCGAGCGGCGCTTCGTCATCACGGCCGTGGACGCGCTGACCGGCGAACTCGCCGCCTTCGAGCGGGGGAGCGCGGCCGGGCTCGTCGACGCCGTCTCGGCGAGCTGCGCCGTACCGGGGGTGTGGCCGCCCGTGACGGTCGGGGGGCGGCCGTTCATCGACGGCGGGGTCCGCTCCGCGACCAACGCCGACCTGGCCGCCGGTTATGCGCGCGTGGTGATCCTCGCGCCGATGACCACCGGCGCCGGAATGATCCCCTCGCCCGCGGCGCAGGCCGCACGGCTGCGGGAGTCCGGGGCGAAGGTGCTGCTGATCACCCCGTCCTCGCAGGCCCGTAAGGTCTTCGGACGCAACGTACTGGACCCCGCGCGCCGCGATCCCGCCGCGCGGGCGGGGCTGGAGCAGGCCGCGGCCCACGTGGAGCAGGCACGCGAGGTGTGGGCGGCTCCGGGAGCCTGACAATGGTCCGGTGAGTGACGAACAGATCCCGGTGATCCGGGACGTGGCCCAGGGCACCGCCAAACTGATGCCGGACATCGACCGGGAGCGGGCCTGGCTGCTCACCGTGGACGGGGCGCCGCAGTCGTACGTGGACCTCGACGACCCGGAGCACCTGGAGTTCGAGTACGTACGCCGCCTCGCGCACGTCCTGGACTGCGTGGGCGAGCCGGGGGCCGCGCTGGACCTGCTGCACCTGGGCGGCGGCGCGCTGACCCTGCCCCGGTACGCGGCGGCTGGCCGGCCGGGGTCGCGGCAGGACGTGGTCGAGTTCGACGCCGGGCTCGTCGCGCTGGTCGGGGAGTTCCTGCCGGTGGCGGCCGGGAGCGGGATCACGGTGCACGTCGCCGACGCGCGGGCCTGGCTGGCCGGGGCGCCGGACGCGAGCGCGGACGTGGTGGTGGGGGACGTCTTCGGGGGATCCCGGGTGCCCGCTTCGCTGGCCTCGGTGGAGTACGCGCGCGAGGTGGCGCGGGTGCTGAAGCCGGGCGGGGTGTACGTGGCGAACCTCGCCGACGGGGCGCCGTTCGCGTTCCTGCGGGGGCAGCTCGCGAACTTCGGTGCGGTCTTCGGGGAGTTGGCGCTCATCGCGGAGCCGGGGGTGCTGCGCGGGCGGCGGTTCGGGAACGCGGTGCTGCTGGCTTCGGAGCGGGAGCTGCAGGTGGCGGAGCTTTCGCGGGTGTGCGCGGGTGACGCGTTTCCGGCGCGGGTCGAGGTGGGGGCGGCCCTGGCGCGGCTGATGCGGGGGGCTCTGCCGGTGGCCGACGCCGATGCGGTGGCTTCGCCCGAGCCGCCGGAGGGGGCGTTCAGCCTCGGCTGAGGGGCTCGCCGGCGGTCGTCGCGCGGGGCTCATGTCCCCCTACCCGCCCTCGCCCGTTCCCCGGGGCTCCGCCCCGGACCCCGCGACTCACACGCCGGCGGGGCTGGATTCGGCTGAGGTGGAGGCGGCCGGACTCGGCTTGGCCAGGTCGGGGGCGGCGGCGCCGGGGCCGGTCGGGGCGGGCGGTTTGCGGGTCATGTGGCGGACGTCCGGGACCAGGAGGACGGCTGCCGTCACCACGATCACCAGGCCCGCGCAGCCCCAGAGGGCCGAGGTGCGGCCGATCGCGGATTCGACCGGGCCGGCCAGCGCCATGGCCAGCGGGAGCATCGAGAGCGAGCCGAACCAGTCGTAGGAGGAGACCCGGGAGAACATCTCCTCCGGGATCTCCTGGTGCATCGTCGTCATCCAGCTCACGCCGAACACCTCGATGGCCGCGCCGCTCACGAACATCACCGCGCACAGCCCCCACACGGGAAGCGGCACCGCCAGCCCCGCCGCGGGGAGCGCCAGCGGGAACACGCAGAGGGTCCCGACCAGCAGCAGGCGGCGCGGCTTCCAGGTCATCATCAGGACGGCTCCGCCGATGGTGCCGAGGCCGAAGAAGGCCAGGGCCACGCCCCACGGAGCCGCCCCGCCCAGTTGCTCCAGCGCGACCAGGGGCCCGTAGACCGCTTCGGCGGCGCCGACGACGGCCACGACGACGGAGAACTGGAGCACGATGCTCCACAGCCAGGGGCGGCTCCGGAACTCCCCCCAGCCCTCGCGCAGATCGGTCAGCAGGCCGCCGCCGGGAGCGCGTTCGGGGACGTCGCCGACGTTGAGGAAGGCCCGTAGGGCTCCGGCGACGGCGAAGGCGGCGGCGTCCACGGCGAGCACCCAGCCGGGGCCCAGCAGGGCGACCATGGCTCCGCCGAGGGCCGCTCCGCCGACACTGGCGCCGTTCATCGCCATCCGGAAGAAGGCGAAGGCGCGGTTGGCCTGCGGACCGGAGACGGTGGCCATGAGCATGCCCTCGGCGGCCGGGTTGAAGAAGGCCGTACCGGCGCCGCACAGCGCCGTGAGCAGCATCATCTGCCACAGCTCGGGATCGCCGGTCAGGACGAGGAGGGCGAAGACGGCCTGCGAGAGGCAGTTGAGGGCGTTCGCCGCGACCATGACGTGGTGGCGGGGGATCCGGTCGGCGACGGCTCCGCCGATGAGGAGGAAGAGGACGAGCGGCAGCGTACGGGCGGCGGCCACGAGGCCGACGTCACCGGGGGAGCCGCCCGACTGCAGGACCGCCCAGGTGGTCGCGATGAGCGCTCCGTGGCTCCCGAGGTTCGTGATGACCGCGGCACCCGTCAGGAGGGTGTAGTTGCGGCCGGCCCACTCCGGCGTGCGGCGGGAGGACGCGGGGCGGGCGGGACCGGGGGAGGGGGAGGTAGGAGAGCTCACCTCCGGACTATCCCCGTACCGGGCCGGGAATCCAAACGGATTTCCGGCCCGGTGGGGAGAGCGGAGGAGATCAGACCGCGTTGAGGCGGAGGCTGCTCAGGATCTTCTCGTAGGTCTCCTTGCTCACTTCGCCCGGGACGCCCGCGGCGCCGTAGAGGATCCAGGTGGAGAGGTCACCGTTGGCGGTCGTGAAGCTGAAGGCGACGGACTTGCCGTCCGAGGAGCACTTGTTCTCCTTGGGCAGGCCGCTGACGGTCGCGGTCGCCATGTGTCCCTTGAGCCCGGAGGAGGTCGTGTACTCCTTCGCCTGGGTGACCTTGGTGGTGCCCTTCGGCGCCTTCTGCGCGTACGCGGAGAAGGCCCAGTTGCCGGCCTCGTTGTACGCGGCCTCGGCGGTGCTCTTCGCGCCCATGCCGCCCTTGGTGCCGGTGGCCGCCAGTGAGGTCGAGTCCTCCTTGCCGTCCTTGTCGGCGTCGACCAGGCACCATTCCTCCTTGAGGATGGCGGGCGCCCCCATCATGACGAGGGCCGAGCCGTCGTCCTTGGACTCGTCGCCGAAGCCGATGGAAAGACCCGAGGACTGGACGTCCCAGTCCGGCGGGACGTCGAAGGCGGTGCCGTACTTCGGGTTGAGGACGACCTTCCAGCCGGGGATCACCGGCTTGGCCTCGGCGCCGCCGCGCGGGTTCGCGCTCGGGCTCGCCGGGGCGGCCGGGGCGGAGGAGGCAGGGGCGGACGGGGAGGCGCTCGGCTTGTCGTCCGCCTGGTTGGAGCCCTTGTCGTCCCGCGTCAGGACGAACGCCCCGGTGGCGGCGGCCGCCACGATGACGGCCGAGGCCGCGACGATGGCCACGGTCCTGGTCGCGAAGGGGCTGCCTCCGCGCGGCGGCGGGGGCGGCGGGGTGCCGCCCCACTGGGGTACGGGAACGGTCGGGGGCTGCTGGCCCCAGGCCTGGGGAGCGGGGGGCTGCTGCGGGTACCCGTAGCCGGGCTGCTGCTCCCCGTACGCCACCGTCGGCGGTTGCTGCTGGTACGGGTTCGGCGTTCCCGGCTGCTGCTGGTACGGGTTCTGATGCGCGTCCTGGGGGTTGGGTTCTCCCCCGGGCGGCTGCTGCTGTCCTGGCCACATGGCCGGTAACGATAGTGGGAGTGGGGGCGGGGAGCCACGGCCGCCCCCGTGCGGGTATGGCCAACGCCTACTACTCGCGGGTAACATCGCGTTCCATGAGCGCTGAACAGATGAACGTGGGCGAACTGCTCGCCGCGACCGTGCCGATGGCCAAGACCCTGAAGCTCCAGTTCCTGGAGACCACCCCCGAGCGCGCCGTCGTCCGGCTCCCGGACCAGGCCGAGTTCCACAACCACCTGGGCGGCCCGCACGCCGGCGCGATGTTCACCCTCGCCGAGTCCGCGAGCGGTGCGATCGTCCTGGCCGCCTTCGGCGACCAGCTCTCGTGCGCCGTACCCCTCGCGGTGAGCGCGGAGATCGGCTACAAGAAGCTCGCCAAGGGCGTCGTGACGGCCACCGCCACCCTCGGCCGCCCGGCCGCCGAGGTCGTCGCCGAACTCGACGCGGGCGGCCGCCCCGAGTTCCCCGTCACCATCGCCATCCAGCGCGAGGACGAGGCCGTGACCGGCGAGATGACCGTCGTGTGGACGCTGCGCCCCAACGCCTGACCCCGCCGGGGCCTGTCAGCCGTCGTACGGGACTGCGCCGAGCGCGGCCACCGCACCGAGGTGCGGGTCGGGCTCCAGGGCGAGCCCCGGCGCGAGGCCGACGGCGGGCAGCCGCCGCGGGGCCGAGCTCGGGGAGCCGCCGCGGGGCCGAGCTCGGGGAGCCGCCGCGGGGCCGACCTCGGGCAGCCGCCGCCGCAGGGCTGAACATCGGCGCCGCGGTGGCGCGCCTGATGCGGGCCCGTGCGGCCGTCGGCGCACAGTGGGCGGCGGGAGCGGTCCGGCGCGGGCCGCTCCCGCCACCTGACGCCGATGCCCACGCCGCAGGGAGCGCCCATGAGCGAGGCCGTGTCCAGACGCCGTGCGATGCGCTTCCTCGGGGCGATGGGCGCCCTCGGTGCCGCCCTCGGCGCGGCCGGCTGCGTGCCGGCGCCGCCGCCCGGCGCGCAGCCCCGTAAGGCCTCCGCCTCCGGGGCTGCCCCGGCCGCCGCGCCGGCGGCCGGCCGCACCGCCCGGATCGACGCCCTGCTGGAGCGGCTCACCCTGGAGGAGAAGACCGTCCTGCTGCACGGCGGCCCGGACCCGGCCCCGCTCGGCCAGGCCGGCTACGTGCCGGGCATCCCGCGCCTGGGCATCCCGGCGCTCCGCCTCGCCGACGGTCCGGCGGGGGTCCGCGTCGCGAAGCCCGCCACCGCGCTGCCCGCCCCGGTCCTGCTCGCCTCCGCCTTCGACCCGGCGCTCGCCCGCGCGTACGGCCGGGTCATCGGCCGCGAGGGCCGCGCGCTCGGCATCGACGTGCTCCTCTCGCCGATGGCCAACCTGATCCGCACCCCGTACGCCGGGCGGAACTTCGAGACGTTCTCGGAGGATCCGAAGCTGACGGCCGACCTGGTCGCCGAGGTCGTCCGGGGCATCCAGGACGAGGGCCTCATCGCCACCGTCAAGCACTTCGCGCTCAACAACCAGGAGAAGGGCCGCGACACCGTCGACGTGATCGCCGCCGAACAGACCCTCCACGAGACGGAGCTACGGGGCTTCGAAGCCGCCGTGGCCGCCGGGGCCGGCGCCGTGATGGGCGCCTACAACAAGGTCAACGGGGTCTACGCCTGCGAGAGCAAGCCCCTCCTCGACGAACTGCTCCGCGGCCGCTGGGGGTTCGACGGCTGGGTGATGTCGGACTGGAACGCCACCCACAGCACCGTCGCCTCGATCGGCGCCGGCCTCGACATGGAGATGCCCGCGGGCACCCATTACGGCGCCCCGCTACGGGAGGCGGTGCGCGGCGGCTCCGTCCACGAGGGTGCCGTGGACCTCGCCGTCCGCCGGATCCTGACCACCCTGGACCGCTTCGGACTGCTCGCCGCGCACCCCGCCGCCCGGCCCGCCCGGGACGCCGCCGCCGGGGCCGCGACCGCACGGCGGATCGCCACCGCCGGAGCGGTCCTGCTGCGCAACGAGCGGTCCACCCTGCCGCTGACGGGCCCCGCCGCCCGCTCCATCGCCGTGATCGGCCCCACCGGGCGGACCCCCTTCGTCGGCGGCGGAGGCAGCGCCCACGTGGTGCCGGACGCGGCCGCCGCCCCCCTCGACGAGATCCGGAGGCGGGCCGGCAGCGGCTCCACGGTGGGCTACGCCCTCGGCGAGGACCTCTACGGGCGCCCGCTGCCGCCGAAGCTCCTGACGCCCGAGGCGGGCCTCGACGACCGGGCGGTGGCTCCCGGGCGCACCTGGGGCTTCGAGGGGACCTTCCGGCTGGCCGCCGACGACGAGTGGACCCTGCTCGTCCACTACACCGGGAAACGGCCCTCCGTCCGGCTCGACGGGGAGGAACTCTTCCCCGTACGGCAGGGCGTGGCCGAGCAGTTCGCCGGCGGACTGCTCGGCGCCGCCCCCGACGGCCGCACCGTGCGCCGCCGCACCCTCGCGCTCAAGGCGGGCGAACACCGCCTCGCCGTCTTCGCCGAGGGCGGGCCCAAGGGGCAGCGGCTGCGGCTGCGGCACACCACGACGGCGACCCGGGCCGCCGACCTCGCCGAGGCCGTCAAGGCGGCCAAGGCGGCCCGCAGCGTGGTGCTGTTCGCCTACGAGGACGCCACCGAGGGCAGCGACCGCACCTCCCTGGGCCTCCCCGGCGCCCAGGCGGCGCTGATCGAGGCCGTCGCCGCCGTCAACCCGCGCACCACGGTGGTGCTCAACACCTCCTCCGGTACGACCATGCCGTGGCTCCCGCGTACCGGAGCGGTCCTCCAGATGTACTACCCGGGCCAGGAGGGCGCGGCCGCCACCGCCGACGTGCTCTTCGGCGACGCGGACCCGGGCGGCCGCCTCACCCAGACCTTCCCGGCCGACGAGCGGGCGACCCCGGTCGGCGGGGACCTGATGCGCTACCCGGGGGTGGGCGGGCGGCAGGAGTACACCGAGGGGGTGCACGTGGGCCACCGCTGGTACGACCGGCAGCGGGTGGCTCCGCTGTTCCCCTTCGGGCACGGGCTCTCGTACACGACGTGGGCGTACGAGAAGCTGGCGGTCCGGCGCGGCGGCGCGCACGGCAAGCAGGGCGGGCTGCGCGTGGAGTTCACCGTCCGCAACACCGGACGCCGCACGGGCACCGAGGTGGCGCAGGTCTACGTGGGGCCGTCCCCGGACCTGAAACTGGACCAGCCGGTCCGGGCGCTGGCCGGGTACCGGCGCCTGACCCTCGAACCGGGCGAGGCCCGGCGGATCGTCCTGGACGTCGACGCGCGCACCCTGTCCTCCTGGGACCCGGAGCGGGACGCGTGGGTGGTGGGGACGGGGCGCCGCGAAGTGTTCGCGGGGCGTTCCTCGCGCGAACTGCCGCTGCGGGCAAAGGCTGTGGTGGCGACCGGATAGGCTGCCCGTTCGGTCCGCCACAGGGGGCGGGCCGGGCGGAACGACACGGGAGGACGTACCGGTGCACATCCAGGAATGGCTGGAGACGATTCCGGCGGTCAGCATCTACCTCCTGGTGGGGCTCGTCATCGGACTGGAAAGCCTCGGCATCCCGCTGCCGGGGGAGATCGTCCTGGTCAGCTCGGCGCTGCTGGCCTCACAGCAGGGGCACATCGACCCCGTGGTGCTGGGCATCTGCGCGACCACCGGGGCGATCGTGGGCGACTCGATCGGTTACGCGATCGGGCGCAGGGGCGGGAAGCCGATGCTGGAGCGGCTGGGACGGCGCTTCCCCAAGCACTTCGGGCCGGACCAGGTGGCCATGGCGGAGCGCTCCTTCGACAAGTGGGGCATGTGGGCCGTCTTCTTCGGGCGGTTCGTGGCCCTGCTGCGGATCTTCGCGGGGCCCCTGGCGGGCGTCCTGCACATGCCCTACTGGCGGTTCCTCGTCGCGAACGTCCTCGGGGGGATCCTGTGGGCGGGCGGCACGACGGCCGTCATCTACTCGATCGGGATCGTCGCGGAGCCGTGGCTGAAGGGGTTCTCGTGGGTGGCCCTCGCCCTGGCCCTCGTCTGCGGGATCGCCATGACCGTGGTGGTGCGCGGACGGATGAAGAAGGCCGCCGCGGCGGCGCGGGCCGAGGCCGAGGCCGGTACCGGCGCGGCTGCGGAGGCGTCCGACGCGGTCCCGGCGCAGGCTTCTGGCGCTCCGACCGTACTCACCGACTGAGGAGCCCGGCCCCCTGACCCCGCCCGGCCCGAGGGCGGGCGGGGGGCTTCGGCGCCGGGCCCGTCAGGCGCCCGGGGTCGCCGAGGCGCGGTGCTGCTCGGCCAGCTCGTTGTACATGAGGGCGTTGACCTTGAGGCCCTCGCGCTCCTCCGCGGTCAGCTCGCGCCGCACCTTCGCCGGGACGCCCGCGACCAGCGAACCGGGCGGGACGACCATGCCCTGCGGGACCAGTGCCTGAGCGGCCACCAGCGAGCCGGCGCCGATCACCGCGCCGTTGAGGACCGTCGCGCCCATCCCGATCAGGCAGTCGTCCTCGATCGTGCAGCCGTGCACGACGGCGTTGTGCCCGATGGACACGCGCTCGCCGATGGAGACCGGGAACCCGGGGTCCACGTGCACGGTGCAGTTGTCCTGCACGTTGCTGTCGGCGCCGAGCGTGATCGGACCGCAGTCCGCGCGGAGCACCGCCGAGTACCAGATGCTCGACCCCGCGCCGAGGGTCACGTCCCCGACCACGACCGAGGTGGGAGCGGTGAACGCCGTCGGGTCGATCACGGGGTTCTTCCCGCCGACACCCATCACGAGTGCCTGGGCCGCCTGCTGCGTCATGTGTTCTCTTCCTCTTCCGGTACGTCGTGTCGCGCTACCGGCACCGTAGGCCACGCCGTCCGAGCCACCGGGGATGGGGTGAAGATCACGGCGCGGCCCGGGCCCGGGGCGCGCTACGGTGACCCGGTGGCGAAGAACCAGAACACGTTCTCTTCTCAGGCGGTGCTTTCTTCCCTGACGGCGCTGCGCCGCCGGCTCGCGGGGCGCGCTGTCCACGCGGGCTGGCGCTGGATGCAGCGGGCCGGCGCGGTCACCGCGCAGGCTCCCGGAGGGCTGCGCTTCGGCGCGATCGGGCACGGCACCCGGCTCGCCTTCCCGCAGGGGACGGTCTTCGGCGCGCCCTGGATCCGCCTCGGCGACCACTGCATCATCGGCGAACAGGTCACGCTCACCGCAGGGATGATGCCGGACCTCGACCTCGGCGCCGAACCGGTCCTGGTCCTCGGCAACGGCGTGGTCATCGGCCGGGACAGCCACGTCATAGCCGACACCCGCATCACCATCGGCAACGACACCTTCTGCGGTCCCGGGGTGTACATCACCTCCACCAACCACAGCTACGACGACCCGCACGAGCCCATCGGCAAGCAGTGGCCGCGCAGCGCCCCCGTGGAGATCGGACCGGGCTGCTGGCTGGGGACCGGCGCGGTGATCCTGCCCGGGGCGCGGCTGGGCCGCAACGTCGTGGTGGCGGCGGGAGCCGTCGTACGGGGCGACGTGCCGGACCACGCCGTGGTGGCCGGGGCACCGGCGCGGATCGTCCGCCGCTGGGACCCCGAGACGGGCTGGCAGCCGCCGCTGCGCACCCCGGCGCCGGTCCCGATCCCCGACGGGGTCACCCCGGAGCAGCTGCGCGCACTGGGCGCACTGGCGGACGTGTCGGAGCCGGAGTGAACGCGGCGCCCACGGTCTAGCCCGCCGCGAGGAGGACCGTGCCCGCCAGGGCCAGGCCCGCGCCCGCCGCCTGGACGGTGCGCAGGCGTTCCTTGAGGACGGCGAAGGCGGCCAGGGCGGTGATCACCGGGTAGAGGGAGGAGAGCACGGCGGCGGTGGTGACCGGGCCGTGCTGGGCGGCGATGGAGTAGGTGCCGTTCGCCGCGACGTCCGCGAGCCCGACGAAGGCGAGCGCCGGCAGCAGCCCCCACAGGATCCGCAGGCCGCCCGTACCCGCGGGGAGGGCCGGGGCGCCGCGCCCGGTCCGCACCCACAGGGCCGTGCCGCCGACGGCGATGTTGGTGACGCGCTGCACGAACAGCGCGAGGAACAGGCCGGGCACGGTGGAGGAGGCGTGGGCGATCAGAGCCATCACCGCGCCGAAGCCGAAGGCCGCGACGAGGGTGAGGACGACGGCCTGCCGCTGCACCGGAGCGCCGCGCAGCTCGGGGCCGCCGGCGAGGACGATGCCCACGACGGCCACCGCGATCCCCGCGAGCTGGGCGGCGCCGGGCCGCTCGCCCAGGAGCAGCCCCGCGGCCATCGGCACCACCACGCCGAGGGAGCCGAGCGGGGAGACCACGCCCATCGGACCGAGGGCGAGCGCCTTGTAGAAGCTGAGCATCGCGACCGGCCCCACCAGCCCCGCTCCCACCGCGAACCAGAGCTGCGGTCCGGCCTCCCGCCAGGCTCCGGTGCCCAGGACCACCGCGCCCAGTACGAGGACGGCGAGGATCTGGGAGGCCACGACCACGGTGAGGGCCGGTATCCGGCGGGTCAGCAGCCCGCCGCCGAAGTCGGCGAGGCCCCAGAGGACGGCGGTGGCCAGGGCGAACAGGGCGGTCATGGCAGGCCTCGCAGTACAGTGTGTTGAACGGTGGAGTACATGGTGGAGTACAGCGCACGATAGTTCAGCATAGTGAACCCTGTCATTCAAAATATTGTACGGAGTGGACGGAACGGTGTCTGATCTCGAACAGCTCACCCAGGCGCTCGGCCGCAACCTCAAGCGCTGGCGCCGGGAGCGCGGGTTCACCCTGGAGGCCCTCGCCGCCCGGGCGGGGGTGAGCCGCGGCATGATCATCCAGATCGAGCAGGCCCGTACGAACCCGAGCGTCGGCACGACGGTCAAACTGGCCGACGCCCTCGGCGTCAGCATCACCACCCTGCTCGACCACGACCGCGGTCCGCGGGTGCAGGTGGTACTGCCGGGGCAGGGGGTGCGGATGTGGTCCACCGAGGGCGGCAGCGGCGCGAGCATGCTGCTCGGCGACGACCGGCGCGGGCCGGTGGAGATGTGGACCTACCGGCTGGAGCCCGGCGAGGGGACCGCCTCGGACCCGCATCCGCCGGGCACCTTCGAGATGCTGCACGTCACGGTGGGGGAGCTGACGCTGGTGGTCGGGGACCAGTCGTACGCCGTACCGGCCGGCGGGGCCGTCTCTTTCGAGGCGGACGCCCCGCACGCCTACCGCAACGAGGGGCCCGGTCCGATGGAGATGACGATGGCGGTCTCCATCCCGCCGGTGACCGCCCACGCCTGACGGTGCCCGACCGGGGTGGGTGGGGGCTGGGCGGGGCGGGGCCCGTGCGCGGTCAGCGCGGGCCGGTGGCCTCCAGGTCTGCGCCGCGGGTCGTCCCGCGGGTCGTCTCCGGGGTCGCGCCCAGCACCGGGTGCGTCGCGATCAGGTCCTGGCAGACGGCCAGTACGTTGCGCCGGTCGGCCGTGATCCAGTCCCGGTCCATCGCCCAGCCCCGCAGGATCGGGTCCGGTTCGAAGGCGATGGCGAGGCCGACCTGCTCGAACACCTCGGCGTCGGAGGGGGAGTTCCCGATGGCGAAGGAGCTCCGGCGGTCCACCGGGCTGCCCTTGGTCGCGGTACGCAGCGCCGCGCGCTTGCCGCCCGGCAGGGCCGGCGTGGCGGTGAGGGCTCCGGTGCAGCGGCCGCGCCGGAACTCGGCCCGCATGCCGTGCGCCTCGCCGATGCCCAGCTCGGCCGCCGCACGCCGGACGATCTCGTACGGGCTCCCGGATATCAGTACCGTCCGAAGCCCGGCCGCGTGCAGGAGCCGTACGAGCTCGTCGGCGAAGGGGAGGATCTTCTTCCGGGCCTCCGGCCAGGCGGCGTCGGCGGCCCGCTCCACGTCGGTCCGGTCCGCGCCTTCGAGGGCGCGTGCGAGGTGGCCATAGGCGGCGGCCACGGAAGGGGCGTGGGCCGCCGTGCCCCGCTGGTAGCCGGCCATCATGTCGAGCGCTGCTCGCCCGGCCGCCGGGTCGCAGACGCCGCCGGCGATGAGGGACTCGACGAAGGGGGCGGCCACCGAGCCCTCCACCAGGGTGCCGTCGAGGTCGAGCACGGCGATGCGGGCATGGCTGTGGGCATGGCTGTGGGCATGGCTGGTCACGGTGGCACTCCCTGGTCGGGGTCGGTCCGAGGTGCGCGGCAGACCCCGACGGGGAGGCGCGGTCTCAAGTATTCGTACCGTTTGGGCGGTTTGGGTACTTGAGCCGCGTTGAAAGGGTTGAAGGCCGGGAGGACCCCCGGGGCCTCAGAGGGCGGGGATCTCGATCGCCGGGCAGCGGTCCATGATCATGTCTACTCCGGCCGCGCGGGTGCGGGCGGCGGCGGCCTCGTCGACCACGTTCAGCTGGAACCAGACGGCCTCCGCCCCCTTCGCGACAGCCTCGTCGGCGACGGTGCCCGCCAGCGCGCTGTTCACGAAGACGTCGACCACGTCCACCTTGAAGGGGATCGCCTCCAGCGAGGGATAGCCCTGCTCGCCGTGGACCGTCTCGGCCTTGGGGTGCACGGGGATCACGCGCTTGCCGTACCGCTGGAGAACCTCTGCCACGCGGTACGCGGCCCGGTCCCGGTTGTTGGACAGGCCCACCACGGCCCAGGTGTCGCCGAGCTCGGTGAGGATCTTGCGGATGGTTGCCGGATCGCCGTACACGTGTGCCGCCTCCTGGTGCTGGTTCTGCTGGTTCTGCTGGTTCTGTCGGTCCTGCTGGTCCTGACCGCTGATTGCTGTCAGCCCGGTCAACGGAAAAGGCGCATGCCGGATTCCCCGTAAGCACGGCAGGGCTCCGTCACGTCGGGTCCTCGTCGTCGAGTCCGTGGGTTCCCCAGCGGTCCCGGGCTGGTCTCGATCAGGTGCAGCGGGGTCCGTTGCCGCAGGTAGGCCGCCTGCTGGTCGGCCGGCCCGGGCTCGACCACGGCTTAGGGTGGACGGGTGAAGGCAGACCAGTACGTGACGGTGGCCCGCGAGGGTGTGCACGAGTCCGAGATCAACCGCTCGCGGTTCCTGTGCGCGCTCGCGCCCGCGGCGACCGAGCGGGAGGCGCAGGAGTTCGTCGCCCGGATCCGCAAGGAGCACCCCACCGCCTCGCACAACTGCTTCGCCTACGTCATCGGCGCCGACGCCTCCGTGCAGAAGGCCAGCGACGACGGCGAGCCCGGCGGCACCGCCGGGGTGCCGATGCTGCAAATGCTCACGCGCCGGGACATCCGCTACGCGGTCGCCGTCGTCACCCGCTACTACGGCGGCGTGAAGCTCGGCGCCGGCGGCCTCATCCGTGCCTACGGCGGGGTCGTCGGGGAGGCGCTCGACGTGCTCGGCACCGTCACCCGCCACCGCTACCGGCTGGTCACCGTCACCGTCGACCACCAGCGGGCCGGCAAGACCGAGAACGACCTGCGCTCCACCGGCAGGACGGTGATCGACGTGCGCTACGGGGCCGCCGTGGAAATCGAGATCGCCCTCCCCGAGTCCGACCTGCCGGCCTTCGAGGCCTGGCTCGCCGACAGCACCGCCGGGAGCGCCACCCTCACCCCGGGCGGGGAGACGTACGCGCCCTGAGCGGCCGGGGCGGGGGTATCAACTCGCCGGCTGCGCCGCTCCCACGAGGCGGGGGTCGGAGAAGAACTCGCCGGGCTTGGTGACGCCCGCGTTCACGCGGACGAAGCCGTCCATGGTGTCCTGGCTCTCGGCGACCTTGCCCAGGACCCGCTGCATCTCGGGCGGCGGAGGTTCGAGGGCCGCGAATTCGGCGGTGAACTCGTACATCTGCATGACCCGTTCGTCCCTCGCCTGCTGGTAGCCGAGCATGGCGTCGTCGAAGGCCCCGCGGCCCGCGAAGGCGTCGTCCAGGGCCCCCGCGCACAACTCGGCGTCCTGGAAGGCGTCCTGGATTCCCTGGGCCGTGATGAAGTCCTTCAGGTACCCGGCGTCGCCGACCAGCGCCCACCCCGGTCCGTAGGGGACCCGGAAGTGGTTCTCGACGGCGGTGCCGACCAGCCGTCCGGTACTGGTGGCGGAGGCGATCCGGTCGGCGAAGGCCGGCACGCGGTTCAGGGTCTCGTGGTATCCGCCCTCGATGTCGGCGCGGTTCGCCTCGAAGTCCCGCATCGGCAGTCCGCAGACCACCAGCGTCACGTCTTCGTTGGTGGGCCAGGCCGCGAAGGCGCGGTCGCCCCGCATGTACGCCTCGAACCCGCCGTGCATCGGCAGGTTCGCCCAGTACGTGTAGTAGCTGACCTGGAGCTTCGGCTTCTCCGCGTAGCGGGGGGCGTCCACGGCGCGGGCGACCATCGAGTGCGCGCCGTCGGCCCCGATGACGACCCGGCCGTACTCGGTGGTCGCGGCCCCGTCCGGGCCGTGGCCGCGGATGCCGGTCACCGCGTCCCCCTCCGTGACCAGGCCCTCCACGGTGAACTTCTCGCGCACCTCGGCGCCGGCCTCCACGGCCGCGTCGACGAGGATCTTGTCGAGGACGGTCCGCCGGGGCGCGTACGAGCCCTGGAAGCCCAGTCCCGCCGGCGACCCGGAGATGACGAGGGGTCCCAGGTCGAAGGTGTACGTGGTGATCTCCGGGCAGCCGGTGGCGACGACCCGGTCCAGCAGGCCCCAGCGCCGCAGGGCCGCGAGCCCGGGCGGGTGGATGAGGTGGGTGGAGAGCGTGTCGCTGGGGAAGGCCGCCCGGTCCACCACCAGCACCCGGTGGCCCTGGCGGGCCAGCAGCATCGCCGTACTCGCGCCCGCACAGCGGGCTCCCACGATCACGGCGTCGTAGGTCTCTCCGGTCATGTCGATCGCCTCCCCGAAGGGGTAGGGCTCTTGCTTCCACGGTAGGCGGCGGGGCTGGTCACCGCCTCGGGAGGATCGCCCGTCGAGGTCCACCGAGGCGGCCGCCGCCGTACGCGCCGCCACGGATTTTTGGTCGATCGGAGCATTCCTGTATTGGAAATATGCAGTTCAGTGGCCCCGGGAGAAAGAAAGTCGGTCGGCCGGATTCGCGCGTCAAGAGGTTGCGTTCAATGACGCCTCGGAACTTTCTGATTTTGGAAATTTAGGAGTGAACTGTGAAACCATTGGTTCATGTCATGTTCATGGCGCGACTTGATGTGAGGTCAGGTCGGTGCCGCCTCTTTGTCAGGCGGAGTGTCGGCGGGGTTGTGAACCCGGTCGGTCGACCGAAAGTTTCGCCTAAAAATCCGAGAAGAGATTCACCGGTGTGTCCACATTGGGCATAATTCTGCACGCGGTGACGTAGCGTCAGTTGTGGGTGCAAATTCGACCTTAAGGTGATCAACGGTCCATCGATTCGGTGTTGATGGATTCTAATGAAATGTTTAGCCTCTGCTGTGTGACGTGCAGAGTCTCGTCGCCTTGGAGGGCCTGGGGAGGCCCTCATCCTTCTTCTGGGGCGGGTAAATGTCAGTAAGAGAACGGAGACGGCTTCGCCGTGCTCTGAGTACCGCGATAGGTGTGGCCTTGCTCGTCGGAGCGTCGCCCGCTTATGGGGCTGGTACGCCGCCGGCTGCAGCGGAAGCGCCGCTTCCTGAGGCGCAGCGGGCATCGAAAGAGGCTGCCAAGAGCGGCCAGCGTGTGGAAGTCGTGGGCGAGCGTTCGGAGTTCACGACCACATTTGCGAACCCTGATGGGAAGTCGTTCCGCCTCGTCCAGTCGGTCGTGCCCGTCCGGGCGAAGAGTGCGGATGGTGCCTGGGTAAAGCCTGATGCCACGTTGGTGGTTCGGCCGGACGGAACGGTGGGGCCGAAGGCCGCCGTCGTCGGTCTGAGTTTCTCGGGCGGCGGTGCCAAATCAGACCTCGTGAAGATCGAGCGGGGCGGCCGTACCTTCGGCTTGGGCTGGGGCAAGGCCCTGCCCAAGCCGAAGCTCGAGGGGGCCAGTGCCACCTACGCGGAGGTACTGCCGGGCGTTGATCTTCGTATGACGGCCACGGTGGAGGGTTTCCGCGAGGTCCTCGTCGTCAAGACCCCCCAGGCCGCGGCGAGCCCGGCGCTGAAGAAGGTCAAGTTCGCGCTCAAGGCCAAGGGCCTGGACGTCGCCGGGTCCAAGGAGAACGGACTGACGGCTCGCAACAGCGACGGCCAGACGGTCTTCGAGGCGCCGCCGGCCCGGATGTGGGACTCGGCCGGCCCGGAAGCAGCGCCTGCCGGGGCGAAGCCGGGCTCCGTCCTGCTGAACAGCCGCGCCGCGGTGACCGCGGAAGGTACCGGCCCCGTGGCCGGGTCGGTCAAGGGCGAGGAGTCGCCGTTCGACGGTCCCGGCCTCGGCGATCAGTCGGCGACCATGCCCCTGGCCGTGGACGCCACGAGCCTCACCGTCGTCCCGGACGCCAAGCTCATGGCGCAGAAGGATCCTGCGGCTTTCCCCCTGTACATCGACCCGTCCGTTAACGCGGACTACAGCGTTCAGCGTCTTCTGCTGCGCAACGACGGGTACGAGGACTACGCCTGGGAGAACGGCGAGGACAACCTCGGCAAGGGCGTGGGCGAGTGCGGTTCGTGGGCCGGCTACTACTGCGGTCCGGGCTACGTACAGCGGCTCTACTTCCAGTTCACGCCGGACAACCTGCGCGGCAAGAGGGTCCTGGACGCGACCTTCACCGTCACGGAGCCGTGGTCCTTCCAGTGCGACCCGCGCAACGTGTGGCTCGTGCGTACGGCGGGCAGCTTCACCAAGTCGACGACCTGGGGAACCAAGCCGGCCTACGCGGACCTGATGGGCGACCGTCTGGTCTCTGCGGGACGGGGATCGTCGTGCGATCCGAACTCTCCGGCTGCGCCGATCGAGTTCAATGACAATCCGGATGAAAAGGACGAGAACCTGACGTCCACGGTCGCCGCCTGGGCGACCGGCAACTCTCCGCTGACTCTGGAACTGCGGGCGGAGAACGAGAGCGACACCAGCGCCTGGAAGCGTTTCCGCAACGACGCCGCGCTCACCGTGGACTACATCAGCAACCCGGCCACTCCGACGGCCCAGACCGTCGACGGAACGCCGTGCGAGACGAGCCTCGGTGAGGCGACGACCATCGCGGACTCCACGCCCGAGCTGCGCGCCACGACCGAGGTCCAGCCGGGTGGTGAGGCGGAGGCGCGGCTGCGCGTGGCCTTCCTCATCGAGAAGCAGGACGGGGCGAACTGGGTCAAGGTCAACAGCGGCCCGTTCATCGACAGCCCCAGCAACAGCTACTACGGGGCCAATGCCTCGGTCCGTGCCGAACCGGAACTGATGCCGACCCTGCAGGACGGCAAGACGTACCGCATGCTCACCTGGACCAGGTCCTTCGCCGCCGACGTGGCGACCGCGGGAAGTCCCTATGTGACCTGCTACTTCAAGCTGGACTCGTCCGCGCCGAAGCCCCCGAGGATTTCAACCGGCGGCCTCTACGACGAGTGCACCTCGACCAGCTGCACGGCGAGCGGCAAGCCGGGACTGCCGGGTAAGTTCATCTTCCGTCCGGCCGTGGGCGAGGACTCCAAGGTCGTCAAGTACAAGTACAAGATCGACGGGGACAGCGACTGGGCCGATGCTTCGGTGGCGGCCAGCTCGTCCGTCGAGATCGCCCCGCACCACGCAGGGCTGAACACGGTCTACGTCAAGGGCGTGGACAACGTGAACGGCGGGCGCCTGGGAGAGCTGGCGACGTTCCGGTTCGCCGTGAACGAGGATCCTGATCCGGTGGCGCACTGGAACTTCTACGACATGTCCGGTGACGATGCCAAGGACACCGCGACCAGGGACGTCTCGCCCGATCCGGCCGATCTGCGCAACGGTGCCACCCGTCCCTCGGACGGTCGCCGCGGCTGGCTCCTCAGCAGCAATGACGAGGACACGGCTCTGCGGCTCGACGGTGTCGATGACTACGCGGCGACCTCCGGGCCCGTGATCAACACCCAGGAATCCTTCACCATCGCGGGCTGGGTGCGCCCTGACCGTGTGGACAAGACGTTCTCCATGGCGGGTGTCGCTGGCAAATACATGAGCGCGGTCAACATCACCCACCGCGCGAACGGAACCTGGTCGGCCGCGCTGCCCACCACGGACGACACCAACTCCAACGGCATCAAGTACGTCGTCAACGCCAAGGCGAAGACCGTTCCCAAGGTGTGGACGCACGTCGCCGTCGTGTACGACAAGGCCGCCAGGCGACTGCGGCTCTACGTCAACGGCGACTTCCAGGAAGGCATCGACCTGCCCTCGGACTTCAAGCCCGTGGCCGCGACAGGTCCCCTGACCATCGGTCGCAACCAGTACCGCGGTGACTGGGTCAACGACTTCCCCGGCCTCATCGACGAGATGACCGTCTGGCAGTCCGACCTGAGCGCGGAATCGCTGCGGGCGGACGTGCAGATGCACGACAAGACCACCGGCCGGAACATGGTCGAGCTCTCGGCCCGCTGGAACCCCGACACCGTCGCCGGAAGCACCCTGACGGACACCTCCGGCTACGACCGCGACCTCACCCTGTCCTCGGGTGCGACCATCGCAGGCGGCAAGCTGCTCCTCAACGGGACCACGGGCGACGGATGGGCAGCAGGACCGATCGTCGACGAAATGGGGTCGTTCACCGCGACCGCCGGAGTCGAACTCGACTCCGAAAAGCTCATCGCCAAGCCCAACGGGTACATCGCGCAGGTCTTGGGCCAGCGCAACAGCGGCGGGGCGGCATGGGGCCTGTGGTTCAAGAAGACCGCCACCGAAACCACCCACCACCCCGACACCGGTGAGCTGGTGACCTCCGTCCTCGGCAACTGGTACTTCGGCCGCCTCAACGCCGATGGCACCGGCACCTGGTCGGTGAGCCCGGCCAGAGCCGAGCTCGACACTTCCGTGCAGGTCACCGTCGTCCACAACGCCCAGGACAACCGTCTGAAGCTGTACGTCGACGGCAACTACGTCTCCGACCGTGACGACTTCTACGCCACCGAGTCGGGCAGCACGACCTTCGCGGTCGGCAAGGGCCTCGTCAACGACGCCTGGGGCAACTACCTCCCCGGCAAGATCAACGACGTCCGCGTATGGACCGGCGCCATGATCGACGCCGAACAGGTCAAGGACTTCACCTAGACCGGCCACGGCTGCCACTTCTTGGCAGCCGTGGCCAGCACTGAGCGGCCGGGGTCTCGTTCTGCGACCCCGGCCGCTCGGCCCTTGTGCTCCGCGCGCTCATCGCCACTCACTCACACACCTCTACCTTGCGGCTCGTCCGCTCCAGGAGTTTTTGTGTCAAGAAAAAGAAGTCTGTTGGCGAGAACACCGATCATCGGAGTCCTCGCCCTGGCCTTGTCCGTAACCGGCTCGATCACGGCCCCCCTCGCCAGCGCCGCAGATGCACCCGGCCGACCGTCGAGCCCGCAGCACCGGCCTGCGAAGGTGAACTCGGTGCCGGTCGAGACGATGGCCTCAGCCGAGCTGATCGCCAAGCTCAAGGCCGAGGACAAGGCCCAAGCCGAACGCGCTAAGGCCAACCCGAAGAACACCTGGCCCAAGGCCACCACCCTCAAGAGCGACTTGGCCAGTGCCCCGGCCGCCAACTCCCTGGTGGCCGTCGCCCCGCCGGCCAAGACCGCCCGCGCGGGCGCCGCCGCCTCCGGTCAGGCCACGGTGCAGGTGCTGGACCAGCAGGCGGCCCGCAAGGCGGGCATCACCGGCGTGCTACTCACGGCCACCGCCGCCACACCCGGCACCGCACGGGTCGAGGTGAACTACGACTCGTTCGCATCGGCCATCGGCGGCTCTTGGTCGACCCGCCTGGGCCTGGTGACCCTGCCGGGCTGCGCGCTGACCACCCCGGACAAGCCGGAGTGCCGCACGACCACACCCGTCGCCTCCAACAACGACATCGCCAGCCATGAACTCTCCGCCAACGTCACCCTGGCCGGCGCCAAGCCGGCCACGACAGGCAGTGTCCTGCTCCGCGCTCAGGAACTCCCGAGCACGCCCTTGCTGAGTGCCGCTTCGGCTGCACCCACTGTGCTCGCGGTGATGGCCACGAGTGCCGCGTCGACTTCAGGTGCCGGCGATTACAAGGCCACCCCCCTGGCCAGCTCCTCCACCTGGGAAGCTGGCGGGTCATCGGGATCGTTCACCTGGTCCTATCCGCTCACCGTGCCGCCCGCAGCAGCGGGTCCTGCGCCCTCGCTGGCCCTGTCGTACGACTCGGGGTTCATCGATGGCCGCACCGCGACCACCAACAACCAGGGGTCCCAGGTCGGTGAGGGTTTCGACCTGGCCTCGTCCTACATCGAGCGCAAGTACGCCTCGTGCGACGACGACGCCCAGGCGGACAAGCACGACCAGTGCTGGAAGTACGACAACGCCTCCCTCGTCCTGAACGGCAAGGCCAGCGAACTGGTCAAGGACCCTTCGGATGCGACGGGCAACACCTGGCGCCTGAAGAACGACGACGCCACCAAGGTCATCCGCGGTCGGGGTGCCGTCAGCACCGATGACGGCGACACCACCACCGACCCGAATGACACCGACGGTGAGTTTTGGAAGGTGGTCACCAGTGACGGAGCCACCTACACCTTCGGCCTGAACAAGCTCCCCGGCGCGCCCGCGGACACCGAAACCAACTCGGTCTGGACCGTTCCCGTCTTCGGCGACGATGAAGGCGAGCCCGGCTACAAGAAGAGCAGCAGCTTCTCCGGCCGTTCGGTTCAGCAGGCCTGGCGCTGGAACCTGGACCTGGTCCAGGACCTGCAGGGCAACGCCTCCACGTACTGGTACACCAAGGAGGGCAACTACTACGCGAAGAACGGCGACAAGACGACTCTTGGCGCCTACACGCGTGGTGGCTACCTCAAGGAGATCAAGTACGGGCAGAGGGCGGACGCGCTCTTCACCGGCATCGCCTCCGGCCGCGTCGCATTCACCTACGACGAGCGCTGCGAGTCGGACTGTTCCTCGCTCACCGAGGACACTGCCGACAACTGGCCCGATGTGCCCTTCGATACCATCTGCGCGAGCACGGCGACAGACTGCAAGTCCACGGGTCCGTCGTTCTTCACCCGCAAGCGCCTGACCAACATCACCACGCAGGTCTGGTCCACGGCTGTCTCGCCTGACGCCTTCACCGACGTCGACAGCTACGCCCTCGTCTCCGGATACACGGCGCCGGTCAATCTCAACGACCCGAGCGACCGGAGCCTGGTCCTCAAGTCGGTCACCCGCACCGGCAAGAACGGCACCGACCTCAAGCTGGACCCGGTCGACATCGTCTACGACAACCGGCCCAACCGGGTCGACGTACCGGGCGACGACATCCTGCCGATCAATCGCCCCCGCATCCGCACCATCACCTCGGAGACCGGAGCCACGACCACGGTCACCCTCTCCGACCCGCAGTGTGTCAGCGGCACCAAGATGCCCACGGCGGTCGACGACAACGCCGACGACGCACGCCCCTGCTACCCGGTGAAGTGGAAGGTCAACGGTGGCGATACGCGCCTGGACTGGTTCCACAAGTACCGCGTCACCAACATCACCACCAAGGACGCCGTCACGGCTGCCACCGTGTCCAACTCGTACGACTACGAGAAGCCCGGCTGGCGCTACAACGACGACCCCATGACGAAGGAGAAGGATCGCACCTGGTCCAGCTGGCGCGGCTACGGCAGGGTCACCACCTACACGGGCGTCGGCTCCAACCGCTCCAAGACCACCAACGTGTACATGCAGGGCATGTACGGCGACAAGACGGCCGACCCGAAGGTCACCCGCACCAACAAGGTGCCCGTCATCGACATCGACGGCGCCGGCCCGATCGCGACGTCGGACTCCACCGACTACGACCAGGTGGCAGGCTTCCTGCGCCAGTCGGTCACCTACAACGGGTCGACCATCATCGCGTCCTCCCTGAACTACCCGGGGTACACGAACACAGCCACGCAGAACGTCTACAAGATGACGGATGCGGGGCAGGTTGCGAAGGACAGCGACGGCAAGCCGATCGTCGACAAGACCATCACTGCCTCACAGGTTCGTACGTCGCGGGCGTATCAGTACACGTACCTCACCGCCTCCGACACCTTCCGTCGGACCCAGACCGACTACTCGTACGACGACTACGGCATGATCGCGCGTGTCAGCGCCCTGGGCGACCACGCCAAGAGCGGCGACGAGACCTGCACCAACACCTGGTACGCCCGCAACCCAGCCGCTGGCCTGACCAACCTGGTCTCTCGCACCCGGACCGTGGCCCAGGCCTGCGTGGATGCCGACGGCAATGACCTCACCGATGACAAGCTGACCTTGCCCTCCTCGCTGACCACCCGCGGCGATGTCATCTCCGACACCGCGACCGTCTACGACGACGCCACGGTCACCGGGTGGAAGGACGGGCGCGTCCCGACCAAGGGACTTGCGACCTGGACCGGCCGGGCCAAGGCCTACCCTGCCGCCAGCGGCACCAACCCGCGCACCCCGTCCGAGACGGACGGCTGGCAAAAGCTCTCCAGCGCCACCTACGACATCCTCGGCCGGCCCCTGAGCGCCACCGACGCGGCAGGCAACACCTCCACCACCGCCTACACCCCGGCGACCGTCGGCCCGCTCACGGCCACCGTGAGCGCCAAGCCCACGCTGGACTCCAACGGGCAGACCCACCGGACCTACGCCTACTTCGACCCCGCCCGCGGTGCGGTGATCAAGGGCGAGGACGCCAACGCGAAGATCACCACCAGCGCCTACGACGCGCTCGGCCGCGTCACCGGCACCTGGCTGAGCAATCGCAGCCAGACTGGCGGTGAGACCCCGAACATCAGGTACGGATACTCCTTCAAGCGCGGATCCTCACCCTGGACCTCGATAACCCAGCTCAAGCACGACAACACCACCTACCGGACCCCGGTCTACGCCGTCGCCGACTCCCTGCTGCGTCCGCTGCAGACCCAGACCCTGTCGCCCAACGGCGGACGGATCCTCACCGACACCCGCTACGACTCCCGCGGCCTGGCCTACGACACCTATGCCGACGCCTGGGACGACAAGAACACACCGGACGGCGACTACGACGCCGTCACCGCCGGAGGGCCCTTCCCGCAGACCAAGACCTCCTTCGACGCCGCAGGCCGCCCGACGACCTCCGAGCTGTGGGTCAACGGCACCAAGAAGTGGTCCACGGCCACCAGCTACACCGGCGACTCCGTAGCCACCTCTGCACCTGACGGGGGCACGGCCGCTCGTACCATCACCGACACGCTGGGTCGGACGACGGAAACCCGCACGTACGCGGGCGAGCAGCCGGATGACAGTGCGTACGGCGCCACCCTCGGTACCGCGTACACCAGCGTGAAGTACACGCTCACCCGAGACGGCAAGCCCGCCGCGGTCACCGGGCCGGACAGCAGTAAGTGGTCATACACCTACGACCTCTACGGCCGTCAGCGCACCGTCACCGATCCGGACACCGGGACGACCACCACGCACTACACGTCGCTGGATCAGATCTCCAGCACGGACGACGCACGCGGCACCACGCTCCTGTACTCCTACGACGAGCTCGGCCGCAAGACCGCCAAGTGGCAGACCTCCCGCACGGACGCCAACAAGCTGGCCGCCTGGACCTACGACACTCTCCTGCGGGGTGCGCCTACTGCCTCCATTCGCTATGTCGGCGGCACGACGGGGAAGGCCTATACCAAGAAGGTCTCGGAGTACGACTACCTCGGCCGTCCCAGCAAGACCGAGCTGACGCTGCCCGCCGACGACGCGCTGGTCACCTCGGGCGCCGTCAATGCGACCACCGCATACGAGACGAACCTCTGGGCAGACGGCACCGTCTCCAGCACCTCCGAGCCCGCGGCCGGCGGCCTTCCCTCGGAGACCATCAGCACCGACTACAACAGCTACTTCCTGCCGGACGGTCTCTCCGGGACCAGCGGGTACGTCCAGAGCGTCGGCTACTCGCCTCTCGGCCGGCTCGAGACGATGAAGCTCTCGCGTTCGGGAGCGCTCGGCGTCAAGGACGTAGACATCGCCAACACCTTCGAGGAAGGAACGGGCCGCCTCAAGGCAACCACCGTCTACGAGCCGACCCACGGCCTCGTCCAGGACAGCACGTACACGCACGACGACGCCGGCAACGTCACGTCGATCTTCGACAAGGCCACGGTCAGTGGCGCCAGCGCGGCCGACTACCAGTGCTTCACCTACGACGGCCAGCGCCGCGTAACCGAAGCCTGGACCCCGAGCACCGCCGACTGCGCCAGTGCCGGACGGACCACGGCCAACCTCGGAGGACCCGCCTCCTACTGGAAGTCCTACACCTACAACGCCGGTGGCCAGCGCGCCTCGGAGACCACGCACACGAGCTCCAGCACCACCAACCGCACCTACTGCTACGACACCGCCCGCAGGCACGCCCTCGTCTCCAGCACCACCGGGACGGACTGCACGGCGGTCGCGGACCAGTACACCTACGACGAGAGCGGGAACTCCACCAAGCGCCTTCGTTCTCCCTCCAGCAGCGACAGCCAAGTGCTGACCTGGAGCGGGGAGAACAAGCTCAGCAGGCTCGTCGAGGGAACCGACACCACCAGCTACCTGTACGACGCCGACGGCGAGCTCCTCATCCGCCGCAATACCGCAGGCGAAACCGTCCTGTACGCCGGGTCCACCGAGGTCCACCTCGAAGGCACCAAGAAGTGGGCCAACCGCTACTACACCCTCGGCGGCCAGCGCGTAGCAGTCCGCAGCAACGAGACAGGCACCTCGAAGGTCTCCTTCCTCTCCAGCGACCACCACGGCACCTCCTCAGTCGCCATCGACAGCGGCGACGAGCAGACGTTCAGCAAGCGCTACATCACCCCCTTCGGCGCCCCCCGAGGCAACACCGTCGGCACCTGGCCCGACGACAAACGCTTCCTCGGGAAGTCCGCCGACACCAACACCGCACTCACCCACATCGGCGCCCGCGAATACGACCCCTACACCGGACAATTCATCAGCGTCGACCCGATCCTGAGCCTCGACCAGCACCAGTCCCTCAACGGCTACACCTACGCCAACAACAACCCGGTCACCTCCAGCGACCCAACGGGTCTCTGTGTCCCCAATGAACGTGGCGGTTGCGAATCGGGTACTCGCCCAGGCGAAACCCCAGGAGCAGGCACATCCCCTGGCTGCATTTTCGCCTGCCCCCCCGCCGGCCCCCCCGGAGCTACAGCTGGCGGCACCGGCGGAACCAACGGCGGCGGAACCACCAGACATACCAATGACTACAGTGACACGGAAGATAGGATCTACGACAAGGAATCACCCGGTAAGAAAGATCGCGAAGTATTCAATCGACTCCAGTACGTCGTAACCGGACTTTGGTTCAAGGGATGGTTGAATGGCTGGGCACTGCTGAGTCATTATCTCGATAATACGGGGGACGATTTCATTCTTCATCCGGATCAGATGATCGAGGAAATTCCGCGATTCAAGCAAAAAGTATCCGAATTCTTCCAGGATGAGGATGGAAGCGATTCCGGATGGAGGCAGACTCGCGCTGACGAGGATGACGGTCATAGCAGTCTAGACTGGTACTATGCCCTCAATAGTTTCCAGTGGCGCGTTTCCGATATTAAGGTTGACACGTACGGAAAGGTCGCTTCCTACAATTTGGAAATCAGGAAAAGATACGACTGGGGAGTGCCCAGTGAGAATCGGGATGATCTCGATGGTCCGATGGGGCTTCACTTCACTCAGCCCGAGATTGCTCACCTGCACACCGTCGGGCTGGCCCAAGATTTCAACGTGTACGGAAGTTCGCGCATGACGGGGACGCCATAATGGCCTACGCGAAGAGCCTGAAAATTCTCCTGGCGCTCCTTGCTGGCGCGGCGCTCGCCGGGTGCGGCAGTGCGGTCCAGTCAGCTGCGCCCAGCGGGCGTACTCAGGTGCGGAGTGACCACTACGAGCGATTTCAGGGCCGTCCCAGTCCAGAGGACTTGAAACGCTACGGACTCCCGATTCCGGGTGACGTTCAGGCCGTCGAACACTGGAAATACAAGAGTAGTGGTGCAGGCATGGACCTCTGGGTTCGGTTTGAGGCGACTCAAGCTCAACTGGACCAGTTTCTGAGGAATCTCGGGCAGAGTGAGCTCGATATGCTACCCGGCCATTCGCCATTCGACTCCAAGGATGAGGCGAAACTGGGATGGGACATCCAGTCCGGACCTGACGTTTCGGGTTTGGCCATACCAATTCCCGACAGTGACTTGCATGGCACGTACAGGCAGGTGGCGGTAGATAGACGGGGCGACTCGCTTGTCATGGTTTACGTCTCTTCGGCGACCACCTGACGCTGAGCCCCTTCTCACCTGAGGGTGCTGCCGGACTGTTGGTGGTGAAGGGTTGCACGTAACGACGAAGCTCCTGGTGGACGGGTTCTCGACCGAGATCGCCGTGTCCGCCAGGAGCTTCGCGTGTCTTCCTGGCCTAGTTGGGGTGGCGGCTCCCGGTTCAGGGGGCGGCGGGTAGTGCGCCGAGTCGGCGCCGGCACGTGGTGAAGGCGTCGCTCCAGGGCCAGGTGGCCTCGAGCCGCAGCCATCGGCGGTGTGCGTGTTTCGCGAGGCGGGCGGGCAGGTCGTAAAGGCGAAACGCATGATGTCGGGCTCGCCCTGGGCGAGGCCTTCGGCATCGTGGAGGGCCGGCCAGCAGCCTCATCCAGGCATCGAGATCGGCGGCGAGGTTCGAGGCCAGCATCGTGAAGCTTGCCGGTGACGGCCGCCGAGATCGAGGTCCGCAGGAGCCGAGGCCATCGAGGCGTTGAAGCAAGGCCTCGATAGGGCAGGGCTCGCTCCCGCTGCCCCTTTCACGGCATCGGTCGTTTGACGTGCTGGCCCCGTGCTTGCCGCTGGAGCCAGGTACGGGCCTTCTTGCCCCGGTGCCGGTGCGTGGGCTGCCGACGCGGGTGACCCTCCGGCTCGTTCGCTGGCGGCCACCCTGACTGAGGCGTGTGGTGGCTCAGGAGGTGGCATGCGTTAGCGTGGCAGGGGGGCGACTGTGAGTCCTGGGTCGGTTCGTGCTGGTTTTAGAGGGGTCGTAGGGGTAAACGTGCAGGTCGGGGTCGTTCTGTGAAGTTCCTGCATACCTCCGACTGGCATCTGGGGCGGAGCTTTCATCGGGTGAACCTGCTCGGTGCTCAGGCTGTTTTTATCGATCATCTGGTTGAGGTCGTGCGGGAGCGCGAGGTCGACGCCGTGCTTGTTGCCGGTGATGTTTATGACCGGGCCGTGCCGCCGTTGCCTGCCGTGGAGCTGTACGACCGGGCACTGCACCGACTTGCCGATCTTGGCGTTCCTACCGTGATGATCTCCGGTAATCATGACTCCGCCCGCCGTCTTGGGGTCGGGGCCGGGCTGATCGGGCGGGCCGGGATTCACCTCAGGACCGATCCCGCCGGGTGTGCCGACCCCGTGGTGCTGGGCGACGTACACGGGGACGTGACGTTTTACGGGCTGCCGTATCTGGAGCCTGCGCTGGTCAAGGATGAGTTCGGGGCCTCGAAGGTGAGCCATGAGGCCGTGCTCGGGGCGGCCATGGGGCGGATTCGGGCCGATCTGGCCGGGCGGGCGCCCGGGACGCGGTCTGTTGTGCTTGCGCATGCCTTTGTGACCGGCGGGCAGGCCAGTGACAGTGAGCGCGACATCACCGTCGGGGGCGTCGAGGCCGTGCCGGCCTCCGTTTTCGATGGGGTCGACTACGTCGCGCTGGGGCACCTGCACGGCTGCCAGGTGATCAATGAACGCGTTCGCTATTCCGGTTCCCCGCTCGCCTACTCCTTCTCCGAGGCCGATCAGCGCAAGAGCATGTGGCTCGTGGAGATGGGGGAGGGCGGGGAGATCGTGAGTGCCGAGCGGGTCGACACTCCCGTGCCGCGCGGTCTCGCTCGGGTTCGGGGGCCGCTGGAGGAGCTGCTTTCCGAGGGGGCGTACGCCCGGTACGAGGACTGTTGGGTGGAGGCCACCCTCACCGACGCCGTCCGGCCCGAGGATCCCATGGCCCGGCTCGCCGCGCGGTTCCCCCATGTTCTGAGCCTGGCCTTCGACCCCGAGGGCCGGAGCGAGGACGCCGGCGGGTCCTATGCGCAGCGGCTGAAGGGGCGCAGCGACCGGGAGATCGCCGAGGACTTCGTCGCCCACGTGCGCGGGGGCGGCGGGTTCTCCGACGAGGCCGAGCGGGACGTGCTTCAAGGTGCTTTCGACGAGGTGCGGGCCGAGGACAGCCGGCAGGAGACCCACCGATGAGGTTGCACCGGCTGCGCATCACCGCCTTCGGGCCCTTCGCCGAGCCTCAGGAGATCGACTTCGACACGCTCTCCGGCGCCGGGATCTTCCTGCTGCACGGGCCCACCGGCGCGGGCAAGACCTCCGTCCTGGATGCCGTGTGCTACGCCCTGTACGGGTCCGTGCCCGGTTCCCGGCAGGCCCCCGGTACCAGTCTGCGCAGTGACCACGCGGCGTCCGATACCCCGACCGAGATCACCCTCGAACTCACCGCGGGCGGGCGGCGCCTGGAGATCACCCGGCGCCCCGAACAGGACCGGCCCAAGAAGCGCGGGACCGGGACGACCAAGGACAAGGCGCAGAGTTGGCTGCGTGAGTACGACGGGGACGGCTGGAGCGCGCTGAGCCGGTCCCATCAGGAGATCGGCGAGGAGATCGAGCAGCTGCTCGGCATGAGCCGCGAGCAGTTCTGCCAGGTCGTGCTGTTGCCGCAGGGGGAGTTCGCGCGCTTCCTGCGGGCCGACGAGGTGGCGCGCGGGCGGCTGCTGGGCCGGCTCTTCGACACCCGCCGCTTTGCCGCCGTGGAAACCCTGCTCGGTGAGCGCCGCCGCGCCGCCGAGGCCAAGGTCCGCGCCGGTGACGAGCAGGTGCTGCACACCGCCCAGCGCCTCGCCCAGGCCGCCGGGGACGCCGCCGACCTGCGCGCCTGGCCGCTGCCCCGGCACCAGCCGGGGGACCCCGGGCTGGCCGGGGCGATCCGTGCCTGGGCCGCCGTCGCGCGCTGCTCCGCCCGGGAGCGGCTCACCGTCGCCGAGTACGCCCTCGCCGCCGTCGAGGGGCGCTACCACGCCGCCCGGCGGGCCGCCGAGGACGTACGGGAGCTCGACCGGCTGCAGCGCCGGCACGCCGAGACCACCCGTCGGGCGGCCCTGCTCGCCGAGGCCGGTCCGGAGCGGGAGCGGGTGCGCGCCCTGCTCGACCGGGCCCGGCGCGGAGCCCTGGTCGCCCCCGCCCTGGAGCTGCGCGGAGCCGCCGCCGGCGCGCACATGGCCGCCGCGCACGCGGAGTCGGTGGCCCGGGCGGAGCTGCCGCCGCAGCTCGCCGAGGCGGGGACCGAGCAGCTGGCCGCCGTGGAGCAGCGGCTGCGCGAGGATCTGGGAGCACTCGGAGCCGCCCGCCGCGCCGAGCAGCGCAGCGCCGAGATCGGTCGCGAACGGGCCGACCTGGAACGGGAATCCCGGGCGGCCGAGGAGCAGCAGCAGGAGACCGCCGAGTGGCTGGGCCGCTGGGAAGCCACCCGGACCGAGCTGGCCGGGCGCGCGGACGCCGCCCAGCAGGCCGCGACCCTGGCCGAGCAGCTCGCCGGCAAGCTGGAGCCCGCGAGGCTGCACCTGCACGCCGCCCGGCGGCGCGACGCCCTCGACGCGGACGCGGAGCAGGCCTCGGCCGAACTGCTCACCGCCCGCGAGGAGTCGGCCGCCGCCCGGGAACGCTGGCTCGAGCTCAAGGAGACCCGGCTGCGCGGGATCGCCGCCGAACTCGCAGCCGCCTTGGTGGCGGGGGAGCCCTGCACCGTGTGCGGGGCCGCGGAGCATCCCTCCCCGGCCCGGCCCGCCCCCGGTCACGTCGACCGGGCCGCGGAGGAGGCGGCGCACGCCCGCTTCGAGGGGGCCGAGGAGCGCAGGGCCGCGGTGGAGAGCGATCTGGCAGCCGTCCGACAGACCCGCGCAGAAGCCGCCGCCGTCGCCGGCGACGCCACCACCGCCGAACTCCTCGAACTCACCTCCGCGCTGAGTTCCCGTCACGCCGAGGCGCACGCCGCGGCCGCCGGGCTGCACACCGCCCGCGAGCGGCTGGCCCGCGCCGAGCGGGAGCACGCGGTGCGCAGCGCCGAGCGGAGCGAAGCCGAGGCCCGGGCGGCGGCGCGGGCTTCGCGCCGCGAAGCCCTCGACCGGGAACAGGCCTCGCTGGAAGCGGAGCTGGCCCTCGTACGGGACGGAGCGCCCAGCGTCGCGGCCCGCGCCGGAGTCCTGGAGGACCGGGTCCGCATGGTCACGGCGGCGGCCGTCTCGCTGCGCCGGGCCGAAACCACCGCCGCCCGGCTGAAGGAGGCCGACGACCAGCTCGCCGACGCCGCCTTCAAGGCCGGCTTCGACACCACCGAGGAGGCGGCCGACGCCGTGCTCCCCGAGTACGAACGCAGCGCGCTCCAACGCCGCACGGACACCTGGCAGGCGGAGGAGGCCATGCTGGCCGACCGCCTCGGCGAGAGCGACACCGCCGCGGCGGCGGCCCTGCCCCCGGCCGCGCCGGAGGAGGCCGAGGCCTATGCGGCGCTGGCCGCCGCGAAGCTTCGTACGGCCGGGTCCGCCGTGGACGCGGCCCGGGTCCGGTGCAAGGACCTCGACGGGCTCTCCCTCCAGGCGGAGCGGGAGCTGCGCTCCCTGGGACCGCTGCGCGAGGCCTACGAACGGGTGGCCCGGCTCGCCGGACTCACCGCGGGCACCTCCGCGGACAACGAGCGCAAGATGCGGCTGGAGGCCTACGTGCTCGCGGCCCGGCTGGAGCAGGTCGCCGCCGCGGCCACGGTACGGCTGCTGCGCATGTCGGGCGGTCGCTACACCTTGCTGCACTCCGACGCCAAGGCGAGCGGACGCGGGCGTTCCGGGCTCGGGCTGCACGTGGTGGACGCCTGGACCGGCAGCGAGCGGGACACCGCCACCCTGTCCGGCGGCGAGACCTTCTTCGCTTCGCTCGCGCTCGCGCTGGGCCTCGCCGACGTGGTCACCGACGAGGCGGGCGGCATGCGGCTCGACACCCTCTTCATCGACGAGGGCTTCGGCAGCCTCGACGACCAGGCGCTGGACGAGGTGCTCGACGTACTGGACTCGCTGCGCGAGCGCGACCGCAGTGTCGGCATCGTGAGCCATGTCGCCGACCTGCGGACCCGGGTGCAGGCCCAGCTGGAGATCGTCAAGCAGCGCGGGGGTTCGGTGGTGCGGCATCGCACGGCGGGCGGAACGGGCTGAAACCCCTGGTCAACGGGGTGAAACCGGTCCTCGGGGGATACTCGGGGACCCTCGGGGACATGTCGGTCTCCGGGGGGAGGCCCTCGCCGAGGAGTGATCAACAAATTGTAGATTTCTCGGTATGACGACCACGAACACGCCCGCTTCCACCAACCCCGTCCTGCGGGTTCCCCCGGCCGCACCAGCCGCGGCCGCCGCCTACTTCGCGGCGAGCCTGGCCTTCCACGCCGATGTCTCGGACGTCGCCGCCGCCTTCAAGGCCCACCGGGAGGACGGCGCCGAGCTCGGCTTCCAGCTGGTCGACTCCCGCTCGACCCCGTCCTGGGACCAGGCCCACGTGCCCGGGGCCGTCCACCTGCCGAACGCCCTCGTCGCCGAGCAGGCGGAGCGCCTCCTCGACAAGAGCGTTCCCGTGGTCACCTACTGCTGGGGCCCCGCCTGCAACGGCGGCACCCGCTCGGCGCTCGCCCTGGCGCAGCTCGGCTTCCAGGTCAAGGAGATGCTCGGCGGCATCGAGTACTGGATCCGCGAGGGCTTCGAGGTCGAGACCTGGCAGGGCCGCGAACAGCGCCCCGAGGCCGACCCGCTGACCGCGCCCACGGACTCCGACGACTGCGGCTGCTGAGGACTGGTTCCTCAGGACTGGCTGCTGAAGACCGGCCGCCCCCGCAGGTACGGACGGGCGGGCGGACGGGCGGACGGGCGGACCGACGGACGGGCCGACTCCGCGAGGGGGGAGCCGGCCCGTCCGTCCTACCGTGGTGCGGTCCCGGTGGTCAGAGCTTCGACAGCTCGTCCACCAGGTCGTCCAGGCCCAGCGACCCCTGGGACAGCGCCGCCATGTGCCAGGCCTTCAGGTCGAAGGAATCGCCGTGCGCCGCGCGCGCGTTGTCACGGCCCTGCAGCCAGGCGCGCTCGCCCAGCTTGTAGCCGATCGCCTGGCCCGGCATCGACAGGTAGCGGGTCAGCTCGCTCTCGACGAAGTCGCCCGGCCGGCCGCTGTGCAGGCCGAAGAACTCCTGCGCCAGGTCGACCGTCCAGCGCTCGCCCGGGTGGAACGGCGAATCCGCCGGGATCTCCAGACCCAGGTGCATGCCGATGTCCACGATGACGCGCGTGGCGCGCATCATCTGGGCGTCCAGGTACCCGAGGCGCTGCTCGGCGTCCTTGAGGTAGCCCAGCTCGTCCATCAGCCGCTCCGCGTACAGGGCCCAGCCCTCGCAGTTGGCGCTGACGAGACCGATGCTGGCCTGGTAGCGGGAGAGCTGGTCCGCCACGTGCGCCCACTGCGCCAGCTGGAGGTGGTGGCCCGGAACGCCCTCGTGGTACCAGGTGGAGACCAGGTCGTAGACGGGGAAGCGGGTCTGGCCCATCGTCGGCAGCCAGGTGCGACCGGGACGGGAGAAGTCCTCCGAGGGACTCGTGTAGTACGGGGCCGCGGCGCCGCCCGGAGGGGCGATCCGCGACTCCACGCGCTTGACCCGCTCGGCGAGTTCGAAGTGGGTGCCGTCGAGGTTCTCGATGGCCTCGTCCATCAGGCCCTGCAGCCAGGCCTGGACCTCATCCACGCCCTCGATGTGGGTGCCGTGCACGTCCAGGTGCGCCAGCGCCTCCCACGGACCCGCGTCCGGGAGGATCTTGGCGGCTTCGGCCTTCATCTCCGCCAGCAGCCGGTGGTACTCCGACCAGCCGTAGGCGTACGCCTCGTCCAGGTCCAGGTCGGCGCCGTTGAAGTAGCGAGACCAGAGGGCGTAGCGCTCGCGGCCCACCGGGTCGGGCTTGCCCTCGACCGCGGGGGCGTACACGTCCCGCATCCAGTCGCGCAGTTCCAAGACGGCGGCGGTCGCGCCGGCGGCGGCCGCGTCGAGCTCGGCGCGCAGGGCCTGGGGGCCGGTGGCGGCGAACTCCGCGAAGTAGCCTTCCTTGCCCTCGCCCTCGGCGCCCTCGCCCGCCCAGGCGGTGAGCTGCTCGATGAAGGTGGCGGTGGGGCGCGGGCTCCCGAACAGGCCGCGGTCCAGGCCGAGCGCGAGGCACTCGCGGTAGCCCGCGTACGCGACCGGTACGGCGCGCAGCCGTTCGGCGATCGCCGCCCAGTCCTCGTCGGTCTCGGCCGGGGTCAGGGAGAAGATCTCGCGGACCGAGTGCGCGGGGGAGTGGATGTTGCTGACCGCGCGCAGATCCTCGTCGGCCTCGTGGACGGCGAGTTCGGCGTTGAGGCGCTCGCGCAGCAGGCGGGCGCAGCGGCGCTCGGCATCGCTGTCGGCGCCCGGCTGCCGCTCGGCGGCGTCGAGCCGCGCGAGCGTGGTGCGGGTGAGTTCGGCGGCCGCCGCGCGGCCCGCCGGGGAGAGGTCCGGGAGCTTTCCGGAGCTCGCGGCGACACCGAGATAGGTGCCCGTGATCGGGTCGATGGCGATGAGGTCGTCGACGTAGGCATCGGCGACCTGTCGGGGCAGCCGTGCGGCGCTGTCACTGGTGATGATGTCTGACATGTGGACATCTTCGTATGCGGGACGGGTCCGCGTCATCACCAAACATCGTCAGCCTGCTGACGCGGGGGGCGGCAGCGGCCCGCGATCCCGCTCCTGGAGGATCAACCTGGCCTCCATCCTGGAGACTTCACGGGCGAGGTGAACTCGTCGAGGACCGGCCGCCGGAGCTCGCCGGGATCCGAATCGGCCGCGTGGGCGGGGTGGTCGTCCGGGCCCGTCGGAGGGAAGACGGCCCGCGAGGCCGACGCGTTCGGGACGACGGAGCCCGGCCCGGGGGCCCGCCGGTCCGCTCCCGGCCGGACGATCCGACCACCGCCTGCTTCGGGACGGCCCTGTCCCGGCTCGAAGGCACCGAGAGCGCCGTCGCCTTCGCGAGCGGGATGGCCGCGTAGTCGGCGTGCCTGCTGGTGCGGGGGATGAAGGAGTCGCGTCACGTGGGCGCCGTACGGCCGTTGTACGGGGGCTGCGCCCACCTGCTGAGCGGCGGCCTGCTGGGGACCCGGGTGACCTGGGTGGATCCGGACGGCACCCGGCCTCCTTCAGCCACCTCATCGTGGCCGAGGGGGACCGCCACGCCCCGGGCGTGGGCGACCGCTTGCTGCGCTTGTCGGTCGGGCTGGAGGACGTGGACGATCTGTGGGCCGATCCGGGCCGGGCGCCGGACCGGGCGATGGAGCCGGTGCCCGGTCAGGAGCGGGCCGGGGAGCCGGTCCGGGTCACTGCTGGTTGCGGGGTAGGCCGCGGAGGGATTCGCCCGGGAGCTCGTACGGCAGCCGGGAGCTGACCGGGGTCGCGTCCAGCCGGGCGGTGATCACCAGGGTGCCCTCCTCGATCTGGTAGTCGAGGGGGAGGCCGAGCCCGCGCATGGCGGCGACCATGCCGGTGTTCTGGGCCTGGGTGACGGCGTACACGCTGTCGCATCCGGCCTCGACGGCCATCCCGATCAGCCGGCCCAGCAGCTCGGAGCCGATGCCGCGGCGCTGCCAGTCGTCCTCGATGAGCAGGGCGACCTCGGTCTCGTCGCCGTCCCAGAGCAGGTGGCCGAGGGCGACGAGCTTGCCGGAGGCGGTGGTCGCGGCGAGGGTGCGGCCGAAGCGCGGGCTCAGCAGGTGGCCGAGGTAGCGGTCGGCGTCGGCGACGGGGCCGTGGTAGCGCAGGCCGAGGGTGCGCTCCGAGCAGCGGTCGTGCATGGCACGGGCCGCGGGCAGGTCGGAGCCGTCGGCGCGGCGGACGGTGATCTCGTTGCCCTCGGGAAGGGTCAGTACGTCACGGCTGCGCGGGACCCGCGGTCCGAGCCGGGCGTCCAGCTCGACGAGCGCGCGGGCGCGGGCGAACTCGGTCGGGGTGAACGGCAGGTAGGGCCGCTCGATGGTGATGGCACCGCCGGACGGGTCGCGCAGCCGCATGACCGTGGCCTCCAAGACGCCTTCGACGGGCGCGTCGGCGCCGGCGTTGGGGCGCCCGGAGAGGGTGGTCGCCGGGATGGAGTGGATGGTGCAGCGGCCGAGCAGCTGGCGCAGGGCGAGCGGCAGTTCGGCGGCGTCCAGGGCGGTGCGGGTGGCCAGCCCCAGGACGCGGGTCGGGGTGTCGACCAGGTCGTGTGCGTCGGCGCGCTCGATCCAGGTGCTGTGGCCGCCGGCGCCGGAGATGGCCCGGGTGAGGTCGGCGGAGGGCAGCTGATGCGGGGCGCGCAGCAGGAACTCGTCCACCGTGCCGCCCTCGGGGAGCGGGTGCGTCTGCAGGGTCAGGATGTCGACCCCGCTCCGGGCGAGTGCGGTGCAGAGCGCGGCGAGGCTGCCGGGCTCGTCGCGCACGGTCGTCCGCATCCGCCAGAGGGCGGAGGCCAGTGCGGCGTCCGTACCGGCCGTCGCCGCGACCGCGCCCGTGGCGGTGTCCGTGGGCGCGGCGTCCGAAGGCGCGGTGTCCGTGGGCGGCGGCGCATGGCTGTGGCGGCGTGCCCACCAGGTGTGGAACGCCGCCGTCACCAGGAGTGCGACGGCCGAGGCCACGAGCAGGACCGGGCCGCGGGGACCGTGCACCACGAGGTTGGCGATGGCGTCGGCGACCGCGACGGCGCAGAAGAGAGCGGCGAGCTCGACGACGTCGCGGCGCCAGTGGTGGCGGTGGGGACGCTGGGCAGGGGCAGCAATACGCTCAGTCATGCAGACCACTGTGACGCAGGGGTGTTGCGTGATCACGAACGATCTGTGACCGACTGGTTAAGGATCCATCTGGCCGATTTCGCCCTGTTTTCCGGCCGATTTCAGATGTCGGACCCTACTGCCCCACCCGTCCGGGCTGCAGGGTCCGGGTGAAGAGTACGCCGCCTCCCTGGCGGCGCAGCCGGACGGTGAGCTCGCCGCCGTCCCCGTCGATCTCGACCTCCCCGTAGTACGGGGGATTCTCGGACGGGGACATGTTGGCGAAGGGCGCGGACTGGACGTACGCCGTCTCCGGGCCGAAGGTGGCGTCCAGTCGGCCGGAGGGGAAGCCGCCCGCGCCGATGGGGCCGGAGACGAACTCCCAGAAGGGTGCGAAGTCGGTGAAGGCGGCCCGCTCGGGCGCGTAGTGGTTCGCGGCCGTGTAGTGCACGTCGGCGGTGAGCCAGAGGGTCCCGGTGATGCGCTGGTGCTTGATGTGCCGCAGCAGCTCCGCGATCTGCAGTTCGCGCCCGAGCGGCGCCCCGGGGTCGCCCTGGGCGACGGCCTCGAAGTTCGCGGCCCCGTCGGCCACCACGATGCCCAGCGGCATGTCGGCGGCGATGACCTTCCAGGTGGCGCGGGAGCGCGAGAGCTCGCGCTTGATCCAGGCCAGCTGTTCGGGGCCGAGGATGCCGATGGGGTCGTCGGTCTGGCGGCCGGGGGAGTTCGCGTCGCGGTAGGTGCGCATGTCGAGGACGAACACGTCGAGCAGCGGGCCGTAGCGCATCACCCGGTACATCCGGCCCTCGGCGCGGCCGCCGCGCAGGTCGGTGACGGGGAAGTACTCGCCGAAGGCCCGGCGGGCCCGGCCGGCGAGGGTGTCGACGTCCTTCACGGTGTAGCGGGGGTCGTCGAGGATCTGGCCGGGGTACCAGTTGTTGCGCACCTCGTGGTCGTCCCACTGGGCGAGGACCGGCACCTGGGCGTTGAAATCGCGCAGGTTGCCGTCGAGCAGGTTGTAGCGGAAGTTGCCCCGGTACTCGGCGAGGGTCTCGGCGACCTTCGCCTTCTCCTCGGTGGTCACGTTGTGCCACAGGGTTCCGTCGCGCAGCGGTACGGAGGCCTGGATCGGCCCGTCGGCGTAGATGGTGTCCCCGCTGAAGAGGAAGAAGTCGGGGTTCCGCAGGCGCATCTCGTCGAAGACGCGGTAGCCGCCGAGCTCCGGGTTGATGCCCCAGCCCTGGCCGGCGAGGTCACCGGACCACAGGAAGCGCACGTCACGGCGGCGGGAGGCGGGCGCGGTCCGGAAGGTGCCGTGGACCGGCTCGCCGGTGCGGCGCGGATCGTCGGGGTCGGCGAGGAGCACCCGGTAGTGGATCTGCTGTCCGGGCGGGAGCTCGCGCAGGGTGGTGGTGCCCGTGAAGTCGGAGTCCGGGCCGAGCAGCGGGCCGCGGTGGCGGCGGACGGCGTAGCGGAACGACTCGCTCGGGGAGGTCTCGACGTACATCCGCGCGGGGCGGTCGGAACGCGTCCAGACGGTGGCCGAGTGGGCGGTGATCTCGCCGGACTGGACGCCCCAGAAGGCGTTCGGGCGGCCCGAGCGGGCGAAGGCGGGCGCCGCCGCGTGGGCGGGAATGGACAGGGCGCCCGTCAGGGCGCCGGACAGGGCGAGGCCCACCGGGACGGCGAGGGAACCGCCGAGCAGGGAGCGTCGGGTGTGCGGCAGAGGTGCCATCGGTGCGTCTCCAGAGGCCGGCGGGGACGGGCCGGACCAGTGTGTCGCCGTACACCGGCGGCACACCGGACCGCCCGCGTCGTGCACGCGAACCATGCGTGAACACTGATGCGGTCCCCTGGCGCTCCGTCAACACCTCATCGGGCGCGCTCCGTTGTGTCCAGGATGACGCGGGCGACCAGGGCCGGGTCGTCGTTCATGGGCACGTGGCCGCATCCGGGGAGACGGACGAGGCGGGCGCCGGGGATGGTGTGCTTCGCGCGGACGCCTTGGCGGCGCAGGAGTAGCCGGTCGCGACTGCCCCAGGCGATGGTGACGGGCAGGCCCGGCAGATCCGCGGTGAACCGTACGGAGCCGCCCGCGGCCAGGGTCTGCTCGAAGCCGGAGGCCTCGCGCAGGGCGATGGTCTCGGCGACCACGGAGCCGGGCGAACGCCGTCCCGGGCGCGCGTAGATGCTGCCGGTGAGCGCGGCGCGTCCGGCGGCGCTGCGGGCGAGCCGTTCCACGGCGGAGCGGGGCAGCGCGCCGGCGCCGGCGCGCATCGCGCGGAGCGCTGTGAAGGCGTAGCGGCGCTCGCCCTCCGACCAGAACCCGGCGGGGGAGAGGGCGGTGACCGAGCGCGCCAGCCCGACGCGCCCCATCTCCAGGGCGAGCAGTCCGCCGAGGGAGTTGCCCGCGACGTGCGGCCGCTCGATGCCGAGCGCCGCGCAGAGCGCGTTCAGCGCCGAGGCGACGGTGCCGAGATCGTACGGAACCCCGTGCGGCAGCGGCTCCGAGACGCCGAAGCCGGGCAGGTCGACGGCGATCACGTCGTACTCGGCGGCCAGGATGTCGGTCACCGGGTGCCAGGCCTGGAGGTGGTGGCCGATGCCGTGGAGCAGCAGGAGCGGCTCGCCCGCGCCCTTGCGCTCGTAGGCGGCGGTCGTGGTGCGGGGGCCCAGCGGCGAATCGATCGTGAAGGAGACCGTGGCGGTCATGCTGCTCCTCGTCGGGGGTCGGGCGGCTTCGGCGGCCGTGTGAGACGGCTTGTCAGTAGTGTCTCTCGACCGGTTACCGCCCGGTAGCCCCTGGAGGCGGGACTTCGGCTTTCGCGGTGACTTCGGCGGCGCCCTTCGTGGTGCCCTCCGCGGCGCCCGCCGCGGCGCTCTTCGGGGTGTCTTCCGTGACGCCCTCCGCGTGCTTTCCGCGGTGCTCGCGAACATCCCGTGAACAGCTTGATGCATATGCCCGATCTGCCCGACAAAGGGATGAGCATTGGTCTTGACCAAGGGGGTGCGCCGACTTATCGTCGCAGGCATAGTGCAGGAACCTTTAATAAACAAAGGCGCGGAACTCCCGCTGGAACACGGCGAGTGCGGCGATAGCAGGAGGAGTCAGGGTGGGGACCACGCAGCTCGAAACGGTGCCGGAGCCGAAGTACTTGCACCTCAAGACCGTCCTCAGTGAGGCGCTCGACCAGGACTTCGCCGTGGGCGAGGTCCTGCCGAACGAGCGCGAGCTCGCCGCCCGCTTCGGTGTGGCCCGCGCGACCCTGCGCCAGGCATTGGAGCAGCTCGAACTCGAAGGCCGCCTCCAGCGCCGCCGCGGCGTCGGCACCACCGTCGCCCCGCCGCGCGTGGGCGTCGACGTCGGCAGTGCGCAGCACAGCTGGCCCGGCGAGAGCGTCGACGGGTGGGAGCCGGTGGACGCGGCGGAGGAGGCCGTGCTCACCCCGGCCCTCCTGAAGCTCCTCGGGACCACCCCCGGCGAGATGGTGCTCGCGGTGCGCCGCAGCCGCGTCGAGCAGGGCCAGGTCCTCGCGGCCGAGCTGCTGTACGTGCCGGCCTCCTCGGTGCCGGGCCTCTCCGCCATCGACGCCCCGGCCGGTCCGGCCCGCGCCCGGACCGTCATGCGCGAGCTGCAGAAGCTGGTCCTCGACGGCCAGGACCGCTCGGTGGAGCTCGGCTCCGCCCGTGCCGAGGACGCGAAGGAACTGGACCGCCTGCCCGGCGCCCCGGTCCTGCTGGTCACCACCCGCTACTTCACGGCGGCGGGCACGGCGGCCGTCTCGGTGGCCACCTACCGGGCGGACACCTGCCGCCTGACCTTCGGCGACACCGGTGACGTGCAGATCACCCACGACACGCGGGTCGCGTCCTGACCACCTGCTGACCGGGGCCGCCGCGAAGTGGCGGCCCCGCTCGGCCGTCTTCTGCTTCAGCCCGTCCGGCGTTTGAGGACCGGGGCCGGGCAGGGCAGCCGGGGAGCGGGCGAAGGGCGGGTGGGGGATCTTGCCCTCCCGTGGATCTTGCCCTCCCGCAGGGACCCGCCGACGCCGAACCGCAGGGACCCGCCGACGCCGAACCGCGGCATCGAACGGGCGCCGGCCGGCCCGTGAGTGGCGGCGTGTGTGCGGATCCGCAGCCCCGGAGGAACCGGCGGCGGCGCGGACCCGCACCCGTACCGGCCCCGGAGGGGGTCAGCGGCGGGCGGTGACCGTCTTCTCCACCGCGAACAGTTCTTCTTCCACGTGGTCCAGCGCCAGCCGCAATGCTCCCGTGGCCACCGCCGCCTCGCCCAGCAGGGACAGCGCCACGCGCGGCGGGCGCAGGCAGTACCGCTCCAGTTCACGGCGCAGGGGGTCCAGTACCCCGTCGAGTCCGGCCGCCCAGCCGCCGACCACGACCAGCTCCGGGTCCATCGCCAGGACCAGCGCGGCCACGTCGTGGACCAGCCGCTGGATGAACCGCTCCACCGCCGCCACCGCGCCCACGTCCCCGCGCTTGGCCATCGCGAAGACCTCCGCCACCGCCCGCTCGTCCAGCGGGTGCAGCGGTTCACCGGTGGTCGAGAGCAGCTTCTCGGGCGTGACCTCGCGCCCCAGCAGGTGCAGGGCGCCGATCTCCCCGGCCGCCCCGCCGAACCCGCGGTGCAGCCGGCCCCCGATCAGGGAGCCCGCTCCGGGGCTGAGCCCGGCCATCACGAAGACCATGTCGTCGGTGTCGGTCGCGGCGCCCTTCCAGTGCTCGGCGACCGCCGCGGCGTTCGCGTCGTTCTCCACCTGCACCGGGCAGCGGAACGAACGCCGGAGCCGCTCCCCGAGCGGCAGCCCGGTCCAGCCGGGCAGGGCCGTGCCGAGGCGGACGGTGCCGTCGGCCTCCACGATTCCGGGGCTGCCCACGCCGACCGCCCTCAGGGAGTCCCGCGGGATCCCGGCGCGGCGCAGCAGGTCGGCCACCGCACCGCGGACCCGTTCGAGCCGTTCGTCGGCGGAGGCCGTCTCGGCGACCTCCTTGGTGCCGGCGCCGATCACTCGTCCGTCCAGCCCGGACAGCAGCACCGCGATCCGGTGCGCGCCGATCTCCACGCCGAGCAGGTGCCCCGCCTCCGCGCGGAAGCGGAACCGTCTGGCCGGGCGTCCCTGGCGCCGCGCACCCTCCTCCGCGCCCGCCTCGACGACGAGGCCCGTCCTGATGAGCCCTTCGACGACTCCCTCGACGGTCGGCCGCGAGAGGCCGGTGACCCGGGTGAGGTCAGTGAGCGTCGGCGCCTCGGCCGCGCGCAGGGCCCGCAGCACCACGGCGGAGTTGATCCGCCGCAGCAGAGAGGGGTCCCCGCCGGTCAGCTGCCCCAACGTGTGTCCTCCCAGGTAGCGAGCTTGTCAGCCGGATCGTACTGCGCACCGGGCGCGGCGGCGAGAAGCAGCCCCCCATCGGCCGGAATCCGGCCTTCCCCTCGTGGGCCGGTCACGCGGGAGCGACGAACCCGGACTCGTACGCGGTGATCACTGCCTGGGTCCGGTCCCGCGCCCCCAGCTTCGCCAGGATCGCGCTGACGTGGGACTTCACCGTCTCCGTGCCGACGATCAGCTCGCGGGAGATCTCGATGTTGGTCAGCCCCTTCGCCATCAGCCGGAGCACGGCCTCCTCGCGCTCGGTCAGCGCCGCCCGCTCCAGTACCGTCCGTGCCTGGCGGTTGCCGTACTCGGCGGCCAGCGAGCGGACCGCCGCGGGGAAGAGCAGCGTCTCGCCCTCCGCCACCAGACGGACCGCGTGCACGATCTCCGACGGGCGGGCCCGCTTCAGCAGGAACCCGTCGGCGCCGGCCCGCAGCGCCTGGTAGACGTACTCGTCGTTCTCGAAGGTGGTGACCACGAGGATCTTCGGCGGCGAGTCCACGCTCCGCAGGACCGCCCGGGTCGCCTCGATCCCGTCGAGCAGCGGCATCCGCACGTCCATCGCCACGACGTCGGGGCGCAGTTGCCGCACCAGCGGGACCACCGCGGCGCCGTCGGCGGCCTCGCCGATCACCTCGATGTCGGGCTGGGCGTCCAGGACGGCGCGCAGACCCGCGCGCACCAGGGGTTCGTCGTCGACGAGCAGTACGGTAACCGGCATCCGATCAGCGTATTCGCTCCAGCGGCAGCCGCGTACGCACCCTCCAACCCCCCTTGTACGGACCGGTCTCGGTCTCCCCGCCGAGCAGCGCGGCCCGCTCCCGCATCCCGCGCAGCCCGGTGCCGCCGCCGGTCATGACGGAGGGCCGGTCCGGCAGCGGATTGGTCACCTCCAGGTCCAGCCGGTCGGCGACCATGCCGATCCGCACCCGTACCGGTACGGGACCGCAGTGCCGCAGCACGTTGGTCAGCGCCTCCTGAAGGATCCGGTACCCCTCCTGGCTCACCGAGTCGGGCAACTGGTCGAGCGGGCCGATCAGTTGCGCGTCGACGGTGGCGCCGGAGGCGCGCGCCGACTCGAACAGCCGGTCGGCCTCCGCCAGGGTGGGCCGCTGGGACGGCCGCTGACCGGACTCCCGCAGGACGCGCAGCACCCGGTCCAGGTCCTCCAGCGCGGCCCGGCCCGTCTCCTCGATCGCGCTCAGCGCACGGTCCGTGAACTCCGGATCGCCCGCCGCCCGCGCCGCCCCGGCCTGGACGACGGCCACGGTCAGTGCGTGGCCGATGGAGTCGTGCAGCTCCCGCGCGATGCGGGTGCGCTCCAGCAGCTGCTCGGTCCGCACCTCCAGCGCGGTGAGCCGCTCCGCCGCCGAAGGCCCCAGCAGCCTGCGGGCGATCGCCGTGATCATGTCGCCGAGCAGGACCACGACGACGATCAGGAGGACCAGGGGCAGCGGAGCCAGTGCCCAGGCCGCCCAAGCCGGGAGGCCGGCGGGCACCAGCCGGTCGTCGGTGACCGTCCCACCGAGGCCGGTCCTGATCAGCTGGATCGTCAAGACGGGCAGCCACACCGTGACGAAGATGGAGACCAGCCCGACGACGAGCCGTATCTCCAGCCACAACAGGGTCCGCCACCGGTCGCTCCACCCCTCGGAGGCAACGGTGCTGAAACTCTGCTCCTCGGCCTCCCGGCCGCCCTGGGAATCGCGCTCGTGAGGAGTGAGGAGGAACTGCGCCTGGAGCCCCTCGGCCAGCCGCATCCAGGGCAGCAGGCCCATCGGTATCACGAGCAGCATGGGCATCCACGGAGCCTCGGGCGCTATGAACATCCACATGGCCAGCATCAGCATGGGCACGCACAGATGCACCCAGCGCGAGTAGGTCACTGGGCGCAGCGCGGCGCGGAACAGTCGGTGCATCCCCTCATCGTGGCAGTTCGGGGCGGTGCGGCTCCTCCCCCACGTGGGGGAGAAGGAACCCTCGCATGGGGGAGGAAGAGGGGTGGGGACGGCGGCGAACCTTGAGACATGAACAGCATCGAGATCCGAGAACTGACCAAGGAATTCGGCCGGACCCGGGCCGTTGACCACCTCACCTTCGATGTCATGCCCGGCCGAGTCACCGGTTTCCTCGGACCCAACGGGGCCGGGAAGTCGACCACGATGAGGCTGCTGCTGGGCCTGGACCGGATCACCTCCGGGACGGCCACCATCGGCGGCCGGCGGTTCACCGAACTCCCCGATCCCCTCCACCGGGTGGGCGCCCTGCTGGACGCGCAGTCGGCGCACGGCGGCCGCACGGCCCGGGACCACCTTCGCTTCCTCGCCGTGGCCAACCGCATCCCGATGAGCCGGGTGGAGGCGGTCCTGGAACAGTCCGGAATAGCCTCGGCGGCCAAGCGGCGGGTCAAGACCTTCTCCCTGGGCATGCGTCAGCGCCTCGGCATAGCGGCGGCGCTGCTCGGAGACCCGGAAGTGCTCCTCCTGGACGAGCCGACCAACGGCCTCGACCCCGAGGGCATCATCTGGATCCGCGAACTCATGCGCGGCCTGGCCGCCGAGGGGCGCACGGTGCTCGTCTCCAGTCACCTGATGACCGAGACCGCGGCCCTCGCCGACCACCTGATCGTGCTCGGGCGGGGCAGGCTGCTGGCCGACACCTCCATCGAGGAGTTCATCGACGCCCGCAGCACCCCGAGGGTGCGGCTGCGCACCACGGACCCCGTCCGGCTCCGGGCCACCCTGGCCCGGGACGACTTCGAACTGGTCACCGCCGAGGGCGGGCGGTGGACCGTGGACGGCATACAGGCCGAACAACTCGGCGTCATCGCAGCCCGCGAGGGCATTCCGATGCTGGAACTGATCGACGAGCGGGCCTCCCTGGAGCAGGCCTACCTCGACCTCACCGCCGACAGCGCCCAGTTCGCCGCCACCAGCTGACCCACCCCTTCCAAGGAGGCCTCCCCATGAGCACCGCTCTGCCCACCGTCCCCGTCCTGCACTCGGAATGGATCAAGATACGGTCCCTGCGCGGCACCTTCGGGGCGCTGATGGCCATCTTCGCTGCCACGGTGGGCATCCAGGTGCTGACGGCCTCGCTGATCGGCACGGCGGAGGAGGGCAGCATGGGAGAGGACCCGCTCCTCGCGGCCTTCTACGGCCTCAACTTCGGCCAGATAGCCGCCTTCGCCTTCGGCGCGACCGCTCTTTCCTCGGAGTTCCACAACAGCGCTCTGCGGACGTCGTTGACCGCGGTGCCGAACCGTGCGCGGCTCTACCTGTCGAAGATGGCCATGGTGGGAGGACTCGCCTTCCTGGTCGGCCAGCTCAGCGGGGTGGCCGCATTCGTCGGAGGGCAGGCCTTCATGGGTGAGTACGCCCTGGAACTGGGCAGCCCGGGCACCTACCGTGCGATCTTCGGCTGCGGTGTGTACCTCGCCCTGATGGCCCTGCTGGCGGCCGGACTGACCGCGGTGCTGCGCAGTGCTTCGGCGGTCCTGAGCCTGCTCATACCCTTCGTGCTGATCCTGTCGTTCGTCCTCGGCCAGGCTTCCGAGGGCGCCGCCGGGTACCTGCCGGACCGTGCCGGTCAGATGATGATGCGGCTGGACACCTCGGTGGGCCTGGCTCCCTGGGCCGGTCTCGGGGTGCTTGCCCTGTGGACGCTGGTCGCCGTGACGGGCGGATGGCTGTCGGTGCGGCGGCGGGACGCCTGACACCCGACCGGTTGGATCGATCGGCTCCGCGGGGTGGGCGAGCTCCCCGCCGAGCCGGTTCGTTCGGGCAGTCACGCGGGCCCCGCCGCCCGGCGGGGGCAGCGGTCAGTGGCCGGTGAGGAGGCCAGGGAGCCGGCGCATGTCGTCGAAGACGACGGTTCCGGGGCCTTCGAGCTGCTCGGCGGGGGTCAGCCCGCCGGCGTAACCGAAGGCCCGCATCCCGGCGGCGCGGGCCGCCTGGACGCCGGGCCGGCTGTCCTCGACCACCGCGCAGGCGGCGGGATCCACGCCCATCCGCTGTGCGGCGTACAGGAAGAGGTCCGGGGCCGGCTTGCCGCGGGGGACCTCGGTGGCGCTGTGGATGCGCCCCGCGAAACGCTCGTAGAGGCCGGTGCGGCCGAGGGTGTGCCGCATCTTCTCGTGGGAGCCGCTGGAGGCCACGCACGTCGGCAGTGTGATCGCTTCGAGTGCCTCGGGCAGTCCCTCGACGGGGGAGAGTCCGAGATCCACTGCCTCGCGGTGACGTTCCTCGAACAGCTCCCACCAGAGGTCGGCCGTCCGCGGGCCCAGTCGTTCGGTGACCTGTTCACGGATGGAGAGGGAGGAGCGCCCGATGAACCGCTCGATGACCTCGGCCTCGGTGAGGGGCCAGCCGAGCTCCGCTCCGAGGGAGACCTGCACGCGGGCGGCTATCCGCTCGCTGTCGACGAGAACCCCGTCGCAGTCGAATATCACGAGCTCAATCGGCCTGATGATCATCACCGGATGATAGACGGCCCTCCGGACCGCCGGGGCGGGGATCTAAGAGCCGGACGCGGCCGGGCCCGGGTGCTCGGCGGCCGCGCGGAGGCGGCCGTACTCCTGGGCCATGGAGGCTGCGGTCCAGCGGGCGTTGAGGCCGCTGGGGTTGGGGAGGGCCCAGATGCGGGTGGCGCCGATGGTGCGCTCCTGGGGGCCGATCTGGGCCTTTCGCTCGCCGAAGGCGGTGCGGTAGGCGGTGACGCCGACCACGGCCAGCCACTGGGGGCGCAGGAGTTCCACCTTGGCCGTCAGGATGCGGCCGCCCTCGCGGAACTCCTCGGCGCTCAGTTCGTCGGCGCGGGCCGTGGCACGGGCCACGACGTTCGTGATGCCGAGGCGGTACGTCGGCAGCTCGTCCTGCTCGTCGGGGGACAGGAGGCGCGGGGTGAAGCCCGACAGGTGCAGGACCGGCCAGAAGCGGTTGCCGGGACGGGCGAAGTGGTGGCCCGTCGCGGCGGAGAGGAGACCCGGGTTGATGCCGCAGAAGAGGACACGAAGACCGCCCGCGACCACGTCCGGGAGGACGCGGTCGCGGGCGGAGCCGAGCTCATCGGGGGTCAGAGGATCGACCCGGGGGTGTAGCCCGCGGCCTCGGGGTGCTCCTTGGTGATCTCCTCGATGCGGGAGAGCACCGCGGCGACCTGGTCGCCCGCCGCGCCGGTGAAGGACAGCTTGTCGGCCATCAGGGCGTCCAGCTGCGCCCGGTCCAGCGGCATCCGCTCGTCGGCGGCGAGCTTGTCCAGCAGCTCGTTGCGCTCGGCACCCTGCTCGCGCATGGCGAGGGCGGAGGCCACCGCGTGCTCCTTGATGACCTCGTGGGCGGACTCACGGCCCACCCCGGCCCGCACGGCGCCCATCAGGACCTTGGTGGTGGCGAGGAAGGGGAGGTAGCGGTCCAGCTCGCGGGTCACGACGGCGGGGAAGGCGCCGAACTCGTCGAGGACCGTCAGGAAGGTCTCCATCAGGCCGTCGAGGGCGAAGAACGCGTCGGGCAGCGCGACCCGGCGGACCACGGAGCAGGAGACGTCGCCCTCGTTCCACTGGTCGCCGGCCAGCTCGCCGGTCATCGAGGCGTAACCGCGCAGGATGACCATCAGGCCGTTCACGCGCTCGCAGGAGCGGGTGTTCATCTTGTGCGGCATCGCGGAGGAGCCGACCTGGCCGGGCTTGAAGCCCTCGGTCACCAGCTCGTGGCCGGCCATCAGGCGGATCGTCTTGGCGATGGAGGAGGGCGCCGCGGCCAGCTGGACCAGGGCGGTGACCACGTCGTAGTCGAGGGAGCGCGGGTAGACCTGGCCGACCGAGGTGAAGGCCTGGCCGAAGCCGAGGTGAGCCGCGATCCGCTGCTCCAGGTCGGCCAGCTTCGCGGCGTCGCCGCCCAGCAGGTCGAGCATGTCCTGAGAGGTGCCGACCGGGCCCTTGATGCCGCGCAGCGGGTAGCGGGTCAGCAGGTCGTCCAGGCGGCCGTAGGCGACCAGCAGCTCGTCGGCGGCGGTGGCGAAGCGCTTGCCCAGGGTGGTCGCCTGAGCGGCGACGTTGTGGGAGCGGCCGGCCATGACCAGCTCGGCGTGCTCGCCGGCCAGCTTGCCGAGGCGGGCGAGGACGGCGACCGTGCGGTCCCGGACCAGTTCCAGCGAGAGCCGGATCTGGAGTTGCTCGACGTTCTCGGTGAGGTCGCGGGAGGTCATGCCCTTGTGGACGTGCTCGTGGCCGGCGAGGGCGTTGAACTCCTCGATGCGGGCCTTCACGTCGTGCCGGGTGATCTTCTCGCGCTCGGCGATGGAGGCGAGGTCGACGGTCTCCAGGACGCGCTCATAGTCGGCGAGGGCCGCGTCGGGGACCTCGATGCCGAGGTCCTTCTGGGCGCGGAGCACGGCGAGCCACAGCCGCCGCTCCAGCGTCACCTTGTACTCGGGGGACCACAGGACGGCGAGCTCCGCGGAGGCGTAGCGGCCGGCCAGGACATTGGGGATGCGGGGCTTGGCAGTCACGTGGATGGATTCTACTTGGGCCGCGGCTGTGCGTTTACGCAGGTAGGGGACCCGGCCGGGATTGTGCCTTGCTACGAGAGCGTGCGGGGGGCGGGCACGGGGTGGGAGAGGGCGGGGAAGGGGTGCCCGCGAGCCCCGCGGGCTGACCGTACCCGGGTGCCCCGGCGGTGCGGCGAGGCGCGGTCCCGGGCGGCGCTGTGCCGGGCGGCGCTGTGCCGGGCGGCGCGGGCCGGGCAAGATCCGAAAGGGACGGCCCAACGGCCTAGACGAGCCGGTCTGCCGCCGGAGCCTCGTGCGGCAGCAGGTCCGGGCGCTTGGCGGGCCTGCCGTCGCCGCTGGAGCGGCCCGTCAGGCGGCGGCCCACCCAGGGGAGCAGGTGCCGGCGGGCGAAGCTGAGGTCCTGCGAGCGGCGCGCGGTCCAGCCCGGAGGGGCGGTGGCCGGCAGTTCGGCGTTCCAGTCCGCCTCGGGCGGCAGGCCCAGAGCCTGCCAGACCGCCTCCGCGACCCTGCGGTGGCCTTCGGCCGTCAGGTGCAGCCGGTCCACGTCCCACATCCGCGGATCGCCGAGCGCGGAGGACCCGTACAGGTCGACCACGAGGGCGCCGTGCCGCGCGGCGAGCTCCTCGATGATGACGAAGAGCTCCTCCATGCGCGGACGGAAACGTTCCATCACGGGGCCGTTGCGGCCCGGGGAGCGCATCAGGACCAGCGTCCCGCAGGTGGGCGCCAGCAGGCCGACGGCCTCCTCCAGGTGTCCGCGCACCCGGCCCATGTCCACCTTGGGGCGCAGGGTGTCGTTCAGCCCGCCGACCAGGGTCACCACGTCGGCGCCCATCCCGGCGGCCGCGGGCGCCTGCTCCCCGGCGATCTGCCCGATCAGCTTGCCGCGGACCGCGAGGTTCGCGTAGCGGAAGCCCGGCTCGCGGGCGGCGAGGCGGTCGGCGAGCAGATCGGCCCAGCCCCGGTAGGAGCCGTCGGGGAGCAGGTCCGACATGCCCTCGGTGAAGGAGTCGCCGACCGCGACGAAACTGGTGTACCGCGCATTCATCTCCATGGCGGGAGCGATGCTACCGCCCGGTACCCCGGCCCCGCACGCGGGACCGGGGGAGCGGCCGCACCGCGCCGCGCTAGGCCGAAGCAGGCCTGCCGAACAGCTCCCGCAGCACGTCCTCCATCGTGACCAGGCCCGTCATGACCCCGTCCGGCCCGAGCACCGCCGCCAGGTGCGTCCGGCTGCGCCGCATCGCGGTCAGCACGTCGTCCAGCGGGGTCTCCGCCCGGACCTGCGCGATCGGCCGCAGCGCGCCGACCGGGAAGGGCTCGTCCCGCTCGGCCGCGTCCAGCGCGTCCTTGACGTGCAGGTACCCCAGGATCCGGCCCTGTGCGTCGATCACCGGGAACCGGGAGTACCCCGACTCGGCCGACAGCCGCTCCAGTCCGGCCGGTGTGATGCCCTCGCGGGCCGGAACCACCCGGTCCGCCGGCAGCACCACATCGGTCACCGGCCGCCGCCCCAGCTCCAGGGCGTCGTGCAGCCGCTCGCTCGCGCGGTCGTCGATGAGTCCCGCGTTGCTGGAGTCCTTGACGATCCGGGCCAGCTCGTCGTCCGAGAAGGTCGCCGTGACCTCGTCCTTGACCTCCACCCGCAGCAGGCGCAGCAGGGCGTTGGCGAAGGCGTTGATCGCGAAGATCACCGGCTTCAGCCCACGGGTCAGGGCCACCAGCGGCGGCCCCAGCAGCAGGGCGGTCCGCACCGGCTCGGCCAGCGCCACGTTCTTCGGCAGCATCTCGCCGAAGAGCATGTGCAGGTACGTGGCCAGGGCCAGCGCCACCACGAAGGAGATCGCGTGGGTCAGCCCGGACGGCACCCCGAAGAAGTCGAACGCCGGGGTCAGCAGGTGGGCGATGGCCGGCTCGGCCACCACGCCCAGCACCAGGGTGCACAGCGTGATGCCCAGCTGGGCCGCCGCCATGAGCGCCGACACGTGCTCCAGGCCCCACAGGACGGCGCGCGCCCTGCGGTCGCCCTGCTCGGCGTACGGCTCGATCTGGCTGCGCCGCACGGAGATCATGGCGAACTCCGCACCGACGAAGAAGGCGTTGACGACCAGAGTCGCCAGGCCGATCAGCAACTGGACGGCGGTCATCGGGCCTCCTCCACACCACTACCGGGGGTCGGTCCGGCCGGCACGTGCAACAGCACCCGCGCGGCCCGCCGCCCGCTCGCGTCCACCACGTCCAGCCGCCAGCCGTCGAGCTCCAGGCTGTCGCCGACCAGGGGGATCCGCCCCAGCTCGGTCGCTATGAGGCCGGCCAGCGTCTCGTACGGGCCGTCCGGCACGCGCAGCCCGATCCGTTCGAGCTGGTCGGTGCGTGCGGAGCCGTCCGCGGAGAACAGGGCGCGCCCGGAGGCGTCCTCCCCGGCCGGGGCCAGGTCGGGGGTCTCGTGCGGGTCGTGCTCGTCGCGGACCTCGCCGACGACCTCCTCGACGATGTCCTCCAGCGTGGCCACACCGGCCGTACCGCCGTACTCGTCGATGACCACGGCCATCGTCTGCCTCCCGGACAGCCGGTCCAGCAGCCGGTCCACGGTCAGTGACTCCGGTACGAGGAGGGGTTCGCGCAGCAGCGAGGACACGGGGTGGTTGTGGCGCTCCTCGGCGGGCAGGGCCAGTACGTCCTTGATGTGGACGGTGCCGACGACGCTGTCGAGGTTGCCGCGGTAGACGGGGAAGCGCGACAGTCCGGTGGCCAGCGTCGCGTTCGCCACGTCCTCGGCGGTGGTCTGCAGCTCCAGGGCGGTGACCTGGACCCGGGGGGTCATGACGTTCTCCGCGGTCAGGTCGGCGAGGTTCAAGGTCCGCATGAACAGTTCGGCGGTGTCCTTCTCCAGGGCGCCCGCCTTCGCGGAGTGCCGGGCCAGGGCCGCCAGCTCCTGCGGGGTGCGCGCCGAGGCGAGTTCCTCGGCGGGCTCCATGCCGAACCGGCGGACCATGTGGTTCGCCGTGGTGTTCAGATGGCTGATGAGGGGCCTGAAGGCGCGGCTGAAGATCCGCTGCGCGGTGGCGACCCGCTTGGCGACGGCCAGCGGAGAGGAGATCGCCCAGTTCTTGGGGACGAGCTCGCCCACGACCATCAGGACGATGGTCGACAGCACGGTGCCGAGGATCAGGGCGGTGGAGGACGCGGCTCCGGTGGACAGGCCCATGGCCTCGAAGGGGCCCTTGAGGAGGGCGGCGATCGAGGGCTTGGAGATCATGCCGATGACCAGGCCGGTCACGGTGATGCCGAGCTGGGCGCCGGAGAGCTGGAACGTCAGGCTGCGGACGGCGGCCAGGGCGCTGTCGGCGCCGCGCTCGCCGCGCTCGACGGCCCGTTCCAGTTCGCTGCGCTCGATGGTGGTCAGCGAGAACTCGGCCGCGACGAAGACTCCGCAGGCAAGGCAGAGCAGCAGCGCCACGACGAGCAGGAGCACTTCGGTCATCGGTCCCTCACCTCCGTCCCATGATCAGCCAGGAGGAGGGGTGTCGCGCGCTGTCGCGGGCGGGAAGGAAGGGGACTGGGAGGCTCGCCCATGGACGGACGCTCACACCTTTCGTTCGTGGGAAGTGAGGAACAGCTGCCTACAGGGTAAAGGAAGGGCAAAGCAGGCGGATCATTCCTTCGGTGGGGCCGTATGTGCAAGATCTTCGCATCGAACCCGCGTCGGCGTCCGGGAGACGGGAGCGGGTGCGCGCACCGGTGCGTCTCGGTGGGCAGAAGTCGGTGGCGGGCCACCGGCCGGTCGTGCTTGGCTCCGGGCATGACCGATCTGCACATACGGGCCGCGGTGCCGGCCGACGCCGAGACCGTGCTCGCCTTCTGGAAGGAAGCGGCGGAGGGCACCTCGATCACGGACGACGCGGACGGCGTGACCCGGCTCGTCACCCGGGATCCCGAGGCGCTGATCCTCGCGGAATGCGACGGGGTCCTGGTCGGGTCCGTGATCGCCGGCTGGGACGGCTGGCGGGCGTCCCTGTACCGGCTCGCCGTACTGCCGTCCCGCCGCCGCCAGGGGATCGCCACGGCGCTCCTGGAAGCGGCCGAACGGCGCTTCGTCGCCGTCGGGGGCCGCCGCGGTGACGCGATGGTCCTCGAAGCGAACGAGCGCGCGCAGCGGGCGTGGGCCGCCGCCGGCTACCACCGCGAGGATCACTGGCGGCGCTGGGTCAAGCCGCTGGGGGAGACGGCGTGACGACACCCCGCACCGGCCCCCGCGGCGTGGTGGCCTTCCTCCTCGCCGCCTCAGTGCTCGCGCTGACCGGCTGCGGTACGAGGAGCGCCGCCGCCGGGGATCCGCAGGAGCCGCCGGCGCCGTCCGTGGCCCCCTCCGTGGACTACGCCGCCCGGGCCGCCGCCGCGGCCGCCCGCCACGACGCGCTGTTCCCCGAGATCGCGGCGCGGTGCGCCGACGTGGGGACGGGCGGCGCGAGCCCCGATGCCACGGTGCGCGAGCTGCCCGCGGATCCCGAGGCACGGAAGTACGCGGAGAACCACGCCTTCAAACAGCAGGTGGAGCTCACCCCCGGGGCCCGGTGCCGGGGCGATGCGCACGCCGCACGGATCAGGGCGGCGGTCACGGGCGGCAGCGGCGGGAAGGGCGCCCCGCACACGGCGGAGGAGCTCCGCGCGGTCCTGACCGGGCTGGGGTACGGCTTCGACGCCGGGGGTGTGTACGGATCCGGGGCGGTGAACGTCTCCTTCGTCCTGTCGGTCCCCGAGAGCGGCCCCTGCGTGACGGGCCGGCTGGGCCCGCCGGTGGTCGTCCAGGCCCACGGGGCGTACGTGGAGGGCGGCTGCCTGGAGCCCCGCGGAGGCCACTGACGACCGGCCGTACGGCCGGGGCCGCGGTCTCACGTCGTGCCGGCTTCGGCCCCGGCGCTGTGTCTGGCCAGGGCGAGGACCCCGGCGCAGATCAGGGACAGGCCCAGCACCTGTGGCAGCAGCCACCAGTGGGTCCGCAGGTGTTCCTCGTACAGCAGTACTCCCAGCGCGACGCTGACGCCCGCGTCGCCGAGCGTCAGCGCGGGCTGCGAGGCGACCAGCGGGCCGCCCTGCATGGCGTGTTCGAGGAGCAGGAGCGCGCAGATGCCGGTCGCGGCGAAGCCGTAGGTCTCCCAGGTGCGCAGGAAGGCGCCGATGCCGCCCTCGTCGAGTACGTGCATGGCCGATTTCATCAGTGCGGCGGTCAGCGCGTAGCAGACGGCGGTGGCCGCGCCGAGGCATCCGGCCCGTATCCGGCCGGGCGGCCGCCGCAGGCCGGCCACGGAGAGCGCCGCCACCGCCACGGCGCACGCCGCCAGGGCCACGGCCCACCGGCCGACCGGAACATCCGTACGGTTCCCCGTCGGTGAGGCGGCCACCAGCACGATCCCGAGGCCGGCCACCACCGCTCCCACGGCGAGCCACAACGGCCCCGGCATCCGGGTCCGCGTCACCAGCGAGGCGATCAGGAGCGCGAGCGGCAGCTCCAGGACGAACAGGGGCTGTACGAGGGCCAGCGCGCCCGTGGCCAGCGCCACGGCCTGCCCGGCGCCGGCCGCGATCACGGCCAGGATCCCGCCGATCCAGAGCGGTTGCCGCAGCAGGTCGAGCACCAGCCCGAAGCGGAACCCGTCGCTCTGCGGCACGATGAGCGCCGCCCGCCGCTGGAGCACGGTCGCGAGCGCGTTGCTGAGCGCCGCGAACAGCGCGAAGAGGACCGGCACGAGGAAGCCCACCCCCCGATACTCGGCCGCCCCGCCGCGACTCCCCACCCCGACACCGCCGGGTGGCCGCGCGGCACCGCCCGTTCCCCCGTCCGGCCTTACGGACCGGGGCGAGGAGGCGCCGTACGGAGCCTTGCCGCCCCGGTCCGCCCGCGCGGGCGGGCGGGCGGGGGGTCAGACGGCGGGCGCCGACCAGGTGCCGTGGAGGGGGGCGCCGAGCCAACCGGGCGCCGAGGTACGGAAGGCTGCCGGGGCGAGGGCGCCCGCACCGGCGGGGACCGCGCCCAGGAGGGGGAGCGCCGAGACCGAGGGCAGGTCGGCCAGGTTGCAGCGGGACGCCAGGTCCGGTTCGGCCGGCCAGCTGCCGATCACCACGCCCGGGGAGGTCAGGCCGCGGGCCCGGAGGGCTTCGGCCGTCAGGGCGGTGGAGTTGAGGGTGCCGAGCCCCGCCGGAGCCACGATCAGCACCGGAGCGCCGAGCAGCCGGGCCGCGTCCGCCAGGGTGTGGCCGGCTTCGTCGAAGCGGACCAGGAGGCCGCCCGCGCCCTCGACCAGGACCAGGTCGTGGGAGAGGGCGAGCGCGCGGGCCGCCTCCGCGATCCGCTCCGGGGAGAGCGTCGGGAGACCCGCGCGCCGGGCCGCCGTGTCCGGGGCCAGCGGCTCCGGGTAGCGGGCCAGCTCCACCGTGGTGACGGCGGAGCCGGCCAGCCGGCCGACCTCCGCCGCGTCTCCGGGCTCGTCCGGGCCGACGCCCGTCTGGGCCGGCTTCAGTACGGCCACGGAGAGGCCCGCCGCGAGCGCCGCCGCCGCGACGGCCGAGGTGACGACCGTCTTGCCGATCTCGGTTCCCGTCCCCGAGACCATCAGCACCGCCATGTCAGGCCTCCTTCGCGGCCGCGACCACGGCCCGGCAGATGCGGGCCACGTCCGCGTCGCCCGTCACGAACGGCGGCATCGTGTAGATCAGGTCCCGGAACGGGCGCAGCCAAACGCCCTCCCGGACCGCCGCCGCCGTGGCGCGGGCCATGTCGACCGGGTGGTCGAGCTGGATGACGCCGATCGCGCCCAGGACCCGTACCTCCCGGACGCCCGGCAGGTCCGCGGCCGGGGCCAGGCCCTCCAGCAGGGCCGCCTCGATGCGCTTGACCTCGCCCTGCCAGTCCTGGCCGAGCAGCAGGTCGATGGAGGCCAGGGCCACCGAGGTGGCCAGCGGGTTGCCCATGAAGGTTGGCCCGTGGGCCAGGACCGGGACCGCGCCGCGTGAGATCCCGTCCGCGACCCGCTCGGTGCAGAGCGTCGCGGCCAGGGTGAGGTAACCGCCGGTCAGCGCCTTGCCCAGGCACATCACGTCCGGGGTGATCCCGGCGTGGTCCGCCGCGAACAGCGCGCCCGTGCGGCCGAAGCCCGTGGCGATCTCGTCCAGGATCAGCAGCACATCGAACTCGTCGCACAGCTCCCGCAGCACCCGCAGGTAGCCCGGGTTGTGGAACTGCATGCCGCCCGCGCCCTGGACCACCGGCTCCACGATCACGGCCGCCAGTTCGTCCCGGTGCGCGGAGAACAGGGAGCGCAGGTGGGCGGCGTAGGACTCCTCCACGGGAGCCGAGAAGCCGCTCGGCGGCGCGTCCGCGAAGAGCTGGCGCGGGAGGATGCCCGACCACAGCTCGTGCATGCCGCCCTCGGGGTCGCAGACGGCCATCGGCTGCCAGGTGTCCCCGTGGTAGCCGCCGCGCCAGGTGAGGAGGCGGCTCTTCTCGGGGCGCCCGACCGAACGCCAGTACTGGAGGCACATCTTCACCGCGACCTCGACCGAGACCGAGCCCGAGTCGGCGAGGAAGACGTGCTCCAGGCCCGCCGGGGTGAGTTCGACGAGCTTGGCGGCCAGCCGGACGGCGGGCTCGTGGGTGAGCCCGCCGAACATCACGTGTGACATCCGGCCGAGCTGGCCGGTGACGGCCTCGTTCAGCGCCGGGTGGTTGTACCCGTGGATCGCCGACCACCAGGAGGACATGCCGTCGACCAGCTCGTCGTGTCCCTGCGACGGCTCGGCCAGCCGCAGGCGGACCCCCGAGGCGGAGGCGACGACGAGCGGCTCCTGGCGCCCGGGCATCGGGCCGTACGGGTGCCAGACGTGCTGCCGGTCCAGCGCGAGCAGTTCGCGGGCCGGCAGCGCGTCGGGCGCGTGGTGCTGATCAGGCATTGGGAGCGAGATCCGTTCCCGCACCGCGACGGCGGACCGCCACCAGGCCGGACCGGACCTCGCCCGCTTCCGCCTGGACCGGTACGGGGGCCTCGTGCCCGGCGTGCCCCGAGCAGCCGCCGCACGCCGAACCGCAGCCGGCCTCGTCCGCCGTGGCGGAGGAGCCGCAGACGGAGGCGCCGGAGCCGGAGTTCTTCGAGCCGCAGCCGCCGGTGGGTGCCGTGACCTCGGAGCGGTGCGCGGGCAGGGTCGTCGTACCGGCGCCCTCCACCTCGAAACCGGCGTCCGCGATCATGTCGAGGTCGGCCTGCCCGGCCTGCCCCTCGCTGGTCAGGTAGTCGCCCAGGAAGATCGAGTTCGCCACGTGCAGCGCGAGGGGCTGCATGGTGCGCAGGTGCACCTCGCGGCCGCCCGCGATCCGGACCTCGACGTCGGGGCAGACGAAGCGGACCATCGCGAGGATGCGCAGGGCGCGCTGCGGGGTGAGGTTCCACTCCTTGGCCAGCGGGGTTCCCTCGAAGGGGATCAGGAAGTTGACCGGCACCGAGTCGCTGTCGAGCTCGCGCAGCGCGTAGACGACGTCGACGAGGTCCTCGTCGCTCTCGCCCATGCCCGCGATCAGGCCCGAGCAGGCCGACAGGCCGGCGGCGTGCGCCTTCTGCACCGTGTCGACCCGGTCCGCGTAGGTGTGGGTCTTGGTGATCTGGCCGTACGTGGCCTCGGAGGTGTTGAGGTTGTGGTTGTAGGCATCCGCACCCGCGTCCTTCAGGCGCTCGGCCTGGCCGTCCGACAGCAGGCCGAGGCAGGCGCACACCTCGACGCCCTCGTTCTGCTCCTTGATGGCCTCGATCGTCTTGCCGACGCGGTCCACGTCACGGTCCGTCGGACCGCGCCCGCTCGCCACCAGGCACACCCGCTTCGCCCCGCCGGCGACGCCCGCGGCCGCGGCCTGGGAGGCCTCATCGGGCTTCAGCCACGTGTACTTGAGGATCTCGGCCTTCGATCCCAGCCGCTGGGAACAGTACGAGCAGTCCTCGGGGCAGAGCCCCGACTTCAGGTTGACCAGGTAGTTCAGCTTGACCCGGCGGCCGAACCACTGCCGGCGCACCTTGCCGGCCGCGGCCACCACGTCGAGCAGTTCGTCGTCAGAGGTCGCCAGCACGGCGAGTGCCTCTTCGCGGGTCGGCAGCTCACGCCGCAGCCCCTTGTCCACGAGGGTGTTCAGCAGGTCCATGCTGTCGATCCTGTCCCACCCGGGTACTCCCGGCCAAGGAGAGATCGAACAACATGGCCGGAAGAAGGTGTGTGTATCGCCACACCTGACGCAGGGGTCACGGGCGGTTAGGGTCGGGCAGGTCTGTGGACTGCCGACAAAAACCCGAGGACCGTCGATGCCGCACCAGCACACCCCCGCCCCCGTGGACGTCTTCTCCTGGATCGACGACGCGGAGCGTGCCAGGGAGCAGGCCGGACTGGTCCGGACGCTGCGTCCGCGTCCGGCCTCCTCCCCGCTCCTCGATCTCGCGAGCAACGACTACCTCGGGCTGTCCCGGCACCCGGAGACCGTACGGGGCGCGCGCGAGGCCGCCGAGCGCTGGGGCGCGGGAGCCACCGGATCGCGCCTGGTCACCGGCACCACCGAACTGCACGCCGAGCTGGAGCGGGAGCTGGCCGCCTTCTGCGGGTTCGAGGCGGCGCTGGTCCTGTCCTCCGGATACGCGGCGAACCTGGCCGCCGTCACCGCGCTCAGCGACCGGGGCACCCTGGTGGTCTCCGACGCCGGCAACCACGCCTCGATCGTGGACGGCTGCCGGCTGTCGCGCGCCGAGACCGCCGTGGTCCCGCACTCCGACCCGGACGCGGCCCGCAAGACGCTCGCCGCCCACCGGGGGCGGGCGCTGCTGGTCACCGACTCGGTGTTCTCGGTCGACGGGGACGCCGCGCCGCTCGCGGCCCACGCCGAGGCCTGCCGGGCCGAGGGCGCGGCCCTGCTCGTGGACGACGCGCACGGTCTCGGGGTGCTGGGCGAGGGCGGCCGCGGGGCGCTGTACGCCGCCGGACTCGCGGGGGCTCCCGGGGTCGTCGCGACGCTGACCCTCTCGAAGTCCCTGGGCAGCCAGGGCGGGGCGGTGCTCGGCCCGGCCAAGGTGATCCGGCACCTGGTCAACACGGCCCGGACCTTCATCTTCGACACCGGGCTGGCCCCTGCCGCGACGGGCGCCGCACTGGCCGCCCTGCGCCTGCTGGAGCGGGAACCGGAGCGTGCGGACCGTGCCCGCGCGGTGGCCGCCGAACTGTACGGGCGGCTCACCGCGTCCGGCCTGACCGCGGCCCGGCCGGACGCGGCCGTGGTGTCGGTGCGGGCCCCGTCGGCTTCGGCGGCACTGCGCTGGGCCGCCGACTGCCGCGAGGCAGGTCTGTCCGTGGGGTGCTTCCGGCCGCCGTCGGTGCCGGACGGCATCTCCCGGCTGCGACTGACCGCGCGGGCGGATCTCACGGGGGTGGAGATCGGCCGTGCGGTGGAGACGATCCTGGGGACCGCTCCGGCCGGAGCCACGGACCTCTAGGCGGAGCCGTTACGGGCGCTCCCGCCTTGCCATGCCTTGCCTTGCGATGCCACGCCTTGGCTGAGCCTGGCCTGAGCCGTGCCTACGTCTCCAGATCCGCACGAACGGAGACGAGGAAGCCGGTCCAGGCCGGCCCGGTGAAGAGCACGGCCGGGCCGTCCGTCCGCTTGGAGTCGCGGACGGCGAGCAGGCCGCCGCCGAGGGCGGCCGTTTCCACGCAGTTGTTCATTCCGGTGCTGCGGCTGCTTCGCCGCCACCGTGCGCTGTTCAGAAGTCCGCCTGTGGATAAGGGGGTTGCGGACACGGAGGTGCCTCCTTACGCGTCGTCAGCGAGGGCGCTGATGAGATCCGACGAATCGCGGGGCGGGAGGGCGTGCGCCTGGATGGTGCGGAACGCGGCGCTGTACGCCTCAAGGTCTTCCTTCCGCTCCAGATAGAGGCTACTCGTCAAATGGTCGAGTACCACCACATCCAGATCGGCGATGTTCGGAAATGAGAAGATGACGAACGGTCCGGTGAGGCCGAGATGTCCCCCCACGCTGAACGGCAGTACCTGAAGCCGCACTTGGGGCAAACGCGCCACCTCCACCAGGTGCCTCAGCTGTTCCTCCATCACCCCCGCCCCGCCGATCGTGCGCCGCAGCACCGCCTCGTCGAGCACCGCGCTCAGCTCCAGCGGCGGATCGGCCCGCAGTACGGACTGACGTGCCAGCCGTACGTCGACCAGCGCGTCCACCTTGGGCTCCGGCAGCCCGCCCAGGGCGGCCCGGGTCACGGCGCGCGCGTACTCCGGGGTCTGGAGCAGTCCCGGCACCACGGACAGCTCGACGGTGCGGGCCGACCGGGCCCCCGCCTCCAGGCTGATGAAGTCCCGGTACTCCTGTGGCAGCAGTCCCCGGTAGTCGTGCCACCACTGGCGGCCGCGCCCGGTGTCGTCGTCCGGGGCGGGGCCCGCCGCCGAGGCCGAGAGGGCCTCCAGCAGGGCGCGCTGCTGCACGCTCACGACGTCTTCCCCGTAGACGTCGAGCAGCAGCCGGATGTCCTCGACCTTGACGCCGCTGCGCCCCGTCTCGATACGACTGATCTTCGACTGGTGCCATCCCGCCAGCCGGGCCGCCTCACCACTGGTGAGTCCGGTCCGGTCGCGAAGGGCACGCAGTTCCTCGCCGAGCTTGCGTCGGCGCACCGCGGGACCATGCTGCACACCCGCCTCCTTCCACCGGCACAGCTCGCACCAGTCTGCCGTCCAAATACGCTCTTCCGTAGCAGAGTTCACCGCATTGAGCGACAGATATATGCATATCTTGAGGGATCTGCGGAAACGGCGGGACGATGGGTGGCACTCTGGCGTCCAGCACAGATCCGGGGCGGCTTCGCCCCGGTGGGAAAGGGACCGTCGCCATGGCAGATCATCAGGAAGCATCCGTTACTCTGCCGAGCGATCCCGCCTCGGTCGCGGCCGCCCGCCGCTACGTGGCGGAGGTGCTGGGCGAGTGGGGACTGTCCGAGGGGACCGAGGCCGCCGACAGCATCCGGCTGATCGTCTCGGAACTGGCCACCAACTCCGTGCAGCACACCTTCGGCAAGTCGCCGACCTTCACCGTGGACATCCGCCTGGAGCGCGAGGAGTGGCTCCGCATCGGCGTCACCGACAGCCACCCGCGCTGGCCCAAGCGGCTCCCGGCCGCCGTCCAGCAGGACAACGGCCGGGGGATGGTCATCATCCGCTGGCTCGCCGCGGAAGCGGGCGGCCGGCTCTCGGTCAGCCCGACCGAGGACGGCGGCAAGACCGTGTGGATCGCCCTGCCCTGGGTGGCCGCCGGAGCGCCGGTGCGGACCGCCACCGGCTGCTGACCGGCGGGGCGTCACGACGTCAGGACCCGGCGCGCTCCGCGGCGCTGCGCTCTATGCAGAGTTCGTTGCCCTCCGGGTCGGCGAGCACGGCCCAACCGGTCCCGTCCGGCCGGCGCTGGTCGGACACCAGCTTCGCGCCGAGCCCGAGCAGCCGCTCCACGTTCTCGTCGCGGGTGCCGGTGGTCGGCTGGATGTCCAAGTGGACCCGGTTCTTCCCGGACTTGCCCTCCGGCACCTGGATGAACAGCAGTCCGGTCACCCCCGGCTGCCCTGGCACCAGCGAGATCTCGGGGTCGTCCGCCAGGTCGTCCGGGTGAATGGGCCAGCCGGTGACCTCGGACCAGAACTGCGCCAGCGCGTACGGCTCCTGCGCGTCGAAGGTGATGTGGTGGACGGGGTTCGCGAACATGCTGCTCCTCGTGGACGGCTCCGTATACGGAACCGGGCTGTGCGACGCCCGGAGTTGAACCGGGTACCTGCACGAAACGTGGGTTAACTCAGCGGAAAAGCGCGGCACCTAGCGTAACGGCCACGTTCCTTCCGCCAATGGTCACCCATGGGCCGGCAAAGCGGCGGTGGGCGGGACGGAAAGTCTTTCCTTGTGTTGGGCAAGACACGCTTGGCTCGGATATGCGCAGGTCAACAAAGTGTTGACGGCCCATAAGGTCGGCTCGGCGCGATGTTGATCATGTCCCGGAAGCTTGGTGATTGCTGTGCAGCTGACCCCCCACGAGCAGGAGAGACTGCTCATCCACGTCGCCGCCGACGTGGCCGAGAGACGCAAGGCGCGGGGCGTACTCCTCAACCATCCCGAGGCGATCGCCCTGATCACGGCACACCTCCTCGAAGGGGCCCGCGACGGCCGGACGGTGGCCGAGCTGATGGCCTCCGGGCGGACCGTGCTCTCCCGCGAGGAGGTCATGGAGGGGATACCCGAGATGATCCACGACGTCCAGGTCGAGGCGACCTTCCCGGACGGCACCAAGCTCGTCACCGTCCACGACCCCATCGTCTGAGAGCGAGTGCCCGCATGATCCCCGGCGAAATCGCCTACGGGGACGGCCCGGTGCGCCTCAACGAAGGCCGGCCCGTCACCCGACTCACCGTGCTCAACGCCGCCGACCGGCCCGTCCAGGTCGGCTCGCACTACCACTTCGCCGAGGCCAACCCCGGCCTCGACTTCGACCGCCGCGCGGCCCACGGCCTGCGGCTCGACATCGCCGCCGGCACCGCGGTCCGCTTCGAGCCGGGCATCCCGGTTGCCGTGGCCCTCGTACCGCTGGCCGGGCTGCGCACCGTGCCGGGACTGCGCGGGGAGACCGGAGGGCCGCTCGATGGCTGAGATATCGCGCCAGGTCTACGCCGACCTCTTCGGGCCCACCACGGGCGACCGCATCCGCCTCGCCGACACCGACCTCTTCGTCGAGATCGAGCAGGACCTCGGCGGCGGGCCCGGCCTGGCCGGCGACGAGGCCGTCTTCGGCGGCGGCAAGGTCATCCGCGAATCCATGGGCCAGGCCCGCACCACCCGCGCCGAGGGCGCCGCCGACACCGTCATCACCGGAGTGGTGATCCTCGACCACTGGGGCATCGTCAAGGCCGACGTCGGCATCCGCGACGGCCGGATCTGCGGCATCGGCAAGGCCGGCAACCCCGACACCATGGACGGCGTCGACCGCGCCCTGGTGATCGGCCCCGAGACCGAGATCATCGCGGGCAACGGGAAGATCCTCACCGCGGGCGCCGTCGACGCCCACGTCCACTTCATCTCCCCGACCGTGATCGACGAGGCCCTCGCCTCCGGCATCACCACCCTCGTCGGCGGCGGCACCGGACCCGCCGAGGGCACCAAGGCCACCACCGTCACCCCCGGACCCTGGCACCTGGCCCGGATGTTCGCCGCGCTGGAGTCCCACCCCGTCAACATCGGCCTGCTCGGCAAGGGCAACACCATGTCCCGCGAGGGCATGTACTCCCAACTGCGCGGCGGAGCACTCGGCTTCAAGCTCCACGAGGACTGGGGATCCACCCCGGCCGTCATCGACGCCTGCCTCACCGTCTGCGAGGAGACCGGTGCCCAGGCCGCCATCCACACCGACACCCTCAACGAGGCCGGGTTCGTCGCCGACACCCTCGCCGCCATCGGCGGGCGGACCATCCACTCGTACCACACCGAAGGCGCGGGCGGCGGGCACGCACCCGACATCATCACCGTGGTCTCCGAGCCCAACATCCTGCCCAGCTCCACCAACCCGACCCGGCCGCACACCGTCAACACCGTCGAGGAACACCTCGACATGCTGATGGTCTGCCACCACCTCAACCCCGCCGTCCCCGAAGACCTGGCCTTCGCCGAGTCCCGGATCCGGCCCTCCACCATCGCCGCCGAGGACGTCCTGCACGACCTCGGAGCCATCTCGATCATCTCCTCCGACGCCCAGGCCATGGGCCGCGTCGGCGAGGTGATCCTGCGCACCTGGCAGACGGCCCACGTCATGAAGAAGCGGCGCGGCCCCCTGCCCGGCGACGGGCCCGCCGACAACCACCGGGCCAGGCGCTACATCGCCAAGTACACGATCAACCCGGCCGTCGCCCAGGGCCTGGCCCGCGAGATCGGCTCCGTCGAGACCGGCAAGCTCGCCGACCTGGTGCTGTGGAAGCCCGCCTTCTTCGGGGTCAAACCCGAACTGGTCATCAAGGGAGGCCAGATCGCCTACGCGCAGATGGGCGATGCCAACGCCTCCATCCCCACCCCGCAGCCGGTCCTGCCGCGCCCGATGTTCGGGGCGTACGGGCGGGCCCCCGGGCTCAACTCGGTCAACTTCACTTCCCAGGCGGCCCTCGACGACGGACTGCCCGAACGGCTCGGGCTCGGCAAGGAGTTCGTCGCCATCGAGAGCACCCGCAAGGTCACCAAGGCGGACATGCGCAACAACGACGCCATGCCGAGGGTGGAAGTCGACGCCGACACCTTCACCGTCACCATCGACGGCGAGGTGGTGGAACCGGCCCCGGCGGCCGAACTCCCCATGGCCCAGCGCTATTTCCTCTTCTGACGGGAGGGGCCTGTTCCGATGAGCCTCGCCACCCTCCTCGTCCTCGCCGACGGCCGCTTCCCCGCCGGAGGCCACGCCCACTCCGGCGGGGCCGAGGCCGCCTGCAAGGCGGGCCGCATCCACGACGCCGCCACCCTGGCGGAGTTCTGCCGGGGCCGGCTGCACACCGCCGGGCTCGTCGCGGCGGGCCTCGCCGCGGCGGCCGCCCTCGGGATCGACCCGGCGGCCCTCGACGAAGCCGCCGACGCCCGGACCCCGTCACCCGCGCTGCGCGCCTCCGCGCGACGGCTCGGGCGCCAGCTGATGCGGGCCGCCCGCGCCACCTGGCCCGGCGCCGAACTGGACGCGATGGCCGCCGCGTTCCCGCGCGGGGCGCACCAGCCCGTGGTGCTCGGCGTCACCGCCCGCTCGGCGGGGCTCCGACCACTGGACGCCGCGCACGTGGCGGCGTACGAGAGCGTGGGCGGGCCGGCCACCGCCACCGTACGGCTGCTCGGCCTGGACCCCTTCGAGGCGAGCCGGGTCCTGGCAGGGCTCGCCCCCGAGCTGGACTCCGTGTCCCGGCAGGCGGTGCGGGCCGCGCTGCGGGCCCGCACCGACGGTACGCACACCCTGCCCGCGGCCTCCTCACCGCTGCTGGACATCGCGGCGCAGGCCCATGCCGACTGGCCGGTACGTCTGTTCGCCTCCTGACCCGCCCCCCACCCCGCAGCCCGCGCGGCGGACCCCGCCCCCCTGCTTCAGCTCAAGGAGACCCCCCATGCACCTCGACCACTCCCTCGGCGGCGTGACCTTCCCGCACCGCCACACCCACAGCGCCGAGCCGCTGCGGGCGGACGGGACCCGCCGCGCCCTGCGCATCGGCCTCGGCGGGCCCGTCGGCTCCGGGAAGACCGCCACCGTCGCCGCGCTCTGCAGGGCCCTGCGCACGGAGCTGTCCATGGCCGTGGTCACCAACGACATCTACACCCGCGAGGACGCCGAGTTCCTGCTCCGCGAAGCCGTCCTGCCGCCCGAGCGGATCAGCGCCGTGGAGACCGGCGCCTGCCCGCACACCGCCATCCGCGACGACATCTCCGCCAACCTGGAAGCCGTGGAGGAGCTGGAGGAGGCCTTCCACGGGAACGGACGGCTCGACCTGATCCTCGTCGAGTCCGGCGGCGACAACCTCACCGCCACCTTCTCCCGGGGCCTCGTCGACGCCCAGATCTTCGTCATCGACGTGGCCGGCGGCGACGACATCCCGCGCAAGGGCGGCCCCGGCGTCACCACCGCGGACCTGCTCGTCGTCAACAAGACCGACCTCGCCCCCCACGTCGGCTCGGACCTGGACCGGATGGCCCGCGACGCCGCCGCCCAGCGCGGCGAACTCCCTGTCGCCTTCCAGTCCTTGCGCGGCGAGGAGGGCGTGGCCCCGGTGGCCGCCTGGGTGCGCGAGCGGATCGCCGCCTGGACCGCCCGGTGAGCCCCACGGTCATCCCCGCGGCCGTCCCCACGGCGCCGGGCGCGCCCCCCGCCGGCCCCCCGGCCCCCGCTCCGGCCGGCCTGCGCGCCACCGCCCGGATCGGCGCCACCACCGACGGGCGGGGCGGCACCGCCCTGCCCCTGCTGGCCGGGGAGGGGCCGCTCGCCCTGCGCCGCACCCGGGGCGGGCCCGGTGAGGCGGGCGTCATGCTGGTCGGCGCCATGAGCGCCCCCCTCGGCGGTGACCACCTCACGGTCGAGGCCGCCGCGGGACCGGGCGCCCGGCTGGTGTTCCGCTCGGCGGCGGCCACCCTGGCACTGCCCGGCCGGCACGGAGAACCCGCGCGGTACGACGTACGGCTCCGGCTCGGGGACGGGGCGGCGGTGCGCTGGCTCCCGGAGCCCCTCGTCTCGGTGCGCGGCAGCGACCTGCGGGTCCGTACCCGCGCCGAACTCGCCCCCACCGCCCGGCTCCTGCTGCGCGAGGAGCAGGTGCTCGGCCGCACCGGAGAGGCTCCCGGCCTGCTGCGCGCCCGGCTCGCCGTGACCCGGGACGGGCGCCCGCTGCTGGACCAGGAGCTCGCCTGCGGACCGGGCGCACCCGGCGGCTGGGACGGCCCGGCGGGACTCGCGGGCCACCGGGCACTGGGGCAGCTGCTGGTGGTGGACCCGGAGTTCGCGAAGGCCCCGCCGCAGGCAGGGATGCTGGGGGAGTTCGCCGCGCTCACCCCGCTGGCGGGTCCGGCCGTCCTGGTCACGGCCCTGGCCCCGGACGCACTGCGGCTGCGCGAACTGCTCGACTCCGCCTGCGCCGCCTACGGTTGGTGAACCCCGGGACCGCCACGGCCGGCGGCCCACCGAACCCCGGACGAACCAGACACCGCTCAGCGGTACACCCATTTCCGGATATCGGGTTGGCAAAGAACCGCCCCGTGCTCTGTTGCCCGCTCCTGGTCAGGCGGAAGTATCCCCACCACGTGCCGACGCACATCCACACCGGCACGAACCACGCCGCCCACGGCGGCAGATGACGCAGGGGGAACAACCACGTGATACGCAACGCGGTGCTGGGGAGCGCCGCCACTCTGGTCACCGGCACGCTGGCGGCGAGCCTGTTGCTCGCCCCGTCGGCGTCGGCCTCCTCGGCCTCGTCGGGCTTCTCCGGCCCTTCCGGCCGTGACAACCCGATCGCCGAGGCGTTCGGCACCCAGATCGCCGCCGCCCGCGCGGCCCGCACCGGGATCGACTGGAAGGACTGTCCGCCCGACTGGGGCTTCGCGGCGCCCATCCAGTGCGGCTACGTGAAGGTCCCGCTCGACTACAGCAAGCCCTTCGGCAAGACGATCGACATCGCGGTCGACCGCGCCGTCAGCACCGGCACCAAGGAAGAGCGCCAGGGCGCGCTCCTCTACAACCCGGGCGGCCCGGGCGCCTCCGGCATGCGCTTCCCCCGCCGGATCACCACCAAGAGCCCGCTGTGGGTCAACACCGCGAAGGCGTACGACTTCGTGGGCTTCGACCCGCGCGGCGTCGGCCACTCCGCGCCGATCTCCTGCATTGACCCGCAGGAGTACGTCAAGGCCCCCAAGGCCGACCCGGTGCCGGACAGCAAGGCCGACAAGAACGCCCAGCGCAAGCTCGCCGAGGAGTACGCGGACGGCTGCAAGGAGCGCAGCGGCGAGATGCTGCCGTTCATGACCACGCCGAACATCGCGCGTGACCTGGACGTCATCCGTGCCGCCCTCGGCGAGAAGAAGCTGAACTTCATCGGCGTCTCCTACGGCACCTACATCGGCGGGGTCTACGCGACCCTGTTCCCGACGCACGTGCGCCGCATGATCGTCGACAGCGTGGTGGACCCCTCCCGCGACAACATCTGGTACGAGGCCAACCTCGGCCAGGACGTCGCCTTCCAGATGCGCTGGAACGACTGGGAGGACTGGGTCGCCAAGAACGACGCCTCCTTCCACCTCGGCACCACCCGCGCCGAGGTCGAGGCCAAGTGGCTGAAGCTGCGCGCGAAGGCCAAGGCCAACCCGCTCGGCGGGATCGTCGGCCCGGCCGAGCTCATCGGCTTCTTCCAGAGCGCCCCGTACTACGACTCCTCCTGGGTGCCCGTCGCCCAGACCTGGGCCGCGTACGAGGCCGGCGACGAGCAGGCGCTGATCGACGCCATCGCCCCCGACATGAGCGACATCCAGGGCAACGCCTCGGCGGAGAACGGCAACGCCGTCTACACCGCGGTCGAGTGCGCCGACGCCAAGTGGCCCACCAGCTGGTCCAAGTGGGACCGGGACAACACCAAGCTGCACGCCCAGTACCCCTTCATGACCTGGGCCAACGCGTGGATGAACCTGCCCTGCGCCACCTGGAAGTCCAAGCAGCACCACGCGATCGAGGTCGGTGTCGGCGCCCACCGCGGCCTGCCGCCGGTACTGATCGTGCAGTCCGAGCGTGACGCCGCCACGCCGTACAAGGGCGGGGTCTCGCTGAACAAGCGGCTCGCCGGCTCGCGTCTGATCACCGAGCAGAACGCCGGCTCGCACGGTGTCACCAACCTGGTGAACCCCTGCATCAACACCCGGGTGGACACCTACCTGCTCACCGGCCAGGTGGACGCCCAGAACGTGACGTGCGGTCCGCACGCCACCCCGGTGGCCCCGGCGCCCGTCGCCGCCAAGCTGCTCGCGCCGGCCCCGGCCGCCGACCAGCGGGCGATCGACGAGCTCCCCGCCATCCGCTAGCCGGACCGGGCGGGCACCGTTCCGCTCCGCACGGGAGAGGGCTCAGCGCGTCCTGCGCCGGGCCTTCTTCCGTGCTTCCTCTTCCTCCGCCTTGACGTCGGCGGCGTACCGGTCCACGTACTCCTGGCCGGACAGGGCGAGGACCTCGTACATGATCTCGTCGGTGACGGCCCGCAGCACGGCCCGCTCGCCCTCCATCCCCGCGTACCGGGAGAAGTCCAGCGGCCGGCCGAAGCGGATCGTGACCCGGCGGATCTTGGGGATCTTCTGTCCGGGCGGCTGGATCTCGAAGGTCCCGACCATCGCGCACGGGACGACGGGCACCGCGGCGCCCAGGGCCATCGCCGCCACTCCGACCTTGCCCTTGTACAGCCGCCCGTCGTGCGAGCGGGTGCCCTCCGGGTAGATGCCCAGCAGCTCGCCCTTGGACAGCACCCCGAGCCCCTCGCGGAGCGCGGCCTGACCCGCGTCCTTGCCGGAGCGGTCGACCGGGATCTGTCCGGCACTGCGGAAGAAGGCGGCGGTGAGCCGTCCCTTCAGGCCCGGTCCGGTGAAGTACTCGGCCTTGGCGAGGAAGGTGATGCGCCGCGTCAGGATCGCGGGCATCAGGAAGTGGTCGGAGAACGACAGGTGGTTGCCCGCGATGATCGCGGCCCCGTCCTCCGGGATGTTCTCCAGTCCTTCGATGCGGGGCCGGAACAGGAGCCGCAGCAGCGGCCCCAGGATCACGTGCTTGAGCAAGTGGTAGAACACCAAGCGGCTCCCGTCGACGTCCCGTGGTCAGGGGACATCCTACGGACGGTCAGCCATCGATCGCAGGGGGCGGCGGCTCAGGCACTGCCCGTGGCCGCCATTCCCGCGGTGAGCAGCCCCAGCACCACCCAGCCGAACCACAGCCAGCCGTTGCTTCCGAGGGCCACGGAATACGTGGCGATCGCCACCAGAGAGGCGAAGGTCATCACTGCCATCGCCTTCACGGATCCGGTCATGCCCCATGGTGGCGCCTGAAGGCGGTCCGGCGCTACTGGCCACGCGCTTGGAGCGAGGCGAGATACGAGTTGTAGGCCGCCAGCTCCTGATCCCCGTTGCGGTCCTCGGACCGGTCGGAGCGCTTCGCGGCCCGCTGTTCCGAGTGGTACCACTGGTAGACCAGCGCGATCAGCACCAGCACCGAGGGGATCTCGCTGAAGGCCCAGGCGATTCCGCCGCCCCACTGCTGGTCGAGCAGGGGGTCGATGCCGAGGGAGGCGGGCGGGTTCGCGTACGTCTTGATCATCGGCTCGCTGGCCATCATCAGCGCGATGCCGAAGAAGGCGTGGAAGGGCATTCCGGCGAACAGCTCCAGCATCCGCATCACGTAGCCGGGGCGGTGCGGGCCCGGGTCCACGCCCATGATCGGCCAGAAGAAGACGAGGCCGACGGCGAGGAAGTGCACCATCATCGCGATGTGGCCCGTCTTCGACCCCATCAGGAAGTCGAAGAGCGGGGTGAAGTACAGGCCGTAGAGGCTGGCGATGAACATCGGGATGGTGAACACCGGATGGGTGATCACCTTCATGTACCGGCTGTGCAGGAGCATCAGGAGCAGCTCGCGCGGCCCCTTGTGACCTCGGGCCGCCGGCGCCAGCGCGCGCAGGGCCAGCGTCACGGGCGCGCCCAGCAGCAGCAGGATCGGGCTGAGCATGCTGATCACCATGTGCTGGACCATGTGCACGCTGAACATGACCATGCCGTAGTCGTTCAGCTTGGTGCACATCACCAGGGCCACGCTCAGCACGCCGATGGTGAAGCCGATCGTCCGCCCGACCGGCCAGGCGTCCCCGCGCCGGCGCAGCCGCACCACGCCCCACCCGTACAGCGCGAGGCCGAGGATCGAGCCGATGAGGAAGAAGGCGTCGAAGGAGAACTCCAGCCCGCGCCCGAGGGTGAAGGGCGGCAGGTCCATCTTCATGTCCATGCCGTCGTGCGCGAGGTAACTCAATCTCTTCACTCCCTTGACCCGTGGTGCCCCACCACAGTAATGCCGCCCCCGGACGGGAATCGTCCGGGGGCGGCCATTACGGGAGTGACGCGCGGAAAGGGGGAAAGATCACAGGACGTTCTGCGCCTCGTCGTAACGCTCCGACGGAACCGTCTTCAGGGTCTGCACGGCCTCGTCGAGCGGGACCATGACGATGTCCGTGCCGCGCAGGGCCGTCAGCATCCCGAACTCGCCCCGGTGGGCGGCCTCCACCGCGTGCCAGCCGAAGCGGGTCGCCAGGACGCGGTCGTACGCCGTGGGCGTGCCGCCGCGCTGGACGTGGCCCAGGATGACCGGCCGGGCCTCCTTGCCGAGGCGCTCCTCCAGCTCGACGGCGAGACGGTTGCCGATGCCGGCGAACCGCTCGTGGCCGTACATGTCGGTGCCGCCCTCTTCCAGGGCCATCGAGCTGCCCTCGGCGGGCTTGGCGCCCTCGGCGACCACGACGATCGCGAAGCGCTTGCCCTGCTCGAAGCGCTCGCCGACGATCGCGGTCAGCTCCTCGATGTCGAAGGGGCGCTCGGGCACGACGATCGCGTGCGCGCCGGCCGCCATGCCCGAGTGCAGGGCGATCCAGCCGGTGTGGCGGCCCATGACCTCCACGACCATCACGCGCTGGTGGGACTCCGCGGTGGTCTTCAGCCGGTCCAGTGCCTCGGTGGCCACCCCGACGGCGGTGTCGAAGCCGAAGGTGACGTCGGTGGAGGCGATGTCGTTGTCGATCGTCTTAGGGACGCCGACGATCGGCAGGCCGCCCTGCGAGAGCAGGTTCGCGGCCTTCAGCGTGCCTTCGCCGCCGATCGGGATGATGGCGTCCAGGCCGAGATCGGCGACGTGGCCGCGGGCCCGCTCCACGCCGTCGCGCAGATGGGCGGGCTGGACCCGGGAGGAGCCCAGAATCGTTCCGCCACGGGCCAGGATGCCGCTCACGGCGTCCAGGTCGAGCTTGCGGTAGTCGCACTCCAGGAGGCCGCGCCAGCCGTCGTGGAAACCGATGACCTCGTCCCCGTGGTCGACGACGGCGCGGTGCACGACGGAGCGGATGACGGCGTTGAGCCCGGGGCAGTCGCCTCCGGAAGTGAGCACACCTATGCGCATGGCAGGGGAGGACCTTTGCAACGTGGGCCGACGACCGGACCACGTCGTCCGGTTGGAACTACCCAGCACCCTACAAGCGGATCGAGGGTGGACTGAACCATCCTCCACATGCTGGTCAGATCAGTCGTACGAAAACACGTCGGCCCGGATGCCCCGAGGGGAATCCGGGCCGAACGCCGGGTATCGGCGGTGCCGGTGGCGGTGCGGCTACGCGGGCTGCGTGGCCGCCGCGATGCGCTCGGCGCGCAGCGCCTCGTACCAGCGGTCGTCGATGGGCGGCAGCGCGTTCACGTCGAGGGCCAGCTTCAGCAGCAGGTCCGCGATCTGCGGGTTGCGCGCCAGCACGGGACCGTGCATGTACGTGCCGAACACCGTGTCGTTGTACGCGCCTTCGGTGCCGTCGCCGGTGCCGTTGCCGCGGCCCATCGTGACCCGCGCGAAGGGCCTGGCCGTCGGGCCGAGGTGCGTGACGCCCTGGTGGTTCTCGAAGCCGGTCAGCTGCGGCAGGCCGAGCCGGGGGTCGATGTCCCCCAGCACGTCGCCGACGCACCGCTCGCCCTCGCCGCGCACGGTCACCACGTCCAGCAGGCCGAGGCCCTGCTGGCGCTCGCCGACGTCGTTGACGAACTCCTGGCCCAGGATCTGGTAGCCGGCACAGACGGAGAAGACGATCGCCCCGTTCGAAACGGCGCGCTCCAGACCGCCGTCGCGCAGCAGGCGCTCCGCGGCCAGCCGCTGCGGCCGGTCCTCACCGCCGCCGATCAGGTAGATGTCGCCCGAGGTGGGGATCGGCTGGTCGCTGCGCACGTCCACGCGCTGTACGTCCAGGCCGCGCCGGCGGGCCCGGCGCTCGACGACCAGGGCGTTGCCCTGGTCTCCGTACGTGCTGAGCAGGTCGGGGTAGATCCACACCAGACGCAGGCTGTTGTCGCTCATGCTCTTGTCCTTATGGGTACTAGTTGCCGACGCGGCGGCGCACGTCCTGGAAGGCGGTGTAGTTGGCGATCAGCTCGATCTGTCCGGGCGGCGCCAGCTGCACGGCCTCGTCGAGGGTCTCGCACACCCGGAAGTCCAGGCCCGCGACCTCCAGGCGGACCGCGAGGTCCAGCTTGCGGTCGCCGATCACGAAGATCGGGTGGCCGGCCAGGCGCGGGTAGTCCACGTCCCACAGCCAGGAGGTGTCGGTGCCGTCCGCGCCGCGTGCGTTCACCGACAGGATCACCGGGGTCGGCGGCGGGTCGATCAGGGAGAAGGTCTCCAGCCAGCCGGCCGGGTTCTTCGCGAGCAGCAGCCGCAGTTCGCGGCCCATGAAGCTCACCACGTCGTAGCGTCCGGCGACGGCCTGCACCTGGTACATCCGCTCCAGTGCCACCTGCGGCGGGACGCCGAAGACGGCCGCCACCGCGGCCGAGGTGGCCGCGTTCGCCTTGTTGGCGCGGCCCGGGAGCTGGAGGCTGATCGGCCAGGCGCTGCCGTGCGGGTCGAGCACGTGGTCACCGGAGAGCACCCAGCTCGGGGTGGGACGCCGGAAACCGCACTCGCCGCAGAACCAGTCGTCGCCCGGACGCTGCATGACGCCACCGCAGGAGGGGCACGACCAGGCGTCGTCCTTCCACTCCTGACCGGCCGCGACCCACACCACGTTCTGCGAGGAGGAGGCGGACCACACGATCAGCGGGTCGTCGCAGTTCGCGACGATGACCGCCTTGGAGCCGGAGAGGCCCTCGCGCCACTTCTCCGCGAGCATGCGGGTCTCGGCGGCGCGGTCCAGCTGGTCACGGGAGAGGTTCAGCAGGGCGATCACCTTGGGGGTGACGTCCCGGGCCACTCCGGCCAGGTACTTCTCGTCCACCTCGATGACGCCGTAGCGGGCGTCCGAGCCGCCCGCCAGGGCGGAGGTGATGCCCGCGGGCATGTTCGCGCCCAGCGCATTGGAGACGACCGGGCCGCTGGCCCGCAGGGCCTCCGCGATGAGCCGGGTCGTCGTGGTCTTGCCGTTCGTCGCCGAGACGAGGACGACGTCGAGATGCTGCGCCAGCGCGCCGAGGAGATCGGGGTCGAGCTTGAGCGCGACCTTGCCTCCGATCACCGATCCGCTTCCGCGTCCCGCGGCCCGCGACACCGCCGCTGCGGCCTTGCCCGCCGTCACGGCCAGCTTGGCCCGCGGCGAAAGCGGCTCTGTGTTGCCTGCCATCGTCCCTTGTCCTCCTTGCGTCGGTCGCCCCCAGCCTATCCATGACCTGCCCGCGCCCGGACCGCGGCGCCCCCGGTCTGCCGAAGATCTCCTCATATAGTCGCCCGTCGTACTCTTACCGCCATGCGACAGCGCCCCCTCCCCGGTACCTCCGGCATCGTCCGCACCATGAGCCTGCTGGGCGACCCGGTGCTCCATTCCGCTTGCGCGGAGGTCACCGAGTTCGGTCCGGCCCTCGACCGGCTCATCGAGGACATGTTCGCGACGATGTACGCCGCCCAGGGCGTCGGCCTCGCAGCGAACCAGATCGGCGTGGGGCAGCGGGTGTTCGTATACGACTGCCCCGACGACGAGGACGTCCGCCACGTCGGGCACATCGTCAACCCGCGGTTGGTGTCCGCGGAGGGGGACGAGTTCGCCGGTCCCGAGGGGTGCCTGTCCCTGCCGGGGCTGGAAGCGTCCACGGTCCGCTTCGACGAGGCCGTCGTCGAGGGCGTCACCTCGGACGGGGCGCCGGTTCGGGTGGCCGGGACGGGGTTCTTCGCGCGGTGCCTGCAGCACGAGTGCGATCACCTGGCCGGTGCGGTGTACGCGGAGCGGGTTACGGGGCTGCGGGCGCGCAAGCTGCGCAGGCAGATCCGGAAGACCGACTGGGGTCAGGCCGGGATCCACGCGCTGGGGGAGTGAAAGCCCGGCGGGGCCGGGGTTCCCGGGGCTCCGCCCCGGACCCCGCGCCTCAAACGCCGGCGGGGCTGGATTTGCCCCTGACGGTGCCCGGTGGGGCTAGAAGCCCGGGCCGTCCGCTCGGTTGCCGGCCGTGGCCAGGCGGCCCCACAGGAGATCGGTGAGGGCGCTGACGAGTTCCTTGCGCGCGCAGGGGCGTTCGCCGAGCCACCAGTCGCCCGCCGCGTGCATCATGCCGACGATGCCGTGGCCCCAGACCCGGGCCAGGCGTTCGCCGCCGGGGCCCAGGTCCACGCGTTCGCCGATCACCTGGGCCAACTCCTCGCCGAGGCGGCGCAGCAGCGGGGCCGAGTGCAGGCCGACGTCGAAGCCGCGCTCGGGGGCCTGGGAGTCCTCGGCCGGGTGCATGAGAAAGCGGTAGACCTGGGGGCGGGCCTCGATCGCGGCGAGGTAGGTGTCGAGGGTGGCCTCCACTCGGCTGCGCCGTTCGGCGGGTGCGTCCAGTGCCGCGCGCAGCGAGTCGAGCAGGGCGTCCGTGTGCCGGACGGCCAGGGCCTGGTAGAGGCCCGCCTTGTCGCCGAAGTGGCGGTAGAGGATGGGCTTGGTGATGCCCGCCTCCGCGGCGATGGCGTTCATGGACGCCTTGGGGCCGTCCCTGAGGACGACCCGGTCGGCGGCCTCCAGCAGCTCCCGCCGCCGGCGCTCGCCCGCTCCCGGCTCGCCGGACTGCCGTGTGGTCTCCATGCCGTCTTCACTCCCCGCCCTTGCGATGTCCTGAGGCCACGCAACGTAACACCCCGCACACCGTGGCGATCTCATCGGCGGTCCGTCATCGCTGCTGCTTGACAGTGCTTACCGGCCGGTAACAGACTGGAGTCGGAGTGGGGGTTACCGTAGGTAACTTGCTTGATGGACACTGCTCGGCAGCCACCTGTACGGCAGGCGACACGAAAGATGGAGGGGACATGGCGGAGTTCACCATGGAGCTCAACGACGACCAGAAGCAGGTGCGGGACTGGATCCACGGCTTCGCCGCCGACGTGATCCGCCCCGCGGCCGCGGAATGGGACGAGCGCGAAGAGACTCCGTGGCCCGTCATCCAGGAGGCCGCCAAGGTCGGCATCTATTCCCTCGACTTCTACGCCCAGCAGTTCTTCGACCCCACCGGCCTCGGCATCCCGATGGCGATGGAGGAGCTGTTCTGGGGCGACGCGGGCATCGCGCTGTCGATCGTCGGCACCGGGCTCGCCGCCATCGGCGTCGTCGCCAACGGCACCGAGGAGCAGATCGGGACCTGGATCCCGCAGATGTACGGCACCCCCGAGGACGTGAAGGTCGCCGCCTTCTGCTCCTCCGAGCCCGACGCCGGCTCCGACGTCGGTGCGATGCGCACCCGCGCCGTGTACGACCAGGCCAAGGACGAGTGGGTGCTCAACGGCACCAAGACCTGGGCGACCAACGGCGGCATCGCCAACGTCCACATCGTCGTGGCCGTCGTCGACCCGGAGCTGGGGACGAAGGGGCACGCCTCCTTCATCGTGCCGCCGAACACCGCGGGCCTGTCCCAGGGGCAGAAGTTCAAGAAGCACGGCATCCGCGCCTCGCACACCGCCGAGGTGGTGCTGGAGGACGTACGGATCCCCGGTTCCTGCCTGCTCGGCGGGAAGGAGAAGCTGGACGAGCGGCTCGCGCGGGCCCACGAGCGGGCCAAGGCCGGCGGCGGGGAGCGCGTGAAGAACGCGGCCATGGCCACCTTCGAGGCTTCCCGCCCGGCCGTCGGCGCCATGGCGGTCGGCACGGCGCGCGCCGCGTACGAGGTGGCGCTGGACTACGCGAAGACCCGTACGCAGTTCGGCCGGCCGATCATCGACAACCAGGGCGTCGCCTTCCAGCTCGCGGACATGCGGACCTCCATCGACGCGGCCCGGCTGCTGGTGTGGCGGGCCTCCTGGATGGCGGTCGCGGGCAAGCCCTTCACCTCGGCCGAGGGCTCGATGTCGAAGCTGTTCGCGAGCGAGACCGCCAAGAAGGTCACCGCCCAGGCGGTCCAGATCCTCGGCGGCAACGGCTTCACCCGCGAGTACCCGGTGGAGCGCATGCACCGCGACAGCGCGATCTACACCATCTTCGAGGGGACGAGCGAGATCCAGCGGCTGGTGATCGCGCGCACGCTCTCGGGCATGCCGATCCGCTAGCGCGTCGGTTCGGGAGCGGGGAAGGGGGCCCGGGGCTGCCGCGAGGCGGTCCCGGGCCCCCTTCGTGCGCCTGCGCCGGGCCGGCGGCCCCCGGGCGGCCCGGGGGCCGGACGCCCCGTTCAGGGGCGCAGGAGGGCCTTCAAGGCTCGGGAGAAGCACAGGCGCGCCGCCGCCGCGACCAGGGGGTCGAAGGGGCGGCCCAGGCCCCGTACGCGCAGTTCCTCGCGCCATTCGGCCTCGCAGCCGCCCGCGGGCGAGGGGCGGAGCTCGATCTCCGCCCGGCCCCGCACCACGCGGCCGTGTTTGACGAGCCGGACCAGTCCCGCGGAGCCGTCCTGCGGGGGCCGCCAGAGGGTGACTTCCATCGGGTCGTCGAAGGTGATGCTCCCCACGCCCGTACGCATGGTGAAACGGGTTCCGTTGTGCGTCGGAGGCGGTGTTTCGATGATCGCCCGGGTGAGCGGGACGGCGGCGGCGTGGCGTTCCCAGTCCGTCAGCCTCGTCCACGCCTCCCCGGTGTCGAGAAGTGTGCGGTGAATGATCCGGATAGCGGGCATGAGCGCATCGTAAGCGGGCATACACACCCTGAACTGGGCGGCGAATATGGGTTCCGCCCGGGGGTGGCGATCAGTAATACTCACCGCCACCGTGGATCGCGGATTCGACCGGGTGACCACCGGCCTTCCCGCCCCACTCTGCGAGGAGGTGCGCCATGTGCTCCCACCAGCCCCCCTGCCCGACCGCCGACAGCGTCGACCACGACGCCGCACGCACCGTGGCCTTCCACCCCGAACAGGGCTGGAACCTGCTGTGCAACGGTGCCGTGGTCTTCGATGACACAGGTGAACTGCTCCCCGACGGCCGCACGGTGGAACCCCGCCGCCCGGCCCTGGTCTGAGCGAGGAGGCAGCATGCGCCAGCAGCTGATCCGAAAGCCCGTCCCGAAGCCCGCACCCCGAGACCTGGACCTGCGTACACCGTCGGGCAGACCCCTCCCGTACTGACGGGAGCCCCGGAGTTACGCCACGGCGCCACTGGCTGCGTCCACCGGCCCGGCCCACGCACTGGGCTTCAGCCGGTGGACGCCGCCGCGCCGCCCAGGAAGGCGTTCTCGTACGCCTCGTCGCCGATCGCCGCTCTGGCCTGCCGTTCGCCCTGGTCGCGCAGGGCCGTGAGCGAGGGTGAGCCCATCTGCGGCCGGCCCACCGTGCGCCACCAGGCGTGCCCCGTACCCAGTAGCCGGGCCGCCAGCTCGCCGTCTCCCATGGCCGCCACGGCCGCGGCCAGCAGGTCGAGGCCGAGTGCGATCCCGAAGCGGTCGCCCAGCAGCCGTTTGCCCGACAGCATCGCCCGCGCGTGCCGGGCCGCCTCCCCGTGGTGGCCGAGCCCGAAGGCGGCCACGGCCAGGATGTAGTCCGCGTACGCCCGCAGCCAGCGCTCGCCCAGCTCCGTGCAGGCCTCGCGCAGGCCCTGCGCCTCCTGCTCGGCCTCCTCGAAGCGTCCGAGGTCGCACAGGGCGTAGCCGGTGGCCAGCCGGCACAGCAGCCAGCCCACGCCGGTGGGTCTCCCGCCGTGGCCCCCGCGCGCCCGGGGTCCGGCGAGCGCCAGGGCCCGTACGGGATCGCCCGGCATCAGCACCGACACCGCGTGCAGGTACGCGGCGCGCAGCTCCGGCTCCGGGTCGGCCAGGGTGGCCGCCGCGCCGGTGCACGCCCGGCCGAGCTCCTCGGCCGTGGCCAGGTCGCCCTGGAGCAGGGTGGTGAGCCCGAGGGCCCACAGGGCCTGGACGTACGCGGCTCCGGTACGCGGGCCCCGGCTCAGGGCCCGTTCCAGGAAGGACCGGCCCTCGTCGACGTGGCCGCAGGAGAACCAGAAGAACCAGAGCGCGCCCGCCGTCTCCAGGGCCGCCGTGGGGTCCGAGCGGAGCAGGTGCTCCAGGGCGGTACGCAGCTGCGCGTGCTCGGCGGTCATCCTGCGGTACCAGTCCAGCTGGCCCGGGCCCATCCAGCCCGGGTCGGCGGCCTTCGCGAGCGCCGCGTACCAGTGGGCGTGCCGGTCGGCGATGACCCGTTCCTCGCCGAGTTCCGCCAGCCAGTCCTGGCCGTACTCGCGGATGGTGTCCAGGAGCCGGTAGCGGGCGCCCGCGCCCCGTTCCCGGCTGCACCGGACCACCGACTTCGTCACCAGGTCCGCCAGCACCCGCTCGACCCGGGCGGCGGGCAGGGGGCCGCCCGAGCACACCGCGCGGGCCGCGGCGACGTCGAAGTCCCCGGTGAACACCGAGAGCCGGGCCCACAGCAGCCGCTCGACCGGCTCGCACAGTTCGTGGCTCCAGCCGATCGCGGTGCGCATCGTCTGGTGCCGGGGGAGCCGGGCGGTGGCGGTGCCGGAGAGCAGGTCGAAGCGGCCTTCGAGGCGCTGCGCCATCTGTTCCAGGGTCCACAGCCGCATCCGGGCGCCGGCCAGTTCGAGGGCGAGGGGGATCCCGTCCAGGCGGCGGCAGACGTCCGCGGCGAGGGCCGCCCGGTCCGGGTCGGCGAAGGCGGCGGCGGCGTTCGGGGTGGCGGCGATCGCGCGGGCCCGGAACAGCGCGAGGGCGTCGCTGTCGGGTCCTTCGCTGGGCAGCGGGCTGACTTCGACCAGGTGCTCACCGGGGCTGAGGAGCGGTTCGCGGGTGGTGATGAGCACCGTCAGGCCCGGTGCGGACTGCAGGAGTTCGCCCACCAGGTGCCGGCAGGCGGCCACCAGGTGCTCGCACGTGTCGAGGACGACCAGCAGCTCCTTGTCGGCCATCCACGCGCACAGTTCCTCGTCCAGCGGGCGCGGGGACTGGTGGGCGAGGCCGAGGGCGTGCGCGACGGTGGGGGTGAGCAGTTCGGCGTCGCGCAGCGGGGAGAGCTCCACCCACCACACCCCGTCGCGCCTGCGCTGGCGGGGGTCGGCGGCGGCCCGCAGGGCCAGCCTGGACTTGCCCACGCCGCCGACGCCCGTCAGCGTCACGAGCCGACGCTCGCGCAGCAGGTCGGACAGGAGGCCGAGTTCACGCTCGCGGCCCACGAAGCTCGCCGTTTCCGGCGGCAGGTTTCCCGGCACGGCGCCAGAGTCTGGCCCAGGATCGCCGTCCATGGAATCTGCCTGATTGTTGTTGACCGAGTACTCACCGAACACGGGAGTATTCTGCGCGATCTTCTTTCCCCGCAGTACCGTTCGGGACAGATCGAACGAACAGGATGTCAGGAGCTCCTCCGGCGGGCGGAGTTCGCGCGACCGCCGGGAAGCCGTCCGGGGGTGCTCGGAGCGGCCGTTCGGAGGGCGCTCAGGGGGCCAGTACGACCTGCCGTTCGGCGGAGAAGGCGCCCCAGGTGCCGTCGGGCAGGCGCGCCCGGAGCTTCACCGTCCATGCGGTGCCGGGAGGTTCGGCGACCGTGAGGCGGTGCTCCGCCTGGCCGGCCGGAACGGCGCCCTCGCCGAACTGGATGACGGTGGTGGGGCGGCCGTTGACGTAGAGCTCGTACTCGGTGGTCGCCCGGCCGGTGGCCGGGGCGGTCCAGGCGAGGGTCACCGCGCCCGGCGAGGCGACCGCCGTGAACTCGGCCGGAGCCGTGCCGGTCCGCTGTCCGGGCCCGGGCGGGGTGGTCACGTCCGCGGCGGGACCGGCGGGGGAGGAGTTGTCGGCGCCGTCGCGGGCCCGGACGGTGAAGGTGTACACGCTGTCGGGCCGGAGGTCCTCCAGGACCGTCGTGGTGGTGCCGGGGCCGACCGTGTGGATCCGGGCGTCGCCCTGGTAGACGTCGTACGCGGTGACGCCCGTGTCGTCGGTGGCCGCGGCCCAGGTCAGCCGGGCGGAGGTGGGCCCGAGGGCCCGGCCGTCCGTACGGGCCGGGGCGGTCGGGGCCAGCCGGTCCTCGGCCGTGGCCGCGGGGGTGGTGGCCGAGGCGGCCGCGCCGGCCGGGGAGGTGTTCCCGGCGGCGTCCCGGGCGCGGACCGTGAACGCGTAGGCCGTCCGCGGGGTCAGGCCGGTGATGTCGGTCATCGTCTTGTCGGCGGGCAGTTCACGGACCAGCCGGTCCGCCTGGTAGACGAGGAAGGAGGTCACCGCGTCGGCGGGGGCGGGCGACTGCCACATGACGTGGACCGAAGTGGCGCTGCCCGCCTGGGCGGTGAGCCCGGCCGGGGCCGCCGGGGGCGTGGTGTCGGAGGCGCCGCACGCCGTCAGCGCGGCGGCCGCGAGGGCCAGGGCGAGGGCCGGCGCCGCTCCCCGTACGGACGGCCGCCGGGAGCGGTGCGGGGGGTGCGGCGCGGTGCTGGGTGCGGGGTCGTGCACGGCGGGCGCCCTCTTCTTCCGTTCTTCGGGTCTTCCGGTGCGGCTGGTCCGGTCTTCCGGTGCTTCCGGCTCCCCGGAAAGGTCTAGACATATATGGCATGCTCCGCGGCGGCCGGGCAAGACCCCTGCGCCGCCCCTTCCCGCCGGTGCGGCCCGGTTCGTGTTCTTCCGCTCCCGTCTGGCATTATTGCGAGCTCTTTGCAATAACGAAGGAAGTGCACCAGATGAAGGCCCGGACCGTACGGGGAATGGCCGGGGCGACCGCGGCCGCGGTGATCGTCGCGGGCGCGGCGGCCTGTTCGACCCCCGGGGGAGGTGCCGCGGCGGGTGCCGGGGCGGCCGACTCCGTCGTGGTCGGCATAGCCACCGAGCCGGAGAGCCTCAGCCCGCTGCTGGGCTACGGCAAGGACGGCAACTCGAAGATCTTCGACGGACTGCTGGCGCACGACGCCGGCATGAAGCTGAAGCCCGCGCTGGCCGAGGCGCTCCCCGAGGTCTCCGCGGACGGACTGACCTACACCTACCCGCTGCGCCGGGGCGTGAAGTTCAGCGACGGACGGCCCTTCGGCGCCAAGGACGTCGTCTTCACCTACCGGACGATCCTCGACGCGAAGACGAACAACGCCTCCAAGTCCGAGCTCGACGCGATCGCGGACGTCACGGCGCGCGGCGAAGACGCCGTGGTCTTCACCCTGAAGTACCCCTACGCCCCCTTCGCCGAGCGGACCGTCCTGCCGATCGCCCCCGAGCACATCGCGGGCGGACAGGACGTCAACAGCGGCGAGTTCACCACCCGGCCCGTCGGCACGGGACCGTACGTGCTCACCGCCTGGTCCAAGGGCGAGAAGCTGAGCTTCAAGGCCAACCCGTCCTACTGGGGCGGCGAGCCCGCGGTGAAGAAGTTCACCATGGCGGTCATCAAGGACGACGACGTGCGCGCCACCCGGCTGCGCTCCGGCGAGCTGGACGGGGCCGTCCTGCCGCCGAACCTGGCCAAGGGGTTCAAGGCCGACAAGGCGCTCAAGAGGTATGCCGCCAAGACCTACGACTACCGCCAGGTGACCCTGCCGACCGAGCACCCCGTCACCGGTGACACGGCCGTCCGCCGGGCCCTGGACATCGCCGTGGACCGCGGCGCGCTGGTCGACAAGCTCCTCGAGGGCGCGGGCAAGGCCGCCTACGGCCCCGTCCCGACCGGCAGCCCGTGGTTCGCCGCCGGTACCGAGCGCCCGTACGACCTCGCGCAGGCCCAGAAGATCCTCGACGACGCCGGCTGGATCCCCGGCGCCGACGGCATCCGCGTCAAGAACGGGGTCCGCGCCGCCTTCCCGCTCTGGTACCCCTCCGGCGACAAGCTCCGCCAGGACCACGCCCTCGCCTTCGCCTCCGACGCCAAGAAGGCCGGCATCCAGGTCACCACCGAGTCCGGCAGCTGGGAGGTCATCGAGCCCCGGATGAAGACCGACGCCGTCCTCGCGGGCGGAGGCTCCCCGGCCGACCCGGACTTCGACCAGTACCTGACGCTGAACTCCGCCCTCGCGGGCGACGGCTTCAACAACATGGCCCGGTACGACAACCCGGCCGTGGACCAGGCGCTGCTCGACGGCCGCCGCAGCGCCGACCCGGCCGTGCGCAAGGCCGCGTACGACACGGTCCAGCGCGAGCTGGTCAAGAACCCGGGCTACGTCTACCTCACCCACATCGACCACCTCTACGTCGTGGGCGACCGGTGGGACGGGCCCTCCACCCAGACCGAGCCGCACGACCACGGCCTCGGGACCGGCCCCTGGTGGAACGTCGAGAGCTGGAAGCCGAAGCAGAAGTGAGCGGTCTCCACCGTCTGCGCCGTCTCCCGTGGGGGCCGATGGCGCGCATGGCGGGCCGGCGGACCCTGTTCGCCGGCCCGGTCCTGCTCGTCGTGACCTTCGGGGTGTTCGCGGTCGCCGCGCTCTCCCCCTTCGACCCCGTCAAGGCGTACGCCGGCACCGCCGGGCTCACCGCCTCGCAGGCCGGACTCGACCAGCTGCGGGTGAACCTCGGCGTGGACCAGCCCCTGCTCTCGCGCTGGTGGGAGTGGCTCACCTCGGCGCTGACCGGGGACCTCGGCACCTCCGCCGTCATGCGCCAGCCCGTCTCCGACGTCATCGCGCAGCGGCTCGGCTGGTCGGCGCTGCTCGCGCTGTGCGCCTTCGCCGTCGCCGTGCTGCTGGGCACCGGGCTCGGCGTCCTGGCCGCGCGGCGCCAGGGCGGGCGCCTGGACCGGGCCGTCTCCGGGCTCGCGTACACCCTCGAAGCGGCCCCGGCCTTCTGGCTGGGCCTGCTCGCCATCTGGTTCTTCTCGGTGCGCCTGGGCGCACTGCCGTCCGGCGGCCTCACCGACGCGGGCAGTGACGTGGTCACCGCCGGGCAGGTGGCCCGCCACCTGGTGCTGCCCGCGCTGGTCCTCGGCATCTCCCAACTGCCCTGGTTCTTCCTGTACGTCAGACAGGGCGTGGCCGACGCGCTGGAGGAGGATCCCGTACGGGGCGCCCGTGCGCGGGGCCTGGGGGAGCGGCGGGTGCTGCTCGGCCACGGCCTGCGCTCCGGCATGCTCCCGATGCTGACCCTGATCGGGTCGCGGGTGCCGGAACTGATCACCGGCGCGCTGCTGGTGGAGACCGTCTTCAGCTGGCCCGGCATCGCCGCGGCCACCGTCGAGGCCGCGACCTCGGTGGACTTCCCGCTGCTGGCCGCGCTGACGGTCCTGGCCACGGCCGCCGTGCTCGCAGGGAACCTGCTGTCCGACCTGCTCTACGGGCTGGCGGACCCGAGGGTGGGCTTCGATGGCTGATACGACCGCGACGACCGGAGCGCAGCTCTGGCGGTCCCACGGCCGTGACCGGAGCTCCACCCGGACCCTGCGGGTGCGGACCTCGGCGGTGATCGTCGTCCTCATCGCGCTGGCGGTCCTGCTCGTGCCACCGCTGGTCCAACTCGACCAGCAGGCTGTCGACTTGTCGGCAAAGCTGCTGCCGCCCTCCTGGGCCCACCCCTTCGGCACCGACGACGTGGGCCGCGACCTGCTGCTGCGCTGCGTGTACGGGCTGCGCGTCTCGCTGCTGGTCGGGCTGGTGGCCGCGCTGGTCGCCACCGTCCTCGGCACGGCCGTCGGCGCGCTCGCCGGGGCGCTCGGCGGGTGGCCGGACCGGTGCGTCATGCGGGTGGTGGACGCCCTGTCCTCGATCCCGCACCTGCTGCTCGGCATCTTCATCGTGGCGATGTTCCGGCCGGGGGTGTGGCCGGTGGTCGTCTCCGTGGCCCTGACCCACTGGCTGTCCACGGCCCGCATCGTCCGCGCGGAAGTCCTCTCGCTCCGCTCGCGGCCCTATCTGGACGCGGCCGTCTCGGGCGGCGCCTCGCGGTGGCGGGTGACCGTACGCCACCTCGTGCCCGGAGTGCTGCCGCAGGCGGGGCTCGCCGCCGTGCTGATGATCCCGCACGCCATGTGGCACGAGTCGGCCCTGTCCTTCCTGGGGCTCGGCCTGCCGGCGCACCAGGCGAGCCTGGGCAACCTGGTCCAGACGGCCCGCGGATCGCTGCTCGCCGGCGACTGGTGGCCCACGCTCTTCCCCGGGCTCCTCCTGATCGTCCCGACCCTGGCGATCGCCGGCCTCGCGGGCGCCTGGCGCGAGCGCCTCAACCCCCGCCGCCGATCGGAGCTGACGCTGTGAAGAACCACACCCCTTCGGCGCCGGAGGCGGAGTCGGCCGTTGCCGTGCGGGGCCCGGGGCAGGGCTCCGCACGGCCGGTCCTCGAACTGGACCGGCTCTCCGTGCGGTTCCGGATGCGCGCAGGCCGGTACGTGGAGGCCGTCACCGACGCCACCCTCGCCCTGGCCCCCGGCGAGTGCCTCGCCCTCGTCGGGGAGAGCGGCTGCGGCAAGTCCGTGCTCGCCTCCGCCCTGCTCGGACTGCTCCCCGGCAACGCCGAGACCGCCGGCTCGGCCCGGCTCGCCGACGGCACCGACCTGCTCGCCCTCGACGAGCGCACCCTGGCCCGGTCCATCCGGGGCCGCCGCGTCGCACTGGTGCCGCAGAGCCCGGCCGCGCACCTCACCCCGGTCCGCACCATCCGCTCCCACCTGGAGGAGACGGTCCGCGAACTGACCGGGGCCGCCAAGGCGGAGCTCCGGGACGCCGCCGAAGCCGCGGCCCACCGGGCGGCCTTTCCCGCCACCCACCTCGACCGCCATCCCCACGAGCTCTCCGGCGGGCTCGCCCAGCGCGCCGCCACCGCGCTCGCGCTGATCGGCGACGCGCCCCTGCTGCTCGCCGACGAGCCGACCACCGGCCTCGACCGGGACCTGGTCCACCGCACCGTCGACGAGCTGCGCGCCCACACCCGGGACGCCGGCCGGGCGCTGCTGATGATCACGCACGACCTCGCGGCGGCCCACCGCATCGCCGACACCGTGGCCGTCATGTACGCGGGCCGCATCGTGGAAACCGCCCCCGCCGAAGCCTTCTTCGGCGCTCCGGGCCCCCGCCACCCCTACGCGCGCGGACTCCTCGACGCCCTCCCCGAGCGGGCCTTCACCCCCATCCCGGGCGCCCCGCCCGAGCTCGGCGCGCTCCCGCCCGGCTGCGCCTTCGCCGCCCGCTGTCCGCGCGCGGACTCCCGCTGCCGGGCCGAGCGGCCCCCGCTCACCGAAGGGGTGGCCTGCCACCATGCTTGAGCTCACCGCCGTCACCGCCGGCTACGACCGCCGGGCCCCCGTCGTGCGCGGTGCCCACCTGAGCCTCGCCCCCGGCGAATCCCTCGGACTGCTCGGCCCCAGCGGCTGCGGCAAGTCGACCCTGGCCAGGGTCGCCGCACTGCTGCACCGGCCCGAGCACGGAACCGTGGCCTTCGACGGCCGTGCGGTGACCGGCTTCCGGCACCGCGCGCCGCGCGCCCTGCGCACCTCCGTCGGCATGGTCTTCCAACAGCCCCGGCTGGCGGCGGATCCGCGGCTCAGCCTGCGCGAGCTCGTCGCCGAACCGCTCCGGGCGACCGGCCGGCGTAGCGAAATCGACTCCACCGTCCCCGAGTTGGCTGACCGGGTCGGACTGGGCACGGACCTGCTCGGCCGGCGGCCCCACGAGGTCAGCGACGGCCAGCTGCAACGGGCTTGTGTGGCGCGGGCCTTGGTGCTCCGGCCGCGCTGGCTGGTGTGCGACGAGATGACCGCCATGCTCGACGCGTCCACCACCGCCGCGCTGGTCGGAGTGGTCGAGGAGTACCGGGCGGAGTCCGGCGCGGGCCTGCTGGCGGTCGGGCACGACCCCGTACTGCTCGGCCGCTGGTGCGGGCGAACGGTCCACTGGGACGAGATCGTCAAGGACTGAACGCCGGTCACGGACCGTCAACACCCGTTTGGCGGACACGAGTTTGGCCCGAAGGGCCCTCCCGCTGCGCCACCATGACGGCGCGTAAGGAGGTGTTCCGATGGTGATCTCCCTCTCCGTCCTCGTCCTGCTCCTCGTCCTCGCATGGATCTTCATGCGCGGCGGCGGCCTCAAACTGTCGCACGCGCTCGTCTGCGTCCTGCTCGGCTTCTATCTGGCGAGCAGCAGTCTCGCGCAGACCATCCACAACGGGGTCTCGGCCACGGCGAACGTGGTCAGCGGGTTCAAGCCCTGACGCCCAGTCAAATGATCGACTGTTGCGCCTTCGTGAATCATCCGGCTCTTCCATGGACTCCTCAGGCAGTGCGATCTAGCGTCTGGCCCCGGCGCGATGTCAGACGCAATGTCAATAGAAACCTCGGACCACCGAGGACAAGGGAGGAAGTCCGGATGTTCCGAAGAGCGCTGAACTGCGCCGTGGCGCCGGCTCTCGCCGCATGTGCGGTGTTGTACGGGGTCTCGCCGGCCGCCGCCGAGGAGATACCCCTGGCCCCTGGCCACCGCCTGATCAGCCATTACGACGGCGCCCCGGCCGCCGCCGCGCCGCTGCCCGGGGAAGCCCCGCCGCAGCACCCCTTCCTCGCGCCCAACGGCCGCAGCGGCATGCACTCCGACGCGGCGGGCAGCGCCACCTCGCCCTGGTCGGGACCGCTCGGCAAGAACCCGAAGGTGGCCAGCGAGAAGATCGCCGCCCTCGGCGGCGAATGCGCCACCGCCACCTTCGACTCGGGCGGCCGGCTGGTCACGGTGTGCGGCACCTTCGGCGGCTTCAAGGTCAAACTGCTGGAGCCCCGTACGCTCGCCACGCTCGCGGAGTACCAGCTCCCGCAGCGTTCCTCGACGGTCCAGGCGATCACCTCGCTCGACTTCTCGAAGATCTTCAAGGACACCTCGGGCGGCGCCTACTTCTACCTGGACAACCAGGACCGGGCGGTGCTGGCCGACTCCCGCCAGCACATCCTGAGGCTCTCGCACGTCCGGAATCCCGATGGGGTCTGGCAGTTCAAGGTCGACAACGACTGGGACCTCACCGGCCAGGTCCCGCACGACTGCGTCGACTGGACCAACCTGTGGCCCACCGGCACCTGTGACCCGGTCACCTCGGTGATGCCGGACTGGAACGGCCTCATCTGGTGGGTCACCCGCCAGGGCCGCGTCGGCACCGTGGACCCGGTGACCTCGGTGATCCGCTCGGTCCGGCTGGCGGGGGAGGAGATCCAGAACTCCTTCTCGGTCGGCGAGGACGGGGTCTCCATCGTCACCGACCACGCGCTCTACAGCTTCACCGCCTCCGCCGACGGCACCCCCGTCGTGCAGTGGCGCCAGACCTACGACCGGGGTACGGGAACCAAGCCCGGCTCGGTCAACCAGGGTTCGGGCACCACCCCGGACCTCTTCGGCAACGGCTACGTCGCCATCACCGACAACGCCGACGACCGGATGAACGTCCTGGTCTTCAAGCGGGGCCTGGACGTGCCCGAGGGGCAGCGGCTGGTGTGCAAGGTCCCGGTCTTCGGGTCGGGCGCCTCCACCACCGACAACTCCCTGATCACCTGGGGCAACAGCATCGTCGTCGAGAACAACTACGGCTACGAGAACGTCACGTCGCTGGTCCTCGGCAAATCGGTCGTCGGCGGCGTCAGCCGCATCGACGTCCGCGCCGACGGCAGCGGCTGCGACACGGTCTGGCAGAGCGCGATCCGCTCGCCCTCCGTGGTCCCCAAGCTCTCCACCGCGAACGGGCTGCTCTACTTCTACGAGAAGGAGCCGAACGTCTGGGGGATCGACGCCTGGTACCTCACGGCCGTCGACTTCCGCACCGGTGAGCGCCGCTGGCGTCAGCTGACCGGCACCGGCCCGCTGTACGACAACAACTGGGCCCCGATCACGCTCGGCCCCGACGGGACGGCCTACGTCGGCGTCTTCAACGGCATCGTCTCGGTCCGCGACGGCGGCTGAACCCCGGCGCCGAACCACGGCGCCGGGGCATCGCGGGGGCCCGTCCACGGGACGGGTCCCCGTTCAGGGCAGCCGGAACCCGGTCGTGCGCGGCCCGGCGAAGGAAGCGGTGAGGGCGGGGGCGGCCACCAGGAAGGGGCGGGCCCAGGTGGACCTCCGGCGGGGCCTGCATGCACCGCGCACGAGCGGGCGGCACCCGCTCCGGCCGTGGGGCCGGGGCGGGTGCCGCCCGGGTGGTGCTCAGGGTGCCGGGGGCGTCAGCTCACCTGGAGGGTGACGTCGTCCACGACGAAGGAGGTCTGCAGGGAGGCGTCCTCCAGGCCCTGGAACTTCAGCGTGACCGTCTGGCCGGCGAACTGGGAGACGTTGAACGTCTTGAGCTGGTAGCCGGAGGCCGCGTTCACGTTGGACAGGGTCGTCAGCGTCTGGCCGCCCACCGAGACCGTGAAGGTGTCGTAGACCGTGTTCTCGGTCTCGGCGGTGTCGATGTGCAAGTAGAAGCCGAGCTGGTACGAGGAGCAGCCGGTCGGGATGGTCACGGACTGCGAGGCGCTGTCCGTGCGGGCCGAGCCGTAGCCGTTGAGCCAGGCCTTGTACGTGCCGCCGTGCGGGGTCTGGCCGGCCTGGTTGGTGATGACGTTCGTGGTGGTCGTCCACGGGGTGGTGCCGCTTTCGAACCCGCCGTTGGCGACGAGCTGGCGCGGGGTGCAGGAGGGGCCGGTCCCGGTGACGGTCAGGGTGTAGGTGGTGGTGTGGCTGACCGAGCCCGCGCCGGTGACGGTCAGGGTGTAGGTGCCGGGCGCGGTGCTCGCGCCGACCTGGACGGAGAGCGTGGAGGAGCTGCCCGACTGGACCGAGGTGGGGCTCAGCGAGGCGGTGGTGCCGGCCGGGGCTCCGGTCACCGACAGGGCGACGGTCTGGGCGGCGCCGCTGGTGGTCGCGGTGTTGATGGTGGAGGTGGCGGTGCCGCCCTGGGCGGCGCTGCCGGTGGCCGGGGAGGCGCTGATGGAGAAGTCCGGGCCGGGGGTGGTGCCGCCGACGGCCTGGTTCCAGACGGTGTAGGCCACGCCGTCGGCGCTGCGGTCCAGGACCGTGGCGCTGATGTTGTTCGTGGTGTCGCAGGAGGCGTGGTAGCAGGGGTCGTACGCCGCGTTCGCGGTGCCGCCCCACTTCGTGGCCTGCGCCGAGGTCTTGCGGGCGCTGGCGCCGGCCGCGTAGCCGGAGGTGGGGATGCCGCCCTGCTGGAAGGAGTAGTCGTCACTGCGGCCCTGGCCCTCGGTGTTCTCCTCGGGAGCGAGGTTCAGGGAGGTCCAGTAGGCCTTGAGCGGGGCGGCCGCGGTGGAGTTGACGTTGTTGATGAAGTAGCCGCCGTTGGTCGAGCCGACCATGTCGAAGTTGTAGTAGGCCTTGATGGCGGACTTCTGGGTGCTGGTGAGCTGGTTGACGTAGAACTTCGAGCCGTTGAGGCCCTGCTCCTCGTCGGTCCACCAGGCGAAGCGCACGTGCTTGGTCATCGTCGGGTTCTTCTGGGCGAGGACGAGCGCGTTCTCCAGCAGGGTCGCGGAGCCCGAGCCGTTGTCGTTGATGCCCGGACCCGCCGAGACGCTGTCGAGGTGCGCGCCGAACATGATCGTCTGGTCGGCGGGGCCGCCGGGCCAGTCGGCGATCAGGTTGTTCGACGGGTAGGTGCACGAGCTGCAGTTCTGCTCGGTCACCGTGTAGCCGGCGGCCTGCAGCTTGCCCTTGATGTACGCCACCGAAGCCGTGTAACCGGCGCTGCCCGCACGGCGGTTGCCGCCGTTCTGGGAGGCGATCGTGTTGAACTGGGTCAGGTGCGCCTGCACCGCGGCCACGTCGATGTTCGGCGCGCCGGGGTTGGGCGTGGTGCCGCCGACGGTGAGCGCGTAGTCGACGGTGTGCGAGAGGCTGGTGCCCTGGCCCTTGACCACGACGGTCGAGGAGCCGGGGGCCGCGTTGGAGGAGGCGGTCAGCGTCAGCGTCGAGGACTGTCCGGACTGCACGGTGGCCGGGCTGAAGGAGGCCGTGACCCCGGCGGGCAGGCCGGATGCGGTGAGGGTCACCTGCTGGGCCGTGCCCGTGGAGATGGCGGTGGCGACCGTGGTGGTGGCCGAGGCGCCCTGCTGGACGGTGCCCGAGGAGGGGTTCAGCGCCAGCGTGAAGTCGCTGTTCTGGCCGCTCGGGGTGCAGGTCGGGTCCGCGGTCTGCGCCGGCACGCTGATGGCGTCCCAGGCGGCCTTGGTCTTGGTGAACAGCCCGCAGGTGGTGTCCAGCGACTTGGCGGAACTGAGCGTCGCCGTGCGGTACTTCTTGTAGGACATGCTGGAGGTCTTCAGCAGCATGCCGCCGTAGAAGATCTTGCCGGCGTTCTGGATGCCCACCCCGGTCAGCGTGGACTGGTTGCAGGTGCTGCTGTTCGGCTTGCCGCCGCCCGGGCTGGTGCCCTCGGCGAGCAGGTAGAACCAGTGGTTCAGCGGGCCGGCGGCCGCGTGCACCTCGGTGCCCGGTATCGCGGAGCTGTAGCAGGCCGGGTCGTTGTTGACGGCCGGCGGGTTGTACATGTTGCGGATCGGACCGTTGCCCACGAGGTTGATCATCTCGCCGACGGTGTAGTCCGGAGTGTCGTACGGGGAGGGCTCGTTGATGAACGCCTCGGTCAGCGCGCCGAAGATGTCACCGGTGGCCTCGCCGAGCCCGGACTCCTGGCCGCTGGTGCCGCCGGGGGTGTTGGAGTCGATGGCGTGCCCGTACTCGTGGGCCACCACGTCCACGCCGGCGATCCACTCGTTGGCGTTGTTGTGGCCGATGGTGACCGTGCTGCCGTCCCAGTACGCGTTCACGTCGTTCAGGCCGACCTTGGCCGGGAAGCTGCGGCCGCTGCCGTTGACGCCGTTGCGGCCGAGCCACTGGCCCAGCATGTCCCACTGCTTCTGCGCCGCGAACATCAGGTCCACGCAACCGGTCTCCTTGGAGGTCGGGTTGCCGGTGCCCCAGGAGTCGGTGGACTTCGAGAAGACCGTGCCGCTGCTGTAGTCGGCGCAGCTCAGGCCCGTCCGGTTCGGGTCGCGCAGGGAGTACGTGCCACCCGAGGCCGTGGTGTCGATGGTCAGCGGGTTCGGGCCGTTCCACTTGCTGTTGCCGCTGCCCGCGACCACGTCGTCGAAGCTGTCGACGAACTTTCCGGTGCGGGCGTCCACGAACACGTGGAGCTTGCTGGGCGCCTTGGCGGTACGGCCGATCAGGACGGTCTCCCAGGCCAGCACCGGCTTGTCGTCCTTGATCTTGACGACGAGCCGGCTGCTCTCCACCTTGTCGGTCTTGACCTGCCGGCCGCGCGAGAGCGCCTCGGCGGCCCGGGCCGTGACCGTCGCCGTGGTGGACACGTCGATCACGGTGGCGGAGGCCGACTGGAGGGCGCGCACCCGGCCCTGCCCGTCGGCGAGGACGACCGCGTCGCCGCCGACGACCGGCAGGCCGCGGTAGCTGCGCTCGTACGCGACGGAGTAGAGGTCCTTGACCCAGGGGGTGACCAGGCGCCGGTCGTACTGCTGCTGCGGGGAGTTGACCAGGCTGTCGAGCCCGCTGCGCACGGCCGCGTCGGCCGCGGCGACCGCCCGTTCGGCAGCGGTGGGCGGGAGGGGATCCGCGTTCTGCGAGGCGGTGGCGGTGGTGGCCAGCGTGCCGGCGAGGCCCGTGGTCAGCACCATGGCCGTGAGGGCGGCCATCCATCTGGTGGGCTGCAAGAGTCCACTCCGATCGTGTGGGGGGGATGGAACGGGGAGGTGAGGCGAAGGCGGGGAAAGGCGGGAAGGCGGTCTGGCTGTTCGCGGCCGAGTATGGGCGTGTCCATGACGAGATCGGGACATCCCTGCGGGCATAAGACCGGCGTTATGGCGGCGGCGGATGGCGCTGCGTAAGCTGCCCGGATGCAGCTGGAGTTGAGACATCTGCAAGCCGTCTGCCAGATAGCGGAGACCGGAAGCCTGGGGGGCGCGGCGCGGATCCTCGGGGTCTCCCAGCCGGCGCTCTCCGCCCAGCTGCGCCGGATCGAGCGGGTCACCGGCGGCGAACTCTTCGTCCGGGGCCGGCTCGGGGTCGAACCCACCCCGCTCGGCCAGTTCGTCCTGGCGAAGGCCCGCCGGGTGCTCAGCGAGATGGACGCCCTCGGCTCCGAGGCGCGGGCCCGGACGGCAGACGCCCCACTGCGCCTGGGCTGCATCCTGCTGGTGCTGATCGACGGACTGATCGCCCGGCAGGACCTGGTCCTGTCCGGCCGGGAGATCACCGTGGACATCGAGGACTCGGTGACCGCCCTGGTACGGATGCTCGGCGCGGGCCGCTACGACGTCATCGTGTACGGCGAGGTGAACGACCACGAGGTGCCGCTGCCCGCGGGAGTGACCGCCCGCACCCTGGTGTCCAAGGAGCCCTTCTGCATCCGCATGTCAGCCCGCCACCCGCTGGCCCGGCTGGAGGCCCTCGACCTCGCCGACCTCGCGGACGAGCAGTGGATGACCCTGGTGGAGGACGACGACGGCGGACCCGAGGCGCTGGTCGAGGCCTGCGCCAAGGCGGGCTTCGTCCCCGCGCCGCGCTACCGGATCACCGACCGCATGATGCAGTACGACCTGATCTCCGCGGGCCGCGCCATCTCCCTTAGCCAGCCCACCGCACCCGCCGTCGCGGGCACGGTCATGCGCCCGCTGATCGGGTCCCCGGTGACCGGGCGCATCCGGCTCGCCTGGAACCGCTCGACGGTCTCGGCCCGCCAGGCGGAGCTCTTCTACCGGTCGGCGGTCTACGCGTACCTGGCCAATGTGGACAACAACGCCTTCCACCGCACCTGGTGGGACGAGCATCCGGAAGCCCATCCGGCCCTGGACTGACGTCATTTCATACTCCGTACATGGAATGTGTATTCCCCTCGATTTACGCTCTCCGCATGGCAGTGACCGCCACACCATTGGTGCGGTAGGGGGCCCCTTCGGAGAGCAGGAGGAAATACCCATGAGTAAGAGAGCCCGTACGCAGGTCAGTCGCAGAGGATTCCTCGCCGGCACCGCGGCGGCCGCGGCCGCCGCCACCGTGCCCGCGATCGCCCAGGCGGCCGCGGCCCCCGCGGCGGCATCCGCGGCCCGCCCGAACATCCTCCTGATCGTCACCGACGACCAGCCCAAACAGACCGAATGGGCGCTCCAGAAGACCATAGGCTGGCTCGCCGGCCAGGGTGTGAAGTTCAACCACGGGCACGTCACCACCCCCCTGTGCTCGCCCTCCCGCTCCTCGGTGTTCTCCGGCCGCTACGCCCACAACCACGGGGTCCGCAACAACGCCTCCTCGGCCGTGCTGGACCAGAACACCACCGTCCAGAGATATCTGAAGCAGGCTGGATATCGCACGGGCCTCTTCGGTAAATACCTCAATTCCTGGAACATCGCGGACGCGCCGCCGCATTTCGAGGAATTCGCGCTGCTCCAGCCCGGATACGTCGACGCCAAGTGGAACGTCAACGGAGCCGTCCAGACGATCAACGGCTACACCACGAACATCATCAAGAACCGGACGCTCGGTTTCGTGGACAGGGCGGCCACCGACACCCGGCCGTGGTTCGCCTACGTCACCCCGTACGCCTCGCACGGGCCCCGCACCCCCGAGCCCAAGTACGCGGGCACCCCCGTACCCGAGTGGAACGGGCGCCCCTCCGTCACCGAGGCCGACCGCAGCGACAAGCCGCCCTACATCCAGGACGCCACCGGCACCCTCGCCGACGGCCGGCGGATCCGCGCCGAGCAGCTGCGCACGCTCCTGTCGGTCGACGACGCGGTCCAGGCCTTCAAGGACAAGCTCGCGGCCACCGGTCAGCTCGACAACACCCTCGTGATCTACATCGGTGACAACGGCTTCGGCTGGGCCGACCACGGCTGGACCGCCAAGTCGGTGCCCTACAGCCCTGCCCACGAGGTGCCGTTCTACCTCTCCTGGCCCGCCGGAGGCCTCGGCGCCGGCACGGTGGACAACCGCATCGTCGCCAACATCGACATCGCGCCCACCATCCTCGACGCCGCCGGAATCACCCCGAACACCCCGCAGGACGGGGTCTCGCTGCTGGGCACCCACAGCCGCGACCATCTGCTCGTCGAATGGTGGAAGCAGGGCACCGGTGCCGACCACCGCACCTGGTCCTCCTACGTCGCCAAGGACAAGCAGTACGTGGAGTACTACAAGCTGCACACCGATGCCAACGGCACGGTGTCCGGCACCGGAGAGGTCACGTTCCGCGAGTACTACGACCTCGCCGCCGACCCGCACCAGCTGGTCAACAAGCTGTACCAGGCCACCCCGACGCAGGAACGGAACCTGGGCATCCCGGCCCTGGCCGCCCAGCTCGCCGCCGACCGGGTCGGCTAGCCGCAGGGCCACCCAGTCCTACGGCCTCCGGCCGGGCGCGCCGCCCCGCGCCCGGCCGGACCGCGTCCATCCCGCACGTTCACCGGAGCCGCTGTGTCCTCTTCGTACCCCTCCTGCTGCACCCCGGGCCACGTCGCCCCGGCCGGTGCCCTCACCCTGCTCGCGGCGCCCGCGGTCCCCGCGCCCCGGCCCGTACGCGGTCTGCTCGACCTGCCCGGGGGCCGGTTCCTCATGGGTACCGAGGCGGCGGACGGATTCCCGGCGGACGGGGAGGGCCCCGTCAGGGAGGCGGAGGTGGCCCCCTTCCGGATCTCGCCGACCACGGTGACGAACGCCCAGTACGCCACCTTCGTCAAGGCCACCGGGCACGTCACGGAAGCCGAGGACTTCGGCTTCTCCTTCGTCTTCGCCGGCCTGCTCGCGGCGGAACTCGCCGACACCGCACCGGCCGTGGAAGGGGTCCCGTGGTGGCGAGCGGTGTCCGGGGCGAGCTGGAAGCGGCCCGAGGGGCCCGGCTCCTCCATCGCCACCCGGCAGAACCACCCCGTCGTGCACGTTTCGTGGAACGACGCGGCGGCCTACTGCGCCTGGTCCGGGACCAGGCTGCCCACCGAGGCCGAGTGGGAGTACGCGGCCCGCGGCGGCCTGGAGCAGCGCCGCTACCCCTGGGGCGACGAACTCGCGCCGGGCGGACGGACGATGCTGAACATCTGGCAGGGCGACTTCCCCACCCTGCACACCGGACCCCGCCTCGGCACCGTCCCCGTGAAGTCGTACCGCCCCAACGGCCACGGCCTGTACAACGCGGTGGGCAACGTCTGGGAGTGGTGCTCCGACCCGTTCGCCCCGGGCCATCCCTCCCGCGCCATGCGCGGAGGTTCCTTCCTCTGCCACGACTCGTACTGCAACCGCTACCGGGTCGCGGCCCGCAGCTCCAACACCCCCGACAGCTCCACGTCCAACATCGGTTTCCGGGTGGCTGTCTGAGGTCGGGTCAGTTCGTCTGGACGGCGAGACCGGTCACGTGATCGGTGACCATGTCCAGGATCTCGGCGGCGGCCTTCTCATCGCCGAGGACCAGGAAGTTCAGGGTCACCCCGTCCGTCATGGCCGCCAGGTAGCGGGCCAGCACGGCCACCGGCACGCTCAGCTCGAACGGCGTGATCCGGCGCAGCTCTTCGAGCAGCTCGGCGTACGTATCGCAGTAGGACTCGTACTGTTTGCGCGCCAGGTGCCCGAACTCCGGCTGGCGCAGCGCGTACTGGGTGAGCTCGTAGGTGAGCATGTGCGCGCCCGGACTGGCCACCACGTGGTCCCAGTACGCCTGGAAGCCGGCCCGGATGGTCTCGCGGAGCGTCGGCCTCGGCACGATCGCGGCCTTCACGAGGGTGACGTAGTGCGCGGTGATCGTCTCGATGACCGACTCCAGCAGCGCCTGCTTGGAGTCGAAGCAGTAGTGGAAGACGCTCAGGGAGACGCCCGCCTCGGCGGCGATGGACCGGGTCGTGGTCCTGGACACCCCGTCGCGGGTCATCGCGCGGATCGCCGCCTCCGTCAGCTGCCTGCGCCGGTCGGTCAACGGCATCCGTGCCATGTACGGGTTCCCCTTCGCTCCGGTGCGCCCCGAGCGGGGTGTCCGCGGGCTCACCGGCCCCCGGACACCCCGCTCGACGCCGTCAGCTGCTGTATACGCCGACTTCGTACAGGGAGTAACCCCACTGGGTACCGCGTCCCGCTCCGTGGACGCGTACGTACCGGGCCGGGACCCCGGCGAACCTCGCCGTGTCCACGCCGCCGTCACCCTCGGCCGTGGACCAGGCCGTCGTCCAGTCCGTCCCGTTCGCGGAGACCTCGATGCGGTACGAACGACCGTACGACGCCTCCCAGTCCAGGGTGACCCGCTTGACCAGGTGCTCGGACCCGAGGTCGACCTGCAGCCACTGGTCGTTGCTCCACTCGCTCGCCCAGCGGGTGCTCCGGCTGCCGTCGAAGGCGAGGCCGGGAGCGAAGCTGACGAAGGGGTTCCACCACTCGGACGTGCTCGCGGAGGCGGGCCGGCCCGCGGCGAGGTTCACGCCGGCCTTGTGCTGCTCCGAGTAGCCCCAGGTGCGCAGGTAGGACTCGGCGCCCTTGAACAGGTCGTCCACCACGCCCTGCCCGCCGACCAGCCGGATGTCCTCGATCCAGTCGGGCACCAGGCCGTAGTGCGAGGCGCCGTCGGTGTTGAGGTCCCACGTGCGCTGGCCGGTGGTCTGCTTGTCGATGACCGAGCCGCCGTCGGTGCTCCGGAAGGGGTACGTGACCGGGTTCGGCGTGTTCGCCCCGCGCGGGCCGGGCCAGCCGCCGACGCCGTTCATGTCGGTGCCGTAGCCGTAGCCGACGTTGTACTTCTCGCGCAGCGCGTCGGTCCGCTTGGCCTCGGCGCTGAAGCCTTCGGAGCCGCCCATGTACGCGGCGGCGAAACCGCCGAGCTTGTAGAGCCGCTCCATCCAGCCGAGGTCCATCCAGCTGTGCGAGGAGATCACGCCCGGGTAGTTCTCGGTCTCCATGATGTCGAAGGCCTGGCCGGCCGCCTTCACGCTCATGTGGTCGAGTTCGAGCATCATCTTGCGCTTCATCATGCCGCGCACCGCGTAGTCACCGAGGTCGGTGAGGCCGCGGGTGTTGCACTGGGCGCCGGAGGCGTACGAGGGCACGCTCACGCCCGCCGGCAACTGCTTCTCGGCGGCCGCCGCCGGGGCCAGGCCGATGGGGTTGTCGTGCTGCGGGCCGGTGCACGCTTCCGTCTTCCAGAAGGTGCCGGTCGACAGGAACTGCCCGACGTTGATGGCCGTTCCCAGCGCGCCCTCGTCGAAGCGGACCCCGCACAGGGCGTTGTCGAACTTGTGGCACAGGAACATGCTGCGCACGCCGAGGTTGTACAGCTCGTCGAGGCCGCGGTCGATGTCCTGCTTGCTGCACTGCGCGATGTCCAGGATCTGCTTGCAGCCGAAGGGCTCGGAGGTCTCGACACCGAGGACCACGGCCAGCTTGCCCTGCTTGATCACCTCGCGGGCCTGGTCGGAGTCGGTGACGATGCGGAACCAGCCCTTGCCCGCGCCGCCGTACATCTTGTCGACGTAGGCCTGCATGTCGTAGGTCTTCTTCGCCTCGAGGCGAATGGCGGTCATCTCGTCGCAGCTGCGGTCCTTGAAGAAGTAGACCGAGCAGATCACCCCGTTGGTGACGAGGTCGTTGACGAGGACGCGCTGGCCGCCGCGCCAGGCGCGCTCGATCCAGGCGTAGTAGTTCTGCTGGTGGGTCAGCGAGTCGTGAGCGGGCCAGTCCTTGAAGGTGGGCCAGCCGTCGGGGTCGTGCTTGCCGTCGCCGCCCTTGGTGATGAAGTCGAAGATCGCGAGGCTGCCGTCGGGGTAGTGCTCGGGACAGTCCTTGAGCGCGTCGGCGATACCGGCGTCCGAGAACGGCTTTCCGCAGATCAGGCGGCCGCCGAAGCCCTCGTTGGACATGATGTGGTCGTGCGCGTCGACGAAGCCCCGGACGTTGCCCTGGGCGTCGGTGCCCTTGAAGGGCTCGCCGGTCACGTTGATCTGGGAGTCGGGCCCGGGCCGTGCGGTGGGGTTCCACCAGCCGTTGTCGGCCGCCGCTCCCGGTACGGGGCCGAGCGCCATGGCGAGCAGGCCGAGCAGCAGGGACAGGATCGCGAACGGCTTGCGCCGACTGCGGGGGTGTGGTTCTCGTCGTTGCCTTCGTGGTTCTGGGGTCATGGCCACTCTCACGTCCTCGGTCGGCGGAGGGCGCGGTCGAGGACACGGTCCACCCGAGGCGTGGCCGCCCTGGCACCTGTTTGTCATGTCCCGCGCAAGCATTGGGTCGAGAATCGCTACTGCCGGGTACAGAGTCAAGGGTCCGGGTCAGATGACCTGATGGATCGTCACCCTACTCGCCCGTAGGCCCGGCGTCAGCGGGATGCGGAGGACCGGGTGTAGCGCCCCGGGGTGGTGCCCACGACACGCTTGAAGTGCCGGGTGAAGTGGGACTGGTCGTAGAACCCCGCCTCGGCCGCCACCTCGGCCGCCGGGCGGCCGTCGAGGAGCAGCCGGCGGGCCAGGGAGACCCGGCGCGCGACGAGGTACTGGTGCGGGGCGATCCCGAAGGCGGCGCTGAACGCGCGCACCAGGTGGGCGGGATGGGCCTGGAGCAGACCGGCCGCCTCCTCGAGTGACAGGCCGGCGGCCGCCCGCTCGTCGAGGAGCTCGCGCAGGCTCCGCGCGAGGCCGGCGCCGGTGCCGGGCGATGCGGCCCGGGCGCGGGGGAGTTCGAGGCGGGGCCGGAGCAGGGTGCGCAGCCGTTCGCCGATCAGGGCCAGCCGGCTCTCCGCCTCGAACTCGTCGCCGGGGGCTGCCAGGACCCGGTGGAGCTGCCCGACGCGCCGGCGCAGGACGGGATCGGCGAGGTCGGGACCGTCCACGGCGGCGCCGGTGAAGCGCGCGTCCAGCACGGTGGTGTCGAGGTAGACCACGCGCTTGCGGAACCCGTGCGGGGTCGCCGCCGAGCCGTTGTGCGGGACCTGCGGCGGGAGCAGGCTCACGGTGTCGCCCGGGGTGCCGCGCCGGTGGCGGTCCAGGTCGTAGCGGACGGCGCCGTCGTCGACGATCAGCAGGGTCCAGGCGTCGTGGACGTGCATGGGGTAAGCGTGCGCGGTGAAGCGGGCGTGGAAGACCTCGACGACACCCGCGACCCGCGGACGCCAGGCCGAAACCTCCTGCTGGGGCTGCACGCAAAGAACGTACAAGACCGTGCGCGGGGACTCCCGGCAGTCTCGGTGCATGAGCGACGAAAAGACCGGCGAGAAGACCGGCGAGAAGGCCGGCGAGATGGACGGGCAGGACGCACCCGTGCGGTTCGACACCAAGATCGCGGTGCTGCTGCGCGACGACCTGGAGACCTGGCAGCGGCTGAACGTCACCGCGTTCCTCGTCAGCGGGCTCGGTACGGCCTGTCCCGAGGTGGTCGGCGAGCCGTACGAGGACGCCGACGGAACCCCCTACCTGCCGATGTTCCGCCAGCCCGTACTGGTCTTCGAGGGCGGGAAGGAGACGGTGACGGCGGCGCACGAGCGGGCGGTGCGGCGCGGGCTGGCGACGGCGGTGTTCACGGCGGACCTGTTCGGCACGGGCCACGACCGGGCCAACCGCGCGGCCGTGGCGGCGGTGGGCAGGGAGCGGCTCGACCTGGTGGGGATCGCCGTTCACGGGGCGCGCAACTCCGTGGACAAGGTGCTCAAGGGGGCCCGGATGCACGGCTGACGGGCGTTCGGGCGGTGACTGACGGACGTCCGGGCGGTGACTGACTGGCTGACGGACGGACGTCCGGGCCGGCGGCGGGTGGGCGTTCGGGCCGGCGGCGGGCGGGCGCCGGGGAGCCGCGTATCGGTGGGGTTTCGGCCAAACGGCTCCGGCGGGCCGAGCCGGTTTCGGGGCGGCCCCTGTGGGGTCTACAGGCCGAGGGATCCGGTCACCGGGCGAGTTCGGCTTGGCGAAGACTGCGGAACACCTCCGGGGTCGTCCATCCGCGCAGCGTGGCGTGAATCGTCGAGCGGAAAGCGGCCTCGGCCGTGGTGGCGTCGAGGGCCCCGGCGAGTTCGAGAGTCACGAGCCCGTGCAGGGCGGCCCAGATCGACAGGGCGATCGACGTTGCTTCGCCGGCGAGGACGGACGCCGTCAAGGCGCGATCGATCGCCGCGAGCAGCGGGCGGATCGGGTCACCGGCACCGGCCTCTCCCGACGGGTCGAAGGACTGCACACCACCGAACAGCACCGTGTAGAGGTGGCTGTGTCCGCGCCCCCAACGACGGTAGGCGACGGCCAGTGCGTAGAGGTCGGCGAGAGGGTCCGCGGAGGTCTGCACCGCCGACAGGTCCTGGAACAGGCCGGCGACGGCTCTGTCGCGCACCGCACGGATCAGCCCGTCCTTACCGCCGAACAAGGAGTACACCGCCGTCGTCGACGCCTCGGCGGCAGTGGCCACGGCGCGGACCGTGACGGACTCCCGCGGACGGGTGGCGAGCATCTCGGTCGCGCACTCCACGAGCCGCTCTTTGACGGCCTCGTCGTTTGTTCTGGGCCTACCCACGGTCAGCAGCCTACCCCCTCTGATAACGTCGTTTTGAAACAGCGTTCTGAAACTGTCGGAGGCCCGCCGTGCCCACGTCCGTCATACGTCTCGTCCGCTTCACCGGACGCCTCCTGTTAACCCTGGCCGCCGTTGCGGCGCTGGTCGTCGTCTTCCTCGCACTGATCGCACTCACGGACGGGGCGGGTTCGGGGCTCGCCGCGTGGTTGACGACCCTCGGGACCGGGACCGTCCTCGCGCTGTGGAGGGGGCGGCACCGCACCTGGCCGGCGCGGCTCGTGCCGTTCCTGCCGGTGGTCGTCGCGGCGGCGTTGACGGCGGCGGTCTGCATCCCGACCGCACCGACGGCCCGGCGGTATCCGCCCGCGCTGCCGTTCGTGTCCACTCAGCACTGGAACCTGGACACGGGCAGCCGGGTCGCGGTCTATCACTACCCGCCCGCGAACCCCGGCCCCCGGCATCCCGTCCCGTTCGTGTACCTCCACGGGGGCCCCATCCGCGGCATCTCGGTGCAAGACCACACCTTTCTGCAACTCCTGGCACGCCAGGGCTACGACGTCTACGCCTACGAACAGGCCGGCGGCGGACGAAGCGACCTGCTCCCCATGGACCAGTACACGATCTCCAGGGCGGTCCGTGACCTCGCCGCCTTCGTCGACCGCCTGGACAAGGGCAAGGTCGACATCCTCGGATTCTCCGGGGGCGGAGTCGTGCTCACCCGAGCCCTGGCCGACCCGGGCGTCGCCACACGCCTGCACCGGGCGGTCATCGCCGAGCCCGGGCCCATGGACGGCCCCACCGCACACATCACCGGGCACAAGGGCCGGGCATCCGCACGAGGCCTCGCCCCCAACCCGACCGGACCGCGATCGACGCACGTCCCCCGGTACGCCGTGGCTTTCGGCTTCATGCGACTCGGACTCCTCAGCCCCGACACCGGACTGATCGGACAGGCCGAAGGCGCCAACGCCTTCACCGCCGCGGACCTCGGCAGCGACACCGCATCCGCCTACTGCGCGGGCGACGCGCACCGCATCCCCAGCGAGGACACCGCACAGAACTTCTCCTTCAGCCCTGCCGCCAGCCTCCGCGTCCAGCAGACGGTCAAGGACTCGCCCTCCGTCGCACCGCTACTGAGGCAGTCCCGGACCCCCGCGATGCTGATGATCGCCGCATGCTCCTCCCAGGTCCGTCAATGGGCGACCGCCATCCTCGCCCATGACCCCGCCATCCAGCGCACGCAGTACATGCCCGGAGTCGGACACCACATGTGGAACGGCCTCGACGACAACAACGACCGAGCCGCTGCCGTCATCACTGCGTTCCTTCAGGACAAGCCGGCACCCCTGCCGAACTACCCGACCCGCGACGAGATCCCTGCCTTCATGCGCGACCACAAATGACCGCCTGGGCCCTGCGCGAAGTACAGCCAAGGACGTGTCCTTGGTCCGCAAAGGCATCCCGCTGACGATGACCATGCGGGACTGCGCGAACCAGGCGGGCTCCACCACCCTCGAAGGCCGCTACGACCTGACGGTCGTGTGCCGCAAGGCCTTCGGCACGGAGAGCTACGAGGAGTTCGCGGCCTCCCCGTGGTTCACCTCCAACACCGAGTACCCCCGAGGTGGTCGCCTCACGGACCATGTCCGGGGCCCCCGCCGACCCGCGCACCTCGGACTACGTCCAGGGCCGCTTCGGCTGACCCCGGCGGCTCCCTCCCGTCGCGGATCACTACATTGGGGCACATGACTGCGCTCCCTGTGATCCTCTTGCTGTCGGGAAGCCTGCGGGCCGGCTCCTCCAACGAGACCGTCCTGCGCACCGCGCGAGCGGCGGCCCCTTCCGGGGTGCGGACGGTCTTCTACGAAGGGCTGGCGGACCTCCCGCACTTCAACCCCGACGACGACGCCGAACCGCTGCCGGGTCCGGTGGCCGGGCTGCGCGCGGCGATCGCCGGGGCGGCCGGGGTGCTGATCTGCACCCCGGAGTACGCCGGCACCCTGCCGGGCTCCTTCAAGAACCTGCTCGACTGGACCGTCGGCGGCACCGAGATCTGCGACAAGCCCGTCGCCTGGGTGAACGCGGCGGCCCCGGGCCGCGGCGAGGGCGCGGAGGCCACCTTGCGGACGGTCCTCGGCTACACCGGCGCCGACATCCGGGACGCGGCGTGCGCGCGGATCACCGTGGACCGCGGGACGGTGGGCGCGGACGGCACCGTCGCCGACGAGGCCGTACGCGCCCAACTCGCCGGGATCCTCACCCTGCTGGCGGCCGGGGCCGGAGCCGACTTCCGTCCGGAGGCCGACTCCTAGCGTGCCGCCCGGACCCGGTTGCCGACGGCGAACTCCTCCATGAGACTGCGACGGTCGATCTTGCCGTTCGCGTTGGTCGGCAGGGCGTCCACGTGCACGAAGCGGCTCGGCACCATGTACGGGGCCAGCTCCTCGCGCAGCAGCTTCGTCAGCTCCGAGGTGGGGCGCTGCTCGCCGGTGTGGACGGCGATCAGCCGGCCGCCGTTGGCGCCGGGCTGGTGCAGGACGACCGCCTCGGTGACCCCCGGCACCGCGCGCAGCTTCGCCTCGATCTCGGGGAGTTCGATGCGGTAGCCGCGGAACTTGACCTGCTGGTCGATGCGGCCCCGGTGGACGAAGACCCCGTCCTGGAGGGCCACCAGGTCACCGGTGCGGTACCAGTCCTCGGGGACCGGCGCCGGGCCCTCCTTCGGGTGGAACCGGCCCTCGTCGTCGGCCGGGTCGAGGTAGCCGTCGAACCTCTGGGGACCTCGTACGCACAACTCGTCGTCCAGGAGCAGGTATTCGAGATCCGGGTGCAGTGCCCCGATGGGCACGGTGCCGTTGGCCGTCGCCGGCCAGTCCGATCGCTGGGGCGGCAGCACGTAGGTCGTGATGGTGACGACCGCCTCGGTCGGCCCGTACATGTTCTCGATCGTGCTGTTCGGGGCGGCGTCGGCCCAGATCGCGGCCTGCTCCAGGGTGAGTGCCTCGCCTCCGAACAGGCTGCGCCGCAAGGTGGGCATGGAGCCGGGCGGCAGCAGTCCGAGGCGGTTCGCCAGGGTGACGATGTAGGGCACGCAGAACCAGTGGGTAATGGCCCGGGCGCTGACGAAGGCCGCCGGGTCCAGCAGCTCGGAGGCGTTGGGCACGACCAGGGCCGCGCCGCCGCCCCAGCAGATGAACATGTCGAAGACCGACGGGTCGAAGGTCAGGTCGAAGGTCTGCGAGTAGCGGCAGCCGGGCGCGCTCTCGTGCCGGGCCACGTGGTGGCGGACGTACGCCTCGGCGTTGCGGTTGCGGATCGGCACGCCCTTGGGCCGGCCGGTGGAACCGGAGGTGAAGAGGACGTACGCGATGTCGTCGCCGCCGCCGGCGTACGGGCCCGGTTCCGGTTCGGTGGCGGGCCCCGTGACCGTGGCGTCGGTCTCGACGAGCGCCCGGGCCGAGAGCCGCTCCGCGGACGCGGTCATCGCGGCGACGACGGCCTCGTCGAGCCCGCCGTCGATGAGGAACAGCCCGAGGTTCGCCTGGGTGGCGATGGACTCGATGCGCTGCCGGGGGAAGGTCGGGTTCAGCGGGACCACGGTCGCGCCGCACCGCAGGATCGCCAGGTAGCCCGCGTACGCCGCGAGGCTGCGGGTGGCGACCAGGCCGACCCGGGTGCCGGGGGCGACCGCGAGCCGGCCGGCGAGCCGGTCGACGAGGTCGGTGAGCTCGGCGTAGGTCAGGACGTGTTCGTCGACCTCCAGCGCCGTCGCGTCGGGATGACGGTGGGCGCTGTCTCGGAACGCCTCGTAGAGCGTGGTCATGATGGTGCCGAGTCCTTCCCGGTAGGGGTTTCCCGGGGCAGCAGCAGCGCCGACCACACGCAGGCGATCAGCACCAGAGCGCCGAAGGCCAGCCACCCGGTGCTGCCGAGCGCAACCACCAGGACCATGGAGGTCGGGCCGATGATCTCCGTCGCCGGGGTGGAGATGTCGAAGGTCGTCAAGTACTCGGCGCGGCGGTCGGCGGGCGCCAGGTCGATGGAGATCACCCACCAGCTCGCGGTGTCGGTCATCTCGCCGAAGACGGCGAGCACGGTGCCGACGAGCAGCAGGATCGCCGCGGTCACCGCGCCGACGTGGGAGGCGACGGCGAAGCCCACCATGCCGGCGCTGGTCAGCGCGCTGCCGAGGAGCAGGAAGCGCCGTGCCGAGACGAGGCCGACGACCCGGGCGGAGATGCCGACCTGGAAGAGGACGACGAGCAGCGTGTTGAGTCCGAGCAGGATGCCGGCGAGCCAGGCCGGGGCGTCGGTCTTGGTGGTCACCCACAGGGGCAGGCCGACGGTGAACACCGAGGTGGCGAGGACGCCGCAGACGCTCCGCAGCGCGGTCAGCGTCAGGTACCGCCGGTCCTGGAAGAAGCCCCGGGGCCTGGTGCCGGGTTCGGCCGCGGACGGGGGGCTCGTCTTGATCCGGGCGACCATCAGGGCGGCGGCGACGAAGGTGAACGCGTCGAAGAGGAAGGCCACTTGGAAGGCCCCGCGGCTGCCGCCGGCGATGGCGAGCGTGGCAAGGCCGGCAGCCACGGTGAAGCCGAGGTTGCCGATCGCGCGACGGATGCCGAGGACCTCGCCGCGGTCCTTCTCCGGCACCACGTCGACGATGATGACCTGGTACATGGCGTAACGCCCGGCCTCCGCCGCGCCGTTCAGCACCATGAGGACGAAGACGGGGACGACGCCGGAGGTGAACGGCAGTACGGCGATCAGCGCGCCGCGCACCAGGCTGGAGATGATGGCGTAGCGGCGGGCTCCGATGCGCGGCATCAGCCGGCGGGCCGGCAGCGTGGCGAGCAGCCCCGCGACGGCCGCGGCGGACAGGCACGCGGCGACCTCCGACGTGGTCAGCCCGGCGGGGCCGATCAGGTAGAGGGTCAGCAGGCCGAGGGCGATGCCGTTGCCCGAGGAGTCGATCAGCGCCTGCCAGGCCAGCAGGCGCCGGGCGCCGGGCCGGCCCAGCTCGGTGACCCAACTGGGCAGCCGCAGGCCGCCGCGGGGCGGCTCGGGCGCCGGAGGGGGCTCGGCGACGGTCGTGGCCTCGGCCATCTAGCCCGCCCTCCGTCCGTCGGCGATCAGGTCGGCCGTCCGGACGAGCCAGCGGGCGATGGTGACGTCGTTCGGCGGCTCCAGCAGCTGGAAGTGCTCCAGCGGTACGGCCCAGCACCGCTCGGGGTCCGGGACATCGGCCCAGACCGCATGGGGCGCGCAGGCCGTCCAGTCCTCGCCGGCGGCCAGCGCGAGGGACTCGCCCTTGCGCGGCGTACGGAGCAGGGCGCGGCGGTCGTCGGGGTGCCGGCCGGGGGCGTAGCCGGTGAGGATCTCGGCGTTGGCGGCGTACACCTGCCAGGCCGCCTCGACCTCGTCGGCGCCGGCGTTCTTGGGCAGCGTGGCGGCCTCGGCCGCGGCGGCGGCGATGCCCGCGAAGTCCATGGTGCCGTCGGCGTCGAGGAAGGCGGCCGGTTCCCGGGCGGTGATGCGCCAGCCGACCCGGACGAAGATGTCGAAGGTCTCCTCGTGGGACAGCGTCAGCGAGGGGTCTTCGGGGGACGGCGGGTCGATGAGCAGCGCGGAGACCTTCTCGTGCCCGATCCGGGCGGCCAGCGCGCCGGCCACCTCGTGGGCGAAGACCCCGCCGAGCGAGTAGCCACCGAGCACGATCTCGTCGAAGCCGGTGAGGCCCTCGGCGATCAGCGCTTCGGCGAGACCGTCGGCGACGGCCCGCATGCCCTGGCGGGACAGGGAGGCCGGGGTTTCGCAGGCCCAGACGGCGTCGGCCAGCGGGAGGAGCCGGGTCATCCGCCCGTAGCGGGTCACCGCTCCGGAGAGCGGTGGCAGGAAGACCCACAGACGGCCGCCGTCGGCGTCGCGGAAGCGCACGACCGTGCGCCCGGTGGTGTGGTGTGCGGCCGGCACGGCGCTCTCGTCGATGAGCAGGGCGGTGGTGAGTCCGGCGAGGCTCGGGGAGCGGTAGACGTCCTGGATGCGGGGCGAGCGGCCGAGCTGCTCCTGGAGGTGCTCGATGAGCTCCACGGCGGCCAGGGAGTCGCCACCGGCGTCGAAGAAGCTGATCTCCTCGGACTCGGGCTCTTCGCCGAGCACGTCGGTCCAGGCGCGCCGGACTGCCTCGGTGACAAGGTCCTCGGCCGAGGCGTCGGGGGCATGGGTGGTCACGCGTTCCTCCAGGTGATGTGGTGATCGAGGTGCCGCTCGGCGGCGGCGAGTCGGGTGGCCAGCTCGTCGAGGTCGGCCGCTTCCAGCCAGACGTCGACGACCCGGCCGATCGAGCCGCGCCGCCAGTCGACGGGGGATCCGGGGGCGAGGACCCGGCCGGCGGCGAACACCCCGTCCATGCGCCGCAGTTCCGGCATTCCGGTGAGGGTGTCGACGGCAGTGGCGGACATGGGCGGCTGGGCCCAGTGGACCAGGGTGACCTTCTCGGCGGGCCGGATCAGTTCCCGTACCCGTGCCGGGGTCGCGCCGGCGGCGATCTCGACGGCAAGGGCCACCGGGTCGGTGACGCCGGCCTGGGGCATGAGGGCTTCGAAGGCGCCGCCGAGCCGTCCGTTGACCTCGATGACCTGCGCGCCCTTGGGGGTCAGCTTGATCTCGGTGTGGGTGAGGCCGGTGGTGATGCCGAGCGCGCGGACCGCCCTGGCGGACAGGTCGCGGACCTCGGCGTCGACGGCGTCGCCCAGCACGAGGGGAAAGACGGCGCCGCGTTCGCGGACGGGCGGCGCCATCGGGAGCTTGCCCGAGACGCCCACGCAGACGAGCTCGCCGTCGACGAGGGCGTTCTCGACGGACACGTAGTCGGCGAGCCACTCCCCGGCCGGGGACTCGCCGGTGCCGATGATGGCCTCTTCCAGGACGTAGGGCTGTCCGGAGACCAGTTCGGGCGTGTGGGCGAGCAGGTCGGCATGGCTGTCGAGGAAGAGGGTGTCACGGCTGGACGCCCCGGAGTCGGGCTTGAGGACCGCCGGGTAGACGGCCTCGGCGAGGCTCGCGGGCAGCTCGCCCCCGTAGGTGAAGGCGGTGGTGTCGACGTGTCCGACGCCCTCGCCGTTGAGCCGGAGCCGCTGCAGGTACTTGCTGGTGAGCAGGGAGCAGACGGAGGCGTCGTGGGTGCGCAGGCCGAAGTGCGCACCGATGCGCGTCGCCAGCGGCAGCAGGGCGTCGACGAACGTGACGACGCCGACGGGCGCGTACGGCTCCAACCGGGCCGAAAGTTCCGGGTCCTCGGGGTCGCCGTGGACGACCATCCCGAACCGCTCCAGTACCGACAGGACGGCGGGGGGTTGTGGTACGGCGGCGTCGACGACGAAGACGACTCCGCCGAAGCGTTCGGACGCGGAAGCGATCCGGCTGGGACTGGCCGCGCCCTGCGCGTACGGAACGATGATCACTTGCTGAACCCCCTTGTGGTGCATGCGTGAGAGGCGTCAGCCCCCGCATGCGGGGACGTACGGGGCGAGGGCGGGCCGGGGTCTTCGGCCGGCGGCACCGGCGGCGCTGCCGGAACCGGCGCGAGGTCTGCGAAGAAAGGGCGTGCGCGGGGGCATGGGGCGGCACCGCGTCGGCCCGGGGAGCCGGCAGATCCGTCCTGTGGTGCGGTGGCGTGGGCCCGGTGGGGCCGACCGAGGCGCCCGGTCTGGCGCAAACGGAACTGGAGCTGTCAGCTCGGCCAAGTTATGCGCACGCCAGACCGCCAGTCAAGATCGATTTTCGCGATCCGGGGAATTATCGACCTTTACGCCTGCTCCGCAAATGCGGTCGCTCCATGCAATCCCGGAGGTGAAATACCGACATGACCGAATAGGAGAGGTACTTCAAGGGTGTCCGGCAGCAGCATGCGGGCAGTCCGTTTCGGGGAGCCGATCGGAATAGCGCTCTCCGTTTCGCCGGTCAGAACGTCATGGGGCTCCCGTCCGGGACGTACCGGACACCCCGACAGGGATTCGGTGTTCTCCGTGCATATCCGGTTTACCCCGGCGGGTCGCTGCGGGGGGACTCGCGCCGTGGCGCGCCCGCAGCGGGATCCGGGCCGAAGGCGCACGCGTCGGGCGGCGGACATGTCGGGAGGGCGCCGCGGCGGGCGGCGGCAGGCCGGTGGCACGCCAAAACCCCTTAGCGTGCGGGGGATTTGGGAAGGTCCCTTCCGCAACGGGGCTTGGTCTAGTTCGGTTCCGCGCCTTCTCTGCGCCGTTGCGGCGCTGTGACCTGCATATTCACAAGAAGACCGCGACTTTGAAATCGCCCGGTAACGGAATTGGTTGCGTTCAACAAAAAGATTGATCTTGACGGGTGGCGAGCCCCGTGCCTAACGTTCGCAACGCCACAACGTCTGGCACTACTTTGCGCCAAACAGACTTGGCGTCACGGCTGCGCCTTACAAGGCCCTTGCCGCTTCGGCTTTGCCTAATAGGGCAGCCATCATCACGGCTTTGCCGTGTTCCGCCCCGAGGTTTCGACGGGCGGCCGAGCAGCTTCCGACTGCCCGGCCACCCCAGTGGCGAAACGCGAACGCCGGCGAGACCTACCAAATGCGTAAGGAGTCCCTGTGACCACCGCACCCGCCATCCTGGGCACTGGGTGGGAGATCACTCCCGAATTCACGTTCACCGACCTGGAGTGTACCGCTCTCGAAGAAGCCCTCGGCAGGGTCACCGCCAACCCCTACCGGCTCTACGAGGCACACCTCTTCCAGGTCAACGCGCTGATCGCCGAAGGTGTCGTACCCGAGCGCTTCCGTGCCTACGTGGACTCGCTGGCGACCATCGACCGCGCCGAGCAGCCGGCCGTCGTCATCAAGAACGTGCCGTACGACCGCGAGGTACCCCACTTCGACTTCGACGAGCCCGTCAAGTCCAAGTACGAGCTGAAGAAGACCTTCATCGCCGAGGGCTTCCTCGCCCTGTTCGCCCAGCTCGCGAACACCCCTGGGATCGGCTACGTCAACGTCAACGACGGTGACGTGTACCAGGACATCTACCCCAAGCGGTCGATGAAGGAGAGCCAGTCCCAGAAGGCCCTGAACCGCATCTACTTCCACAAGGACCTGGCGAACCACTTCGTCCGCCCCGACCAAGTCTACATGGTCGGCATGCGCAGCGACCCGGTGAACGAGGTGTACACCTCCTTCGTCCGCAACATCGACGTCATCGCCTCCTTCACCGAGGAAGAGCTGGAGGCGCTGCGCAGCAACGAGTTCTACACGCCCTTCGACGACCTGACGGTCATGGGCGGTTCCCTGGAGCTCGGCGAGGCCGACAAGCACCCGGTCATCGGCGGCGAGGACGACCTGCGGTACTTCGAGAACCGCACCGTCGGCGTGACGGACCGCGCCAAGGCCCTCGTACCCAAGGTCAACGAGGTCCTGCACGCCCACAAGAGCAGGGTGTTCATCGGCCCGGGCGACTTCGTCATCACCTACAACAACCACACCGTGCACGCGAAGGAGGTCGTCAGCGTCGGCGACCCGGACGCGTTGCGCACCCGGTGGATCATCAAGACCGTCAACGTCGACGACATCGATCCGTACCGGGCCCACCTGGTCCCCGGCACGGAGCACCTGATCAACGGCTGACAGCCACCTCGCGCAGCGGCCGAGCGGCCGCCAAGGGGGCAGGGGCGGGGCCGTACTCCGTCACGCACGGCGAACCCCGCCCCCGCGCCGGTGGCCGTCGGCCGTCGACCGCTCCAACGTCGTACGACCGAAGGAGACAGGTCGTGCAGGGTACGAACGACAACACCACTCCGTGCGGGGCGCACCATTGCGGCTGGGCCTGTGGTGCGTGACCCGGGGAGTGCGTGAGGCCCGCACGCCGCCGCTCCGCGCGGCAGCGGCGCCGAGGTCCCCCGTCTCGTACGGGTCGAGCGGGAGCCGGTGCGCCCGGCGCCGGCCCGCCGCCCCGACGGTCCCGGGCGGTTCCCGCCGGGCAGCGTGGACTTCTTCACGCTCTTCTCCTCGTGCGGCCGGCTCCCGGGCATCACGGGACAGGGCGACTACGCCTCCGGCAACGCCTTCCTGGACGCCCTCGCCCCGCACCCGTGCGGCGCAGGGCGACGCGGACACGGTGCGCATCGCGTGGACTTCGTGGCGGGGTGGGTCTCGGCATGCCGACGTCCTCCGAGGTCATCGACGCCGAGCTCGCGGCGCGCGGAACGGCGGACATCGCGGTCGCCGAGGCCACGGTGACGGCGATCGCCGACGACCTGGCGGAGCGCGGGCCCGACGGCCTGACCGGCTGCCGGATCGGCCGGGGCCCGACCCGGCGGTACCACCTGCCCCCTGAAGCCCTGCCCCTGAAGCCCTGAAGGAAACGATGCCCGAAGAAGCCTCGCCGCGCCGGCCGCGGGTCCGCATGGCCATGTCCGATCTGCACGGCTCCGTCGCCGATCCCGCTCTGACCTCGATGACCCTCCTGAACGAGATAGCGGGCAGGTTCCCCGACGCCGTCTCGTTCGCCGCCGGACGCCCGTACGAGGGCTTCTACGCACTGGACGACCTGCCGCGCTATCTGGCGGCCTTCGCCGCACACCTGGAGCGCGAACATTCCCTGTCCCCCTCCCAGGTGCGACGGACCTTCTTCCAGTACGGGCGCACGAAAGGCGTCATCCACGACCTGATCGCCCGCCATCTCGAGATCGACGAGGGTCTGGAGGTGGATCCCGAGTCCATCGTGGTGACCACCGGCTGCCAGGAGGCGATGGTCCTGGTGCTGCGCGCCCTGCACCGTGACCCGCGCGACGTGGCGCTGGCGGCGACGCCGTCGTACGTCGGTTTCATCGGCGCGGCCCGGATCGCCGGCATGCCCGTGCGCGGGGTGGCCGAGGGCCCCGACGGCATCGATCTGGCGGACCTGCGACGGCAGATCCGGGCAGCGAGGTCGGAAGGTGCGCGGCCCCGGGTGGTGTACGTCGTACCGGACTTCGCGAACCCCAGCGGCGTCAGCATGCCGGTGTCGGCACGGCGGGCGCTGCTGGAACTGGCGGCGCGGGAAGACGTGCTGGTCCTGGAGGACAACCCGTACTCGATGTTCCGTCTCGACGGCGAGCGGCCACCGACACTGCGGGCGCTGGACACCGAGAGCCGGGTGGTCTACCTGGGCTCGTTCGCGAAGAGCGCTTTCGCGGGGGCGCGCGTCGGCTACGCGGTCGCGGACCAGGTGGTCGTCGGCGAGGACGGGCGGGAGAGCCTGTTCGCCGACGAACTGGCGAAGCTGAAGAGCATGGTCACGCTGAACACCTCCACCGTGGCGCAGGCCGTGATAGGCGGCTTCCTGGTCGAGAACGGCTGCAACGTCGTCGCCGCCACCACCCGGGAGGCGGCGGTCTACCGGCGCAACCTGCGGGCGGTGCTGGAGGGCCTGGAGAGCCGGTTCGGTCCCACCTGGGCCCATCACGGAGCAGTCGGCTGGAACGCGCCCCGGGGCGGCATGTTCGTCGTCCTGACGCTCCCCTTCCGTGCCGACGACGCGGCCCTGGAGTACTCGGCCTCGCGCTTCGGCGTGCTGTGGACACCGATGCACCACTTCTACGACGGCGCGGGCGGCCTGACGCAGGTCCGGCTGTCCGTCAGTGTCCTCACCCCCGAGGAGATCTCCCTGGGCCTCGACCGACTGGCCAAACTGGTCGACGACCTCCTCTGACACGCCGCTCCGGCGGGCGCCCCGCCGGGCCGTCACCATCAACCCCGTTCCTTCGGGCCGGGTTTGAGGCGGCGGAGGGTGTAGCCCTCGCGGGCGGGGTCCAGGGGCCTGGTGGCCTCCTTGAAGAGGTGCTCGGCCCGCTCGTACGACAGCCGGCGCCGGCCCGTGTCCGGGCAGAGGTCGGCCGGGGCGGGGGTGCGGGCCGGGCCGGGGCGCCGGTCGGAGAGGAACACCGGGCCCCGGGTGCGGCCGGCCAGCAGCGGGGGCAGGAGGCGGGCCGTCCCGGAGCGCCAGCTCACCCACGTGCCGCCCGCGCGGGCCCGGCGGTCCTCCAGGTCCAGGTCCTCCACGTTCAGGGACAGTACGGTCGTGACCCCCGCGGCCGATTCGTGCAGGAGCAGCCACAGGGCCCGTTCCCGCAGCGGTACTTCGGGATCGCTCCACAGCGCGTCGAGCCGCGCGGGGTCCAGCGCGGACGCCCGGGGCCGGGGCTCGGGGCGCCGCTCCAGCCCTGCCGCGAGTCCGTCCAGGCCGGCCCAGGCGCCGAAGGACCGTACGGCCGAGCGGTGCCGGTTCCAGGTGCGGGCGGCCGCGGCGCCCCAGGCGGCCGAGCACACCCGCGCCACCTCCTCGGACGTCAGCCGGGACAGCGGCGCGGCGTCGCCGAGGTCCAGGCGCAGCCGCCGCAGGGTCTGCCCGTACGAGCGGACCGTCGCCGCGTCCAGATCCGCCCGGCCCAGGAAGCCCTCCGCGGCCCGGCCCAGGGTCGGACCCGGCGCGGGACCGGCCGGGCCGCCGGTGGCGGGGACCTGCTCCGCGCGCCGGCGCAGGAAGGCGCGCTCGGCGGCGTTCTTGGCGAGGGCCGCCGCCCGGAGGAACTCCAGCCGGGCCTCCGGGCCCCGGTCCAGGCGCAGCAGCAGGTCTCCCCGGACGCTGGGCAGGAGGTGGTAGTCGCGGAGCACGGGATCGGCGACCAGGGAGTCCACCAGGTCGAGGCCGGCCTGCGGACCGTGGGCCATGCCGAGCGCCACCGCCTGGTTGAGCCGGACCACCGCCGTCGGCAGCAGCCGCGCCAAGGCCCCGTACAGGGTCGCGATCTGGGTCCAGTCGGTCTCCTCGGCGGTGCGTGCCTGCGCGTGGCACACGGCGATCGCCGCCTGCAGCATGTACGGGCCGGGGGCCCCGCCGGCTTCCCGTGCGCGCAGCATCGCGGTGAAGCCGCGGCGGACGAGCAGCGGGTCCCAGCGCCCCCGGTTCTGCTCGTGGAGCTGGACCGGCTCGCCCGAGGGACCGGTGCGCGCCGCCGAACGGGAGGCCTGGATCTCCATCAGCGCGACCAGGGCGTGCACCTCGGCCTCCCGGGGGGCCAGCTCGGCGAGCAGCCGGCCCAGCCGGAGGGCTTCGAGGCAGAGTCCGGGCCTCATCAGGTCGTCGCCCGAGGTGGCCGAGTAGCCCTCGTTGAAGATCAGGTAGATGACCTCCAGCACCGAGGACAGCCGCTCGGGCAGCTCGGACCCCTCCGGCAGGTCGAAGGGCACGTGGTGCTCGGCCAGCGTGCGCTTGGCCGCGGCGATCCGCCGGGTGACGGCGCTCGCCGTGACGAGGAAGGCCCGTGCGATCTCCTCGGCCGTCAGGCCGCCCAGCAGCCGCAGCGTGAGCGCCGCACGGGCCTCGGCGGGCAGCACGGGGTGGCAGGAGAGGAACATCAGCCGCAGGACGTCGTCCTGTTCGGGCTCCTGTTCCTCCTGGTGCTCCCGGTTCTCCTCCAGCTCGTGCGCGAGCTGCTCCTGCTTGTCCGTCAGCATCCGGGAGCGCCGGATGTGGTCGACCGCCCGGCGCTTGGCCGTGGTCGTCAGCCAGGCGCCGGGGTTGTCGGGGACCCCGGCGCCCGGCCACTGTTCGAGCGCGGCGACGAGCGCGTCCTGGGCCAGTTCCTCGGCCAGGCCGACATCGTGCACCAGGCGGGTGAGCGTGGCGATGATCTTGGCCGATTCGAGCTTCCAGACCGCGTCGATCGTCCGCGAGGCGTCGGGCACGGGTCAGGGGCCGAAGACCTGCTGGACCACGCTCTCCCCGTCACCGACGATCCTGCGGAAGCGGCGGGCCAGCTCGATCGCCTCTTCCCTGGACCGGACCTCGATCAGCGCGAAACCGGCCACGGCCTCCTTGGCCTCGGCGAACGGCCCGTCCGTCACGGTGATCTCCTCGCCGGTGGAGGCCACCAGGATGCCGCCCGGTTCCAGGCCGCCCGTGGCCAGCAGTACGCCGGCGGCCGTCAGCTCCTCGATGAACTTGCCCATCTCGGCGTACAGCCGCTCGTCGGGGGCGGTCTCGGAAGGCTTCGTCGTCATCAGGTAGCGCATGGGGACTCCCTCGTCTCGTGGTGCCGAGCTGCTGCCGGTACCTGCTTACACGTCGAACCGGCGATGTGACAGGGAACGCGCGCATTCCCTGTCACATCGCCGGTTCGACGTATCGGCGAGAACCGAACGAAGCCGCGTACGACGAACCCGAGAGGCACCTGCCATGAGCACCCGGACCCCCACCGCGACCGCCACCGTCTCCTCCTCCGCCCCCGTCTCCGCCACCACCCGCTCCCTGCTCACCTGCGTGGTCGTGGCCTCCCCGCTGTGGGCGGTCGTCTCCCTGACCCAGGCCGCGACCCGCCAGGGCTTCGACATCACCCGCCACCCGCTGAGCGCGCTGAGCAACGGCAGCCTCGGCTGGCTCCAGATCACCAACTTCCTGCTCGCCGGCGTCCTGCTCGCCATCGGGGCGACCGGCCTGCGCCGGGCCCTGCGCGGTGCCCCCGGAGCCACGTGGGCGCCACGGCTGGTCCGGATCGCCGGCATCGGCATGATCGCCGCGGGAGCCTTCGTCATGGACCCGGTCGACGGCTTCCCCCTGGGCGCCCCTTCCGTGGAGACCGCCACCCTCACCTGGCACAGCTACGCGCACTTCGCCGCCGGGTCGGTCACCTTCACCTCGCTGATCGCCGCCTGCTACGTCCTGGGCCGGCACTTCGGCCGCACCGGGAACCGCCGGTACGCGATCGCCTCCCGGGTCGCCGGTACCGCCCTCCTGATCGGCAACGGCTGGGCCATGGCCGGCGGCCCGGCGGGCACCCTGACGCTGGCCGTCGGAGCCGTCACGGCCTTGCTCTGGGTCTCCGTGGTCGCGCACCGCAGTCGCCGCGGCATCTGATCTGCGGGGTCTACGGGGTCCATCCATGGGGTCTCCCGGGCTTTTAACCCGTGACGCGGAGGGTGTCAAGTCCCGAGTTTCCGGAACATGACCCGGATGTGCCGGCCGGGGCTTACTTGAGGCACGAGGAAGAGACGGAAAGCCTCACCCGAGGAACTCCTCCTCTCCCCTCGAATACCCCACCGTCCCGAATACCCGGGGCACATAAGCAATAGGAGAAGGTCATGAACCGTAAGACTCGCACCAACAACGTCGTCCGCACCAACCGTCGTGGATTCCGCATGGCGACCCTGGTCGCATCGGCCGCCATGATCTCGGGAGCGGTCATCCTTCCGGCCTCCATGGCGACGGCGGCCCCGGTGACGGCCCATGTGGCCACCGCCCTCCCGGCCGCCGGTGGCGCCGGAGGGGACGGCGGGGAAGGCGGCGGCGGCCTCATCGGCGGCGGTGGCGGCTCCGGCGGCTCCGGCGGGGGCAGCGTCCTCGGCACCGGCGGCCAGGGCGGCAACGGCGGCAAGGGCGGCGACGGCGTCCTGGTCGGTGGCGGCGGCGGTGGCGGCGGTGGCGGCGGTGAAGGCGTCGTCGGCGGCAAGGGCGGCAACGGCGGCGGGGGCGGCAGCGGCCTCTTCGGCGGCAGCGGTGGCAACGCCGGCGGCGGCGGCGACGGCCTCCTGATCGGCGGCCAGGGCGGCAACGGCGGCAAGGGCGGCAACGGCGTCTTCGAGGGCGGCAAGGGCGGCAAGGGCGGCAAGGGCGGCTTCGGCGGTCTGTTCGGCGGCCTCGGCGGCAACGGTGGTGCCGGAGGCATCAGCATCTTCTGATCGCTGACCCCGCACCCTGCTCCACGGGGTGGAGGCCTTCAGGGCCTCCACCCCCCAGATCCACCCTCACCACCCCTTCTTTGATCAGCGACATCCGTGCACACGGAAACGGAGAACCCCCATGTTCACGAGCTCCTGGCAGCGTCCGCTCATCCTGGCGGCGGCCTCCCTGGCTTTCGTCACCGGCACGGCGTGCGCCGCGCAAGCGTCGCAGTCCCACACCCCCACGAGCACCGTTTCCTCGCCCATGACCGGATCGCCCGCCCACTGCGGGTCCGGCGGAGCAGGCGGCGAAGGCGGCGAGGGTGGCGAGGGCGGCAAGGGCGGTCAGCCCGGCAAGCCCGGTGAGCCCGGCAAGCCCGGTGGAGTCGGCTGCTTCCGGTTCGACGACCTGCCGGACAAGTCCAAGTCGGAGCTGACGATGGTGGACAAGGTGCGCATCGTGGTGACCCTGCTGGCCGACGACTCCGATGAAATGAAGGAGAAGATCGCCAAGAAGTACAAGATCTCGACCGAGCAGATCGACACCTGGAAGAAGAGCTACGAGGACGGCGACTGGTTCGCCCTGATGGGTACCAGCAACCCCTTCTCCCCCCTCTCCACCTGATATACGGGCCCGACCGGCCGGTGGCCGGCCGGGCCTTTCTCCATCCGAATTCCAGACATCGTTTCCGGTATCGATTTCAACCATCAATGATCAATCGGCAAGGAGAATCCCATGCGTACGCGTTCCTGGAAGTTCCGTATAGGTCTTGTCATCTCGTCGACGTTGATCGGTGCCGGCGCGATGGCGCCCGCGGCCATGGCGGCGCCGACGGCCACGGTCACGACGGTCGCGGCGTCCAGCGGCTGGCAGGACGGTGGTGACAGCAGACCGGGCACGAGCCGCCTCACCGGCAAGGTCAAAGTGGGCAACGGCAGCGTCCGCGTCGGGGACAGGGTCTGCGCCGGCAACTGCAACGGAACGGTCAACGGAACCAACGGGGGCAACGGCGGAATCTGCGCCGGACTCTGCAACGGCAGCGCCAACGGCGGGAACGGCACCCAGGGCCGGCCGTCCGGCGACGGCACGAAGGGCGGCAACGGCGGAATCTGCGCCGGAGTCTGCAACGGCAGCGTCAACGGCGGAAACGGAGGCAACGGCGGCACCGCGTCCCCCGGCGGCGACGGAGGCAGCGGCGGCCGGGGCGGCAACGGCGGCATCTGCGTCGGCGTCGGCTGCGAGAGCAGCGGCCGCGGCGGCAACGGCGGAGCCGGCGGCGACGACGACTGACCGCCGGGCCGAGGGCCCGGGCACATCCCCCGTGGGGCGAGCACCGCTCGCCCCACGGGCGTGTGCAGGGATCGCTGGATAGACTTTTTTCGGGAGGCGCCTGATGGGCACGGCAGCGAACCAGGGCCTTTATACGGGCCGGGCCTCCGGCCTCATCGGCAGGCAGATCGCCGGCTACCGGATCGAGCGCATCATCGGCCGGGGCGGCATGGCCGTCGTGTACCAGGCGAAGGACCTGCGCCTGGACCGTACCGTCGCGCTCAAGCTGATCGCCCCGGAGCGCGTCCGGGACGAGGTCTTCCGGCGCCGCTTCGCCCACGAATCCCGGGTCGCCGCCAGGATCGAACACCCGCACATCGTCCCCGTCTTCGAAGCCGGGGAGATCGAAGGGGTCCTCTACATCGCCATGCGGTACGTCGCCGGGCCGGACCTGCGGGCCCTGCTGGACCGGGACGGACCGCTGCCCGTCCCGACCGCGCTGCGCATCGCCGCCCAGGTGGCATCCGCGCTCGACGCCGCCCACGACCACGATCTGGTGCACCGGGACGTCAAACCCGCCAACATCCTGGTCGCCGCGGGCACCGACAGCGAGCACCCGGAGCACATCTACCTCACGGACTTCGGGCTGACGAAGAAATCGCTGGCGCTCACCGGGTTCACCACGGCGGGCGAGTTCGTCGGCACGATCGACTACGTGGCGCCGGAACAGATCTCCGGGCGCCCGGTCGACGGAAGGTGCGACGTCTACAGCCTCGGCTGTGTCGTCTACGAGTCCCTCGCCGGCGGGCCCCCCTTCGTCCGCGACGATGCCCCCGCCCTGCTGTGGGCGCACCAATACGACAAGCCGCCTCCCCTGACGGAGAAGCGGCCGGATATCGCGCCGGAGGCCGGCGCCGTACTGGAGAAAGCTCTGGCGAAGGTCCCGGAGGACCGTTACGACTCGTGCCTGGAATTCGTGGCGGCGCTACGTGCCGCCACCGCCACCGCACCTGCCCGGCGGGCCGCTCCGCGCCCCGTGGATCCGGGGAGCGAGGCGCCGCCCGGGGAGCCGCCGAGGGAGCCGCCGGACTGGGCGCGGCCCGTGTTCACAGGCCCAGGGAGATGGCCAGGCGGGTCATCTCCGCCGTGGTGTTGATGCCCAGCTTGGCCCGGATGCGGCGCAGGTAGGCGTCGACCGTGTGCTTGGAGAGTCCCATGGAGCGGGCCGTCTGCACGTAGGTGCACCCGGCGGCGATGTGGCGGAGGGCTTCCTGCTCGCGCGGGGCGAGGACGGCTGCGGTGGCTGCGGTGTGGTGCGCGACGAGTGTGAGGCTCATGGGACTTCCTCCGGCACTTCGGCTCGATCATCACGGCTGCTCGCACCTTTGGAAGCAGGAGACATGTCCACGAATGTGAATGTATGTCCGTGTTAAAGAGCCTGTCGGTGGGAGTTCGCGAACCTGTCCGTCGTCTGTCACGGGCGTGTCACAGGGAAGGGGAGAAGGTCCTCGGAAGGTTTGCGGACCCCGGGTCCTGAGAGTCCGGGTCCCCGGAACCTGAGCTCCCCGGAACCTGAGGTCTCAGAACCCGAGGTCTCAGAACCCGACGAGGGACTGCTCGGCCCAGATGGTCTTGCCGAAGAGGGTGTGCCGGGTGCCCCAGCGCTGGGTGAGCTGCGCGACCAGCAGCAGGCCGCGCCCTCCCTCGTCGAAGATCCGGGCACGCCGCATGTGCGGGGCGGTACCGCTCGCGTCCGAGACCTCGCAGATCAGCGTCGTGCCCTCGTGGATGAGCCGCAGCTGGATCGGCGCCTCGCCGTACCGGATGGCGTTGGTGACCAGTTCGCTCACCACGAGCTCGGTGACGAAGGCGGCCTCGTCGAGCCCCCAGGCGGTCAGCTGGTCCGTGGCGCCCCGTCGGGCCTGCGCGACGAAGGAGGGGTCGGCGGGCAGGTCCCAGACGGCGACCTTGTCGGTGTGCAGGGCCCGGGTCCTGGCGACGAGCAGGGCCACGTCGTCCTCCGGGCGGTGGGTCAGCAGCGCCGTCAGCACCCGGTCGCAGACGGTGTCCAGAGTGGAGGCGGGCTGGATCAGGGCCGCGAGCATGCTGTCCAGGGCCTCGTCGATGTCGTGGTCGCGGGCCTGCAGGAGGCCGTCGGTGTACAGCGCGAGCAGGCTGCCCTCGGGAAGTTCGACCTCGACGGTCTCGAAGGGCAGGCCCCCCAGGCCCAGGGGCGGCCCCGCCGGAACGTCGAGGAGGTACGCGGAGCCCTCGGGGGAGACCACGGCGGGCGGCGGATGGCCGGCCCGGGCCGCCGTGCACACGCGGGTCACCGGGTCGTAGACCACGTACAGGCAGGTGGTGCCGATCCCGCCGGAGGATTCCTGGCCCGTCTCGTCCGCTGACAAGTGGATGATCAGGTCGTCGAGGTGGGTGAGCAGCTCGTCGGGCGGCAGGTCGACGTCCGCCAGCGTGCGCACCGCGGTCCGCAGCCGGCCCATGGTCGCGGAGGCGCGCATGCCGTGGCCGACGACATCGCCCACGACCAGGGCCACCCGGGCTCCGGACAGCGGGATCACGTCGAACCAGTCGCCGCCCACACCCGCCTCGCCGCCGGAGGGCAGATAGCGGGAGGCGATCTCCAGCGCCGACTGCACGGGCAGCGTGTGGGGGAGCAGACTGCGCTGCAGCGTCATGGTGCTCGTGTGCTCCCGGGCGGTCCGGCGCGCCCGGTGGATGCCCGTAGCCGCCCGGGCCGCGAGCTCCTCGGCCAGCCGCAGGTCCTCCGGATCGAAGGGCTCGCGCCGCTGGTGACGGCTGAAGACGGCCAGGCCGAGGGTGATCGCGCCGTCGCGCAGCGGCACCAGCATTATCGAATGGGTCCCGTACTCGCCGATCCAGGCGGCCCCTGGATCCTGCGCCACCCACCGCGCGACGGCCGGGTCGGCGGTCCCGTACACGGCGCCCCGCCCTGCGGCCAGACACTCCACGGGGGGCGACAGCGCCGGGTAGACGGCCGTCTCCCCGACCGCGAACCGGGACTCCTGGCTCCCGCCGAGCACCGACCGCACGGCGCTACGGGACACCGTGAGCGCCCCCGTACCGGGACCCGGGGACGGGGCCCCGCCGCGCGGGGAGGGTTCCAGCAGGTCGACGACCGCGAAGTCGGCGAGCCGGGGGACGGCCGCGTCGGCCAGTTCCTGTGCGGTGCGGGCGCTGTCGGGGACGGTGTCGATCCGGGCCCCGGCGAGGGTCGGCGGGAGCGGCTTGCGCGGGGCGGTCTCACCCGCGGCCTTGTCGTGTGCGCTCAGGTACACGGCCCGTGCCCGGCCGTCCGGGCCCGGTACGGGGGCCAGGGTGGTCGCCCAGCCGTTCGCCGAGCCCGCGCCGGGCGGCCGGACGAAGCCGTCCACGGACTGCGGCTCGCCCGTTTCCAGCGCCCGGCGCATCCCCCGCTCGACCTCCTCGCTCACCGGGCCGGGGGCGATCTCCGACAGGCGCAGCCCGCGCATCTCGGCCTCCGTGAGGGACAGCGCGTGGTGCATGCCGGTGTTCGCCCGCACCAGCCGCAGGTCCTCGTCGAAGACCGCCAGGACACAAGGGGAGCGGTCGAAGGCCCATTCGCCCAGGGGCCCGTCCCAGGACGCGGCCGCCGCCCCCGCCACCGCGGACACCACCAACCACTCGGCCGTCCCGCCGTCGGCCGTCCTGCGGTGGGCGAGGAGTCCCGTGTCCAGCCGGCGGCCGTCCCGGTGGCGCAGCGCCGCAGTGCCGCTCCACCGTTCCTGCCCGGGTGCGACCGGCCGCGCCGCAGTGCCCGTACCGCCGGATCCGGCGGTATCGCCGGGCCGGTCCGCGAGCAGATCCGCGGCGGGCATCCCCACGACCTCCGAGGCCAGGTAGCCGAGCAGCCGACGCGCGTCCTCGCTCCACCCGGTCACGATGCCCTGCTCGCTGACGGTGGCCGTGGCCGTGTACGCCGCACCCGGGGAGGCGTGCGTGGTCCGGGCGGGCCGCTCACCGGGAGGGGTGGGAAGTTGCTCCATCGCCGCTCATCTCGCCTTCGCTGGCCAGGGGCTCCACTGACAAGCATGAGACGGCGCGGCAAGGAGCACCAACGCAGTGCCGTCACGCGCCCGGAGCGGCCTGCGCGAGCGGCGCGGCTGCGGACGGTGCGGCGAGCCGCAGGGCCGCCGGGCCCGGTGCGGCAGGCCGGGTGGGCGCGGGCTCCTTCGCGGGGCGGCGGGCCGGGACCCGGCAGGACCGGCCGTCCGCCTTGGCCACCGGCAGGTCCAGGAGCCGGCGCTCCTCCGAGGCGACCAGCGCGCGCGGGTCGACGGGGGCGCCCAGGACCGCGAGCCGGGCGAGGGCCAGGACGAAGGTGCGTCCGTCGTCCGGCACCTCCCCGGTGACGGGGACGACGTGGACGTCGCCGTGGCCGGTGAGGTTGCGGCGGACCGAGGTGAGGAGCGAGGTCCCGCCGGCCACCTGGAGGAAGACGCGGGCCCCCCGGTCGTAGGCGGTGCGGACGGCGTCGTCGAAGAGGACCGGCGCGGACGCGTGCCGGGCCCACAGGCCGCGCAGCCGGTCGGGGTCCTCGCAGACCTCCGCGGTCACGGAGGAGACGAACGGCACGGCGGGGCTGCTGATGCGACGGGTGGCGAGGCCCGAGCGCACGGCCTCCTCGGCGCGGGCCAGCCGCGGGGAGTGGAAGGCGTTCGACACGTCGAGCGTCGCCGTGACGACCCCGGCTTCCGCGCAGGCCCCGCGCAGGGCGGCGAGACCTTCCGGAGTGCCGCTGACCACGACCTGCCGCGGCTGGTTGAAGCAGGCGAGCCACACGTCGTCGATGCCGTCGACGAGCCGGCGGCAGGTCTCCTTGTCGGTCTGGACCGCGAGCATTCCGCCCCGGAGCCCGGCCCCGGCCCGCCGCAGGGCCGCGCCCCGGTGCACCAGCAGCCGGACGGCGTCCACGTGGGTCAGGGCGCCGGCCGCCGCGGCGGCCGCGAACTCCCCGGCGCTGTGGCCCAGGGCGAGGTCGGGGGTGACGCCGCAGTCGGCGAGGACCCGGGTGGCCGCGATCTGGACGGTGCCGAGCAGCGGCTGGCACACCTCGGTGGCGGCGAGCATGCGCCCGAGCTCCCCGTTGTCCGTGAGCGGGGCCCGGGGTGCGGAGGCCTCGCCGTAGAGCAGGTCGGCCAGGTCGAAGCCGAGGCCGGCCCGGGCCACGGCGCTGAGCACGCAGACGGCCGAGCGGTAGGCGGGGAACCTCTCGTACAGGTCCCGCATCATGCCCGGACGCTGACTGCCCTGGCCGGGGAAGAGGAAGGCGATGCGGCGCCGCGCGGCCGGCAGCGGGGCGTCGGCGGCGAAGGCGCCGTCGCCGAGGTCGCCCCGGGCGCCGGCGAGGAGCTGCTCACGGGCTCGGCGCAGCCGCTCGACGAACGCGTCCGTGCCGGTGGCGACGATGGCGAGCCGGGCCGGCAGCGGCGCCCGCGCGCCTAGGGTGTGGGCCACGGCCGCCAGCGGCGTACGGTCCGCCGCGTCGAGTACGTCGAGTACGTCGAGTACGTCGAGTACGTCGAGTACCTCGCCGATGTGCTGGTCCAGCAGCTCGGGGTTTCCGGCCGAGAGGAAGACGAGCTGGGGCCGGGCGACCTCGGTGTCATCGGCGGCTCCGGCGCTCCCGGAACCGGCGGCGCGGTGCGCGGGCCGTCCGGGGACCGGTCGGGGGACCGGTTCGGGTCGCTCCTCCAGTACCACGTGGACGTTGGCGCCGCCGAAACCGAACGAGCTGACGGCGGCACGCAGGGGAGCGCCGCCGCCCGGAAAGGGCCGCGGTGTGTCGGCGAAGCGCAGGCCCGCCGCGGAGATGGCCAGGTCGGGGTGGGGGGTGGTGGCCGGCTGTGGCACGACCGTGCGGTGGTGGACCACCAGGGCCGTCTTGATCAGTCCCGCGATGCCCGCCGCGGCCAGGGAGTGCCCGATCAGGGCCTTGCCCGAGGCGAGGTAGCACAGGGCCGGGTCGTCGTCGGGGTACTCGGTGCGCAGCCGGCGCAGGGCCTCCACCTCGGTACGGTCCCCGGCGGCGGTTCCGGTGCCGTCGGCCTCCAGGAAGCCGACGGAGGACGGGGCGACTCCGGCGTCCTCGTAGGCCCGGCGCATGGCGCGGAGCCGGCCTTCGACGGAGGGGACCAGGGGGCCGGGGGAGGCGCCGTCGTCGGCCGAGCCGATGCCCCTGATCACCGCGTAGACGCGGTCGCCGGCGGCGAGGGCGTCGGCGAGGGGCCGCAGGACGACGACGCCGGCGCCCTCGCCGAGGACGAAGCCGTCGGCCTCCGCGTCGAACGGGCGGCACACCCCGGCGGCGGACAGGGCGCGCAGCCGGGAGAAGCCGACCAGGCTGTCGGGGGCGAGGTTGAGGTGCACGCCGCCGACGAGGGCGATCCGGCAGCTGCCCCGGCGCAGGTGGGCCACCGCCCGGTCGAGGGCGACCAGCGAGCCGGAACGGGCGGCGTCGACGACGACGCCGGGTCCGCCCAGGCCGAACCGGCGGCTGACGGCGCCTGACGCGCGCATGCGGGCCGTCACGAGGTCCTTGCGGTCGGACACCGACAGTCCGACGAAGACCCCGGTGTTCTCCCGGTCGAAGTCGCCGCGGCCCATCCCCGCGTCGTCGAGGGCCTCGCGGCTGACGTCCAGCAGCAGCCGGTGCTGCGGGTCCACGGCCCGCGCGCGGGCGGGCGGCACCCCGTGGTGCGGGGCGTCGAAGCGGTCCACGGAGTCCAGGAAGGCGCCCTGGTCCGTAGCGGCGGGATGGGGGGCCGACCGGTCGCCGGGGGCGTGGAAGGTCCCGCGGGTCCAGCGGTCCGCGGGCACGGCGCCGAACTGCCGTGCCCCGCGCAGGAGGAGGTTCCAGTAGCCGAGGACGTCGGGGGCGCCGGGAAAGCGGCAGCCGAGTCCGATGATGGCGATGTCAGTCATGGCGGGTCCGCCTTCGGTCCGGATGACGCGTCGCTCCTGCGGGGCGCAGGACGGTCGCTTTCCACCGTGCCCGGAGGCGGCGCGGGGCCGTAGACCCGGCTATTCGTTAC